>JBEBFV010000079.1:0-17668 GCA_040081795.1 Limisphaerales bacterium | reverse complement strand
GTGTTCGTAACGGACCGCAAGGTGGCCAAGGGCGCGAAGGTGAACGACGAAGACCCCTTCGATCTCAGCGTGGTGGCGGGTTCAGAGCGTGTGCTGTGTCTCGACGAGGCGACCGGCAAGGCGATCTGGCAGCACGAGTATGACGCGGCCTACGGCGTGAGCTACAACAGCGGCCCGCGCGCGACGCCCGTGGCAAGCGGAGGCAAAGTCTTCACGCTGGGAACCGAAGGCCATCTCTTCTGCCTCGATGCGAAGGACGGCAAAGTCATCTGGTCGCGCGCGTTCAAGAAGGACTTCGGGGTGAAGACGCCGCTGTGGGGTTTCGCCGCGCACCCGTTGCTCGATGGCGACAAGCTCATCTGCCTCGTCGGCGGCAATGGCACTGCGGCGGTCGCGTTCCACAAGGACACCGGCAAGGAACTCTGGCGCTCGCTTTCCGCGAAAGACCCCGGCTACGCCCCGCCCGTCATCATCGAGCACGGTGGACGCCGGCAGCTCATCATCTGGCACGCGGACTCAGTCAACGCACTCGACCCGGAGACCGGCAAGCCGCTGTGGAGCGTGCCCTCGAAGATTCGTCAGGCCGTCTCCATCACCGCGCCGCGCCAGCTCGGGGACCTGCTGTTCGTCACGTCGTTCTACAACGGCTCGCTGATGTTGAAACTCGACGCGCAGCGCCCCGGCGCGCAGGTGCTCTGGCAGACGCAGAAGATCAGCGAGAAGGACACCACGCATCTGAACGCGCTGATGACCACGCCGTTCCTCGAAGCCGGCCACATCTACGGCGTGTGCAACCACGGTCAGTTCCGCTGCCTCGAAGCCGCCACCGGCAAGCGCGTTTGGGAAAATCTCGCGATTGTCACGAAGGGCGAGGAACTCGAGTGCGCCAATGCCCACATCGTGAAGCACGGCGACCGCTTCTTCCTCTGCGCCGAGAACGGCGACCTCATCATCGCGACCCTCAGCCCGACCGGCGTGAAGGAAGCCAGCCGGACCAAGCTGCTCGCCCCGACACTCTCGTATCAAGGACGCGACGTGGCATGGGCGCATCCGGCGTTCGCCAACGGCCACGTCATCGCGCGCAACGACAAGGAGCTGGTGAGCGTGGATTTGCGGAAGTAATACCAATTCCGGATGGCGTTCGATGGAATGGATTGGGGACCGCGCCGCGCTGGCTCCCTCTCCATTCCTCGGAGGAGGGGAGAGGGTTGGGGTGAGGGGTTACGCGTGTCGGCGTTGGCGGCCCCACCCCTCATCCGGCCTGCGGCCACCTTCTCCCCTCCTCCGAGGAAGGGAGAAGGCGCTTCGCGCCGTCTCGTTGGCATTCCACGGACAGCAATTGGGATTTGGCATCACTTAACAAGCTTGCGGAAGTTCTCCAACTGCGGGTCCGCTGTCTTCTCCATGTGCGCGAGCAGCAGCTTCCTAAGCCGCGCAATCTCCGCCGCGTGCTTCGGGTCGGCGACAAGGTTCACGCGCTCGTCCGAGTCGGTGCGGAGGTCGAAGAACTGTTCCGGCTTGCCGATGGTGAGCTGCTCCGCGCGCGACTTGATGCGCGTATCGGTCTCGGCCGCCTTCGCCAGTGCGCCGAAGGTGATGCCGTTCATCGCCTCCACGCGGAAGTGGGGCGTGCCGTTCGGCCACGCGTGGAATTGATAGCTAAAATCCTTCGTCCGCACACAGCGCTGCGGGAAGGCCTTGCCGCTGCTCACCGTGTTGACGTGCGTGATGACGAAGTCGCGGCCCGCCTGCGACTCGCCGCGCAGTAGCGGCAGCCACGAGCGACCGTCCACGCCCGCTAGCGGCGGCTGCTTCAGCACTTCGAGCAGTGTCGGCACGATGTCCACGCTACTGACGAACTCCTCGCGCCGCTGCGGCTGGCCCATGCCCGGCCAGCGCACCAGCACGGGCACCCAAGTGCCGTTTCGATAGACCGTGGCCTTGGAAAACGGGAAGCTCATGCCGTGGTCGGAGAGGAAGATGATGACCGTGTCCGCCTCGCGCCCCGCTGCCTTGAGCGCGGCCATCGCCTCGCCGAAGCTCGTGTCGAAGCGCCGCACGCTCGTGTAATACTGCGCCACCTCGCGCCGCACGTCGGGAATGTCCTCAAGGAACGACGGCACGGTGACTTCCTCCGGCTTGAACGCCTTCACCTGTCCGTCGGCGTCGCGCTTGGCGGCTTTCTTCGGGTTCGCCTTCTGCGCCGCACCCTGCTCGCTGTTGGCAAAGGGCCGGTGCGGGTCAGTGATGTTGGCGTTCAGGAAGAACGGCTTGCCCGCATCCGCCGCCGCCTTGATGCATTGCGCGACGTGCTCGCCGAAGAGCGGCGGGTTCTTGCCCGAGCCGCCGAGCTTCAAGTCCCACGGAAACTCCGCGTCCGGTTTCATGTGCGGGTGCTTGTCAATGACCGCAGTGAAATAGCCCGCCGCCTTGAGCACGCTCGTGAGCGTGGGCGTGCCCGGCGTGATGGGTTGGAAGCCAAGCGCGCCGTTGCGATGCGGCACGCGCCCGGTCATGAACGCCGAGCGCCCCGGCTGGCAGATGGGCACGGTGACGTGGTTGTTGACGAACCGGTGCGCAGTGGCGGCGAAGGCGTCGAGGTTCGGCGTGGTCGGCAGTTTGCAGCCCATCCAGCCGACAGAGTCCGCGTTCATGTCATCGGCGGTGACGAAGAGGAGGTTCCACCTCGGCGCGTCGGCAGCGTGGAGAAAATGGCTGATGACCAATGACGCGAGGACCAACGAGCTTCTGATGACCCTGCGGAACAGAGGCGAACGGGAGTTCATGTGTGCCAGAGCAGATGACGGCCGCTGTGAACAGGTTACTTCTTCTTCTCTGCCTTCTTCGCGGCTTTCGTCTTCGCCTGCTCCTCCGCACTGGGCGGTGCCCACTTCGCGGGCTTGGGGTTCGCCACGGTGAGCGGGAGGGCGTCGGTGAACCTCGCCTGTGAGTCCTTGAGCTTGGCCAGCAGTTGCTCGACGCGTGGCTTGTGCACAGGGAGGTCGGCGAGGTTCCTCATCTCGTCGGGGTCGGCTTGAAGGTCGAAAAGCTGCGTCACGTTCACCTGCGGGTAGCGGATGAGTTTCCAGCGGTCGTCGCGCCACGCGCGCTGCACGTCGCGGTAGGCGAAAAAGAGTTCGTTGCGCACGGTCTTCGTCGAGCCGGTGAGCACGTGGCGGAAGCTCTGGCCGTCAATGCCCGTGGGCTTCGTCGCGCCCACGAGGTCGAGCACGGTCGGGTAGAGGTCCAGCAGATAAACCAGCGCGTCGCTAGCGCCGTGCGGGATGCCGGGGCCGGCGAAGACGAGCGGGGACTTCATGCCGGCGTCGTAGAGATTCTGCTTGCCCAGCAGGCCGTGGCTGCCGATGGCGATGCCCTGGTCGGCGGAGAAGAGGATGAGTGTGTTGTCGAGCTGCCCAAGTTCCTTGAGCGTGGCGATGATGCGGCCCATGTGGAAGTCCATCGCGGTGATGGTGGCGTAGTATTCGTGCAACTCCTTGCGCACGCCCGCCTCGGTGCGCGGCCACGGCAGCAGCGCCTCGTCGCGCACGGTCAGCTCGCCGTTGTCGAAGGGATGCTGGGGAAGGAAATTTTTCGGCAACGGGATTTTGTCGCGCTGGTAGAGGTCGAGATACTTCTTGTCCGCGACGCGTGGGTCGTGCGGGTTGCCAAAGGCGAGATACATGAAGAACGGGCGCGGGTCCTTGCGCTCCTTGAGGAACTTGGTCACGTCGTCGGCAATCTGCTTGCCCGGCTCGCCGCCGGTGCGGTCGGCGTTTTCGTTGATGTAGAGGTTGTGCTCGAACTTCGCCTGGATGAGCAGCGCCGTGTTGCCGCGCTTGCCCTCGTGGTAGGTCTCGTAGCCGGCGGCCTGCATCGAGAGTGGCCAGTTCGGGCCGTCACCGGGGGAGAGCATGCCCTTCGCGCCCTGCGGTGGCTGGAAGTCCCGCCACCGGAAAAACGCGTTGCCACTCAGCAGCATGTTCCGGCTCGGCGTGCAGACGGCGGCAGAGTTGCCGCCGAAGCAATATGCGTTGCGCATCACGAAGCCCCGGTTGGCCAGCGTGTCGAGCGTCGGCGTCTTCACGACGGGATTGCCCAGCGCAGCAACCGAGTCCGCGCGCATGTCATCGGCGAAGAGGAAGAGGACGTTGGGGCGTTTCGCCTCGGCGGAGAATGATGGGCCGCAAGCGAACACGAGGAGTGCAACGAGAAGAACTGGCAAGAAGCGGGACGGAGTCATGGGCGAAGCTAGCCAATCCAACCAGGTGTGAGAACTGCGAAGTGCGTCGTGAAACAGGTCTTTATTCCTCTGCCCGCTACCCGCCCCGATTGCTTTCCTCCCTCGCCAATGTTAACCCTTGCGCCATGAACCACCGGCTGAACTGGGTGCTTGCTGGGCTGCTGGCTCTTGCGTCCGGCGCCGTTGGCGCAGAGCCACCGGCGTTGCGCGCGATGATTGGGCAGTTCTGCGTGGACTGCCACGGCGCGGACGCAGCGAAGGGCAGGCTGGACTTGGAGAAACTGCTGCCCGACGACGTGACCCGCCATCCGGACGCGTGGGAGAAGGTCATCCGCAAGCTGCGCGCGCGCCACATGCCGCCCGTCGGCAAGCCGCGGCCGGACGAGAAGACTTTCGACGCCGTCATCGCCGCGCTGGAGCAACCGCTCGACCGCGCGGCGGCGGCGAGGCCGCAGCCCGGTCGCACCGACACCGTGCGGCGGCTGAACCGCACCGAGTATCAGAACGCCATCCGCGACCTGCTCGCGGTGGAGATGGATGCCGCCGCGCTGCTCCCGCCGGACGAGGCGAGCCACGGCTTCGACAATGTCACCGTCGGCACGCTCTCGCCCACGCTGCTCGACCGTTACATCACGGCGGCGCAGAAAATCGCGCGGCTCGCAGTCGGCGGCGCACAGCGCGGACCGGGCGGCGACACGTATCGCGTGAAGCCCGACATCACGCAGGAGGAACGCGTCGAAGGCCTGCCGCTCGGCACGCGCGGCGGCGCGGTGTTTCGCCACACGTTTCCGCTGGATGGCGAATACGAGTTTCAACTTCGCCTCACGCGCGACCGCAACGACCTCGTCGAGGGCCTGCGCGAGCCGCACCCTATCCTCGTGCTGCTCGACGGCGTGCAGGTCCACACGTTCACTGTGCGCCCGCCGCCGCCCGGCAAGGGCCACAACGACGTGGACACCGGCCTCTCTGTCCGGCTTCCGGTGAAGGCCGGCCTGCACGCGGTCGGAGTCACCTTCCTCAAGAATCCTGCCTCGCTGCTCGACACAGCACGCCAGCCCTACCACGTCAGCTTCAACTTCCACCGTCACCCGCGCCAATCGCCTGCGCTGTATCAAGTGTCCGTCGCCGGGCCGTTCGCCGCGCAGGGGCCGGGCGACACGCCGAGCCGACGGCGCATCTTCGTCGCGCAACCGAAATCGCCGGGCGAGGAGGAAGCGTGCGCGAAGGAAATCCTCGCTACGCTGATGCGCCGGGCGTATCGGCGCCCCGTGAACGACGCGGACATCGCGCGACCACTCGCGGTCTTCCGCGACGCACGGAAGGAAGCGGGCTTCGATGCGGGCATCGAAGCCGCATTGAGCGCCGTGCTTGTTAGCCGCGAGTTTCTCTTCCGCGTCGAGCAGGAGCCGAAGGGGCTTGCGACGAAGTCGCCGTATCACATCAGCGATTTGGAGCTGGCGGCGCGCCTGTCGTTCTTCCTGTGGAGCAGCATTCCCGACGACGAATTGCTCGCCGTGGCGGAGCGCGGCCAACTCAGCAAACCCGACGTGCTTGCGCGGCAGACGCGCCGGATGCTCGCCGACCCGCGCGCGCAGTCGCTCGTCCGCAACTTCGCCAGCCAGTGGCTGCACCTGCGCAACCTCGACTCCATCACGCCCGACGGCCGGCTGTTCCCCGACTTCGATGACAACTTGCGCCAGGCGATGCGCCGCGAGACGGAGCTGCTCTTCGAGGAAGTGCTGCGCGAGGACCGCAGCGTGCTGGACCTGCTCCGCGCGGACCACACGTTCCTCAACGAGCGACTCGCGCGGCACTACGGCATCCCGCACATCGTCGGCGAGCGCTTCCGCCGAGTCGCGCTCGGACCGGAGTCGGCGCGCGGCGGGCTGCTGCGGCACGCGAGCGTGCTCACGGTCACGAGCTACGCCACGCGCACGTCGCCGGTGATTCGCGGCAAGTGGATTTTGGAAAACCTCGTCGGCACGCCGCCGCCGCCGCCGTTGCCCGACGTGCCCGCACTCGACGACAACACGGTGTCCGCCAGCCTGCCCGTGCGCGAGCGCCTCGCCGCTCACCGCGCGAACGCCGCGTGCGCGAGCTGTCACGATTTGATGGACCCCGTGGGCTTCGCATTGGAGAACTTCGACGCCGTGGGCCGCTGGCGCACGCTGGAGGAGGGCCGGCCTGTGGACGCGACCGGTGGTTTCCCCGACGGCGCGAAGTTCACGGGCGTCACAGGGCTGGAGCAATCGCTCCTGAACCGCCCCGAGCTGTTCGCCGGCACGCTCACGGAGAAGCTGCTGACCTTCGCGCTCGGCCGTGGCGTGGAGCCGTCCGACGCGCCGGCGGTGCGCGAGGTGGTGCGCAAGTCAAAGGCTGACAACTACCGCTTCTCTGCTATCGTCCTCGGCATCGTCAACACCCCTGCGTTCACCATGAGGCAAACGCCATGAGCACCTTCACCACCCGCCGTTTCCTTCCGCGCCGCACCTTCCTGCGGGGCATGGGTGCCACGCTCGCCCTGCCGTTGCTCGACGCGATGGTCCCCGCCGCCACCGCCGCTGCGAGGACCGCCGCCACGCCCGTGCGCCGGCTCGGCTACGTCTTCATGCCGATGGGCGCGGACATCACGCGCTGGACACCGCCGGGCGGCGAGAAGCTCGACGAGCTGTCGCCCATCCTCAGCTCGCTCGCGACGGTGAAGCAGCACGTCAACGTCATCTCGAACCTTGAAATCCGAAACGCCTATCCCGGCACACACGCGACGTCGAACTCCTCTTTCCTGAGCTGCGCGAAAGCCAAGCACACTGAGAGCACGGACTATTTCCTCGGCACGACCGTGGACCAGCTTGCCGCGCAGCAAATCGGCCGCGACACGCAACTGCCCTCGCTCGAGATGGCGATGGACATGATGCAAACCGTCGGTCAGTGCGACAACGGCTACGCCTGCGTGTATCAGAACAACCTCTCGTGGTCGTCGCCCACCACGCCGCTGCCCGCCGAGGCGCACCCGCGCATGGTGTTCGAGCAGCTCTTCGGCGAAGGCGGCACGAAGGCCGAACGCCGCGCCGCGCTCCGCAAACGCGCCAGCCTGCTGGACTTCGTGAAGGACGACCTCGCCCGACTCGAACGCTCGCTCGGCCCCGCCGACCGCGCGAAGGTCAGCCACTACCTCGAAACCGTCCGCGAGGTCGAGCGCCGCATCCAACGCGCCGAGGCCGGTGTCGCGGAGAATCCGTTGCGTGACCTCGATCGCCCCATCGGCGTCCCCGCGAGCTACGCGGACCACGCGCGGCTGATGTTCGACCTCCAGGTGCTCGCGATGCAGGGCGATGTCACGCGCGTCATCACCTTCCAGCTCGCGCGCGAGACCAGCAACCGCACCTACCCCGAGACCGGCGTCTCCGACCCGCACCACCCGCTCTCGCACCACGGCAACGACCCCGAGAAAGTCGCGCGCATGGCGAAGATAAACCAGTTCCACGTCTCGCTCTTCGCAGAGTTCCTCGGCAAGCTCGCCGCGACCAAGGAAGGCAACGGCACGCTGCTCGACCACTCGCTCTATCTCTACGGCAGCGGCATGGGCAACCCGAACCAGCACGACCACATCAACCTGCCCATCATCGTCGCCGGCGGCGCGGGCGGCGTGATGAAAGGCGGCCGCCACCTCCGCCACGCGAAACCGACCCCGCTCGCGAACCTCCACCTCGCCCTCCTCGACAAGGCCGGCGTCCGCATCGACCAATTCGCCGACAGCAACGGGAAGCTCGACGGGCTGTTCCGGCCGCTGGGGGTTTGAGCTTTCTACCGATGACACCCAGCAGACTTTGCAAAGTTGGGCTTTGCGTCGGTTCGCTCGCGCTCGCGCTGACAATTCACGCCGCGCAATCCCCCCTCGCCGATGCCGCCGAACGCGCGAACTGGCCGCGCGTGCAACGACTGCTTGCTGACAAATCACCCGCGCGCTCCGCCCAAGCCGACGGCACAACGGCGCTGCATTGGGGCGCGTATCACAACGATGCGGCGACGGTGAAGCTCCTGCTCGCCGCTGGCGCGGATGCAAAGGCCACGAACCACTTCGGCGTCGCGCCGCTCGCGCTCGCTTGCGCGAACGGCGACGAGGGCATCGTCGCCGCGCTGCTCGTTGCCGGCGCGGATGCGAACACGACGTTGCGCGGCGGCGAGTCGGTGTTGCACACCGCTGCGCGCACGGGGCGGCCCGGGCCGGTGCGGGTGTTGCTCGCGCGCGGCGCGAAGGTGGATGCTGCCGACCGCAAGGGCCAGACCGCGCTCATGTGGGCCGCCGCCGAGGGCCACGCGGAGGTCGTCGAGTTGCTCCTCAAGTCCGGCGCGGACAAGCTTGCCCGTGTGAAGTCCGGCTTCTCCCCGCTGCACTTCGCCGCGCGCGAGGGACGCATCGCCGTTGTCCGCACGTTGCTCAAGGCCGGAGTGGATGTGGACAATCCCATCGAGACCGAGCGCGGTGGCGGGCGGCTGCCCCCGAACGGCACGAGCGCGCTGCTGCTCGCGGTCGAGAACGCGCACTTCGAGCTGGCGGTCGAGTTGCTCAAGCTCGACGCGAACCCAAACGACCAGCGTTCCGGCTTCACGCCGCTTCATGTGCTCACATGGGTCCGCAAACCGAATCGCGGCGACGGCGACGACGGCCAGCCACCGCCGGACGGCTCGGGTAGCGTGACGTGGGACCAGTTCGTGCGCGCGCTCGTGAAGCACGGCGCGGACGTAAATGCACGGCTCGCGCGCGGGTCGGGAGGTCGCGGCAAACTCAGCACCGTGGGCGCGACGCCATTCTTGTTCGCGTCGAAGACCGCCGACCTTCCATTGATGAAGCTGCTCACCGAGTTGGGCGCAGACCCGAAGCTGCCGAACAAGGACGGGGCGACGCCGCTCATGGCCGCTGCTGGGCTTGGTTGCACCGCCCCCGACGAGGAAGCCGGCACCGAGGCCGAGTGCCTCGCAGCCGTCGCGTATCTGCTCAAGCTCGGCGCGGACGTGAACACCGTGGACGCCAACGGCGAGACCGCGATGCACGGCGCGGCTTACAAGAGCCTGCCGAAGATGGTGGATTTCCTGGCTGCGAAGGGCGCGAGGATTTCCGTCTGGAACACGAAGAACAAGGCCGGCTGGACGCCGCTGCTCATCGCGCAGGGTTTCCGGCCCGGCAACTTCAAGCCCCTCGCCGAGACCAGCGCGGCCATCGAGAAGGTGATGCGGGCCAACGGCGTCACCCCGCCACCCAGCCCGGCGCCACCCGTGGGCGGCCAGAACTACGACGCGAAGAAGAAGTATCAGCCCTGACCGTGCCCGAGCCTGCTAACCTTCTCCCGACCGCGAGCGTCCATCCCTGCGACCCTGACTTATGAAACAACTTCTTTTCCTCACATTCCTCGCAGGCGCGTTGGCCGCGTCCGCCGCAGCCAAGCCCAACATCTTGCTCATCATCTCTGACGACCACGGCTGGGGCGACGTGGGCGTCAATGGCTGCAAGGACATTCCGACGCCGCACCTCGATTCGCTGGCGAAAAACGGCGTGCGCTTCACCAGCGGCTACGTGAGCGGGCCGTATTGCAGCCCGACGCGCGCGGGGCTGATGACGGGCCGCTACCAGACGCGCTTTGGCCACGAGTTCAACCCCGGGCAGGCGCTGCCACCGGAGAAGAAATTCGGCCTGTCGCTGAACGAGACGCCGCTGCCGCAGAAGCTCAAGGCCGCCGGCTACAAGACCGGCATGGTTGGCAAATGGCACTTGGGCGACGCGAAGGAGTTTCATCCGATGAGCCGGGGTTTCGACGAGTTCTTTGGCTTCCTGGGCGGCGCGCACAGCTACGTGAACCTGCGGGCTGCCAGCGCGAATCCCATCCTTCGCGGCCACGAGGCGGTGGACGAGAAGGAGTATCTGACCGACGCCTTCAAGCGCGAGGCCGTGGCGTTCATTGACCGGCACGCGAAGGAGTCGTGGTTCCTCTACCTGCCGTTCAACGCCGTCCACGGCCCGATGGACGCGGCGACGCGTTACAGCGACCGTTTCCCGAACCTCACAGGCGGACGCAAAACTTACGCGACGATGCTCACAGCGATGGACGACGCCATAGGTGCGGTGCTGGCAAAACTGCGCGAGCACAAGCTGGAGGAGAATACGCTCATCCTCTTCTGCGCCGACAACGGTGGACCAGAGGCCGTGAACTCGTCGGACAACGGCCCGTTGCGCGGCGCCAAGGCGCAGACGTGGGAAGGCGGCATTCGCGTGCCGTTCATGGTGCAGTGGAAGGGCACGCTGCCGGCGGGCAAGGTCTATGACCAGCCGGTAATCCAGCTCGACTTCCACACCACAGCGCTCGTGGCGGCGGGCGTGAAGCCGGAATCGAAACTCGACGGCGTGAATCTGATTCCTTCCCTCAAAGGCGAAAAGACCAGCGCGCCGCACGAGGCACTTTACTGGCGCTTCGGTCAGCAGATGGCCATCCGCATGGGCGACTGGAAACTTGTGCGGGCCGCAGGCGCAGGCACTGATCAAGAACGCGCGCAGCTCCGTCGTGACGTGGTGAAAGACCTCACCGGCTCGCACCTCTACAATCTCGCCAAGGACATAGGCGAGACGACGAACGTGGCGGAGATGGAGCCGGAGAAGTTCAAGCAGCTCGCCGCAGCGTGGACCGAGTGGAACAAGGGCAATGTCGAGCCGTCGTGGTTCCCCGGCGGCGGTGGTGGCGCGAAGAAAAAGGCCAAAGCGAAGGCGCAGTAAGGAGCGTCAAGGCCACGCTCCGCGTCACGGCGTCTTCGGTGGCTCCGCCTTCGGCACGAACTTCAGCGCCACGCCGTTGATGCAGTAGCGCTGGTCCGTTGGCGTGGGGAAGCCTTCGCCTTTGAAGACGTGGCCGAGATGGCCGTTGCACTTGGCGCACAGCACTTCCACGCGCACGCCGCCAAAGCTCCGGTCCTCCCGCGTGCGGACGTTCTTCGCGTTCGCCGGGTCGTAGAAGGACGGCCAGCCGCAGTGCGAGTCGAACTTGTGCGCGGAGGAAAAGAGTTCCGCCCCGCAACCGCCGCAGACATACATGCCCGCGCCCTGCACCTTGAACTCCTCGTAAGCCTTGCCGCCCGGCCGTTCCGTGCCCGCCTCGCGCAGCACATGGTATTGCTCGGGCGTCAGCAGCTTGCGCCACTCGGCTTCGGTCTTGGTGACGGTGTTCGTGTCCGAGGTGGTTACGGCTGGTTGGGTGGGAGTGGGCATGGCAGTGGAAACTGTTTCCTTCGGCGAGCAACCGGCGAGTGCGGCCAGCGTGAGGCCGAGCGCGAGGCTGGTGCGGATGCGTTTCATGCGGGGACGATACGCGGAGCTGCGCACCACGCAAGGCGGACAAAGATTCCATTAACCTCCCGACTCGCCTCGTCCGTCTCTACTCGCGTAAGATTCCGCTCATGCGCCTTCTGAAAAGCCTCTCTCTCTTTGCGTCGCTTTGCGTTCTTTGCGGCCAATCCCTCGCCGCACCCGCCCAGCCCAACTTCCTGCTCATCTACATTGACGACCTCGGCTACGGCGACACCGGCTGTTACGGCGCGAAGGCCGTGAAGACGCCGAACGTGGACCGACTCGCGCGCGAGGGGCTGCGCTTCACCGACGGCCACTGCACGTCGGCGACCTGCACGCCGTCCCGCTACGCGCTATTCTCCGGCGAATACCCGTGGCGCAAACGCGGCACCGGTGTGCTGCCCGGCGACGCTGGGCTCGTGCTCGAACCGGAGCGCGGCACGTTGCCGCTCACGCTCCGCAGCGCGGGCTACGCGACCGGTGCGGTGGGCAAATGGCACCTCGGCCTCGGGCCGCAGGGCGGGCCGGATTGGAATGGCGCCATCAAACCCGGCGCGCACGAAGCGGGCTTTGACTTCAGCTTCATCATGGCCGCCACGGGCGACCGCGTGCCGTGTGTTTACGTGCGCAACGGCCGTGTCGCCGGGCTCGACCCGAAGGACCCGATTGAAGTGAGTTATCAGAAACCCTTCCCCGGACTGCCCACCGGCAAGGCGAACCCCGAGCTGCTCAAGATGCACCCGAGCCACGGCCACGACATGGCGCTCATCAACGGCATCAGCCGCATCGGCTACATGAAGGGCGGCACGGCGGCGCACTGGAAGGACGAGGACATGGCGGACGTTTTCACCCGCGAGGCCATCGGCTTCATCGAGACGAACAAGGATAAACCCTTCTTCCTCTACCTCGGCACGCAGGACATCCACGTTCCGCGCGTGCCGCACCCGCGCTTCGTCGGGAAGTCCGGCATGGGCCCGCGCGGCGACGCCATCGTGCAGATGGACTGGTGCGTCGGCGAACTGCTCGCCGCGCTCGACCGCCTCAAGCTCACGGAGAAAACCATGGTCGTCTTCAGCAGCGACAACGGCCCGGTCATCGACGACGGCTACAAGGACGACGCGGTCACGAAGCTCGGCGCGCACCAGGCCGCTGGCCCGTGGCGCGGCGGCAAATACAGCAACTTCGAGGCGGGCACGCGCGTGCCGTTCATCGTGCGCTGGCCGGGCCGCGTGAAGCCCGGCGTGTCGGACGCGCTCGTGTCACAGCTCGACTTCCACGCCTCCTTCGCCGCGCTCGCGGGCGCGAAGCTCGCCGAGCCGCGCGACAGCCATAACATTCTCCCCGCACTGCTCGGTGATTCAGCGAAGGGCCGCGACTCGCACGTCGCCAGCGCCAGCGTGCTGTCCCTGCGCGCGGGCAACTGGAAATACATCAGCCCCGGCCAAGGCGCGAAGCGCAACGCCAACACCAACACCGAAATGGGCAACGACCCCGCCGGGCAGCTCTACGACCTCGCCGCCGACCCCGGCGAAACCAAGAACCTCGCCGCCGAGCAACCCCAACGCCTCGCCGAACTGGCCGCGCAGTTGGAGAATATTCGCAGCACTGGCCGAGTGCCCGCCGAGGTCCCGGGCGCGAAGGATGCCAAGAAAAAGAAACAGCCGTAAGCGATTCACCGTCAGTTAACCCATTATGAAAACACCTCGACTCCCCGTCCTTGCCTTACTCTGCGGGCTCGGCTGCCAAACCTTCGCCGCTGACGCACCGGCGAAGAAGGCCGCCGACGCGACCAAGGCCAAGTCCGATGCCGCCAAGAAAACCGCGCCCGTCGCGCAGCCCAAGCCCACCGCCGCGAACGTCGCCTACGGCAAGCACGAGCGGCAGGTGCTGGACTTCTGGAAGGCCGAGTCGGCCACGCCCACGCCGCTGCTGTTCTACATCCACGGCGGCGGCTGGCAGGGCGGCGACAAGAACCGCACCGGAGGCATCGAAGGTTACTTGAAGGCCGGCATCTCCGTCGTCGCCATCAACTACCGCTACATCCCGCAGGCCACCGCCGACGGCGTGGTGCCGCCCGTGAAAGGCCCGTTGCACGACGCCGCGCGCGCGCTCCAATTCGTCCGCAGCAAGGCCGCCGAGTGGAACATCGACAAGCAACGCATCGGCGCGAGCGGCGGCAGCGCGGGCGCGTGCTCCTCGCTCTGGCTCGCGTTCCACGCCGACCTCGCGGACGCGAAGAGCGCCGACCCCATCGCGCGCGAGTCCACGCGGCTTTGGTGCGCCGCCGTGCAGGGCGCGCAGACCACGCTCGACCCGCAGCAGATGAAGGACTGGACGCCCAACAGCAAATACGGAGGCCACGCGTTCGGCTTCAAGGGCGACGCCGAGAAGAAGCTCTCGCAGTTCGATGAGTTCCTCGCCAAGCGCGACACCATCCTGCCGTGGATTGCCGAGTATTCCCCCTACGCCCTCGTCACGAGCGACGACCCGCCCGTCTGGCTCGGCTACGGCGGCGCTCCCGAGCTGGGCAAGGACCAGAAAGACCCGACGCACACGGCGAACTTTGGCCTGAAGCTGCAAGAGCACTGCCAGAAGAACGGCGTGGCTTGCGAACTGGTTTACTCCGGCGCGCCCGGCGTGAAACACGCGACGGCCCAAGACTTCCTCATCGCGACGCTGAAGGCGGCGAAGAAGTGAGGCCGTGAAGGATAATCCAGTGGCTCAATAACAACGCTAGGCCGACTACACCCACGCACATGATTTACCTCCGCAAAGCCAATAGCGATGTCGTCAACCACTGCAAGTGCGCCGACGGCTACATCTCCGCGCCAGGACAGATGGATTGCCCGTGGTGCGGCTGTGGCTGGCTCTTTACTTGTTCGGATTGCCGCAAGGCGTTGACGTTTGCCGAGGGGGTCGAGGTTGATTTCACTCTTGAGGAGATGGCACTGCGAGACCTTCAGCACTGGAATCGCGCAGGGACAGCACCCAGCGCAGAGGACATTCAGGGTTGGGTCGATTTCATGCGGACGTTTCTCCAAGGCGTGGAGCTTGGACGGCGATACGTCTATCTCGACGGAGTTGTCATCCCGACCGATGCCGACGGCATCACGTTTGAGGGTATCCACTCCTCACACGATTTGGCTGTCGTGCCGCAGGTCGAGGCACTTCGTGACCAGAGCATCATACGCGACCTCTTGAGCAATCCACGATACTGGCATGAGTCAGCATTACAGCGAGATGAGTCGAGTCCGTCGGCCTAACCATGCGCCGCAGGAACCTGGTCAGCCTGCTCCGGTTGCATCCACGCGCCCTCGCGGGCCGGGTCGCTGAACTTGGGGCGTTAGGCATACTCGCATCATGATTCGGCCCATCTTCGCTTGGGGCGCTCCGTTCGGGGGCTTGCCGATGCTCGCGCTTCTGGTCTGCGTGGTTTGGCTACTCATCGCATGGCGCGGGCTTTCAGCACGACGGCGATGGTGTGGCGTTGCGCTTTTGATTCTCTTTCTGTTCTGGGGTTTGTTCTCGGAAGACCCGACTTAGTCGTATGCCTAACCAACACTGGCAGTGAAACCTCTCCAGCACTTTCTCTCGGCCGCCGTTCTCCTCGCTTCGCTCGCAGCGCTGCCGGGCGCCGAGGTGCCGCAATCCGTCGCCGAGCTGTGGGCGGACTTCGACCCGCGCAAGGAGCCGTTGGAGACGGAGGTCATCCGCGAGTGGAAGACCAACGGCATGGTGCTGCGCGCGGTGCGGTTCCGCGTCGGCACGTTCAAGGGCCAGCCCGCGCGGCTCGCGGCCTTCTACGGTTTCCCCGAAGGCGCGAAGACGAAGCTCCCGGCGGTGATGCACATCCACGGCGGCGGACAGCGAGCGAATCTCGACGAGGTGAAGGCGCTCGTCGGGCGCGGCTACGCGGCGCTCTCCGTGAACTGGGGCGGGCGCGAGATGGAGCACGCCCAGCCCGGCGACGCGAACACCGATTGGGGCGCGGTGGACCCGACGCAGCAGAACGTCCCCGGCTACTTCACGCTGCTGCCGGGGCCGAAGCAGTTCTTCACGGACCGCGAGCATCCCAAGAACAACAACTGGTATCTACTCACGCTCGGTTGCCGCCGCGGGCTGACCTTCCTCGAACAACAGCCCGAGGTGGACGCAGGGCGGCTGGGCATCCATGGCTACTCGATGGGCGGGAACCTCACGATGTATGTCGCCGGCACGGACGCGCGGGTGAAGGCGGCTGTGCCTGCGGTCGGCGGGCAGGGCTGGCGCTGGCAGGCCCATGAGTTTCTCGGTGCCACCGCGCCGTCGCAGTCGCGCATCCAGGGCGATGTCGAGGTGTTCCGCCGGACGTTGAGCTTCGAGAGCTACGCGCCGCTCATCCGCTGCCCGCTCCTGCACCGCAGCGCGGCGAACGACTTCCACGGCTGGATGGACGACGTGTATCGCACGGACGCGCTCATCGTGGGCCAGCCCGTGCGCCACGCGTGGTCGCCGCACTTCAACCACCACCTCTCGCCCGAGGTCGCCATCACGATGCCGCTGTGGCTGGACCACTTTCTCAAGGGCGGCCCCGCGCTGACGGAGACGCCCGCGAGCGAACTCCGGCTCAAGTCCGCCGATGGCATCCCGCAGCTCCGCGTCACGCCGAGCGCCGCTTGGCCCATCACGCGCTGCGACATCTACTACAGCCTCGACGCCGACCCGCGCGCGCGCTTCTGGCGCAGCACGGACGCGACGCGCGCGGGCGACACCTTCACGGCGAAGCTGCCGCTGCCGTCCGCCGATGGCCCGGTCTTCGCGTTTGCGAACGTGTTTTATCAGTTGCCCAAGCCGGAGTCGTTCGTGCTGCCGGGCTTGCCCAAGGAGATTCGCGAAGTCTGCCTCAGCACGACGCTGCATCGCGCCGCCCCGGCGGAACTGCGCGCCGCCGCCGTGAAACCCGCCGACGCCGCGTCCAGCACGCTGCTCGACGACTTCACCCACGGCTGGCGCGACTGGTATCAACTCAACGCAGGCAACCGCGAGCATTGGCAGCACTGGACGCGCAAGGTGACGGACCCGAAGTGGCGCGGCCCCGACGGCGCGCGGCTCGCGCTCACGCTGCGCGTCGCCGAGCCGAACCGCATGACCCTCGTCGCCGTGGAGAACGAGTGGCGCAGCTACCGCGGCCCGCGTCGGACTTACGCGTTGGACGTGGATTTGCGCGGCTCGGCGGAGGCGCAGACGCTGACGTTCGCGCCGGGGGATTTCAAAATCGTGGGCCAAGGTCCGCCGCTCAAATCGTGGAGCCAGCTCGACGTGCTGGGCATCACCGCGCAACCCGAGCGGTCGGCCACGCCGCCCACCCCGCGCCGCTGGAAAGGGAAAGCCCCCGAGTTTCTGCGCGTGGAGTGGAAGTAACTGCCTGTTCTGAACATGAAATCGAAACTGCTCGCCTGCCTTCTAATCACCCTCGCCACGACTCTCCTCGCCGCTGAAAAGCCCGCTCTCCGCGCCGGAGCCGCCGCCGTGGACATCACGCCGCGCGAGTTTCCGCTGAACATGCCCGGCGGCTTCAGCGCGAACTTGGCCACCAACGCCCACGACCCGCTGCACGCCCGCGCACTCGTCCTCGATGACGGCGCGACCACGCTCGCGATGGTCGTGGTGGACAACTTGGGCGCGTCGCCCGAGCTCATCGAGGAGGCGAAGACCATCGCCGCCGAGCGCACCAAGATTCCGCGCGAGCGGATGCTCGTGGCCTCCACGCACACGCACAGCGCGCCTTCCTCGAACAGCAAGACCGGCCCCGCGCCCGCCGTGGCGTATCGGAAGGTCATTCTCGATGGCATCGCGGAATCCATCGTGCGCGCACACGCGGCCTTGCGCCCGGCGGCGGTCGGCGCGGCGGCGCATCCGCTGCCAGACGAGGTCTTCAACCGCCGCTGGTTTCTCAAGCCGGGCCAGATGCCGCCCAATCCCTACGGCCTACTCGACACGGTGAAGATGAACCCCGGCACCAGCCCCGACGTGCTCGACCGCCCCGCCGGCCCCACGGACCCCGATGTCACCATCCTCTCCGTGCAGGACACGCGCCGCCGCCCGCTCGCGCTCTT
>JBEBFV010000078.1:0-17685 GCA_040081795.1 Limisphaerales bacterium | reverse complement strand
TCGAGGAAGCAAATGCGGTTGCCCGGCAGGATGTGGATGTTGCCCGGATGCGGGTCCGCATGGAAAAAGCCGTGCGTGAAAATCTGCTTCATCACCAGGTCCGCGATCCGCCGGGCGATCTCCGCGCGGTCCAGTTGGGCCGCCGCCAGCTCGGAGAGCTTCGAGGCCTTGATGGCGTCCACAAACTCCATCGTCAGCACGCGCGCGGTCGTCAGCCCGTGATGCACCTGGGGCAGGTGGATGGTGGGCTCGCTGGCGAACTGCCACGTGAACCGTTCGAGATGCGCCGCCTCGCGGATGAAATCCAGCTCCCGCTCCAGGTTCCGCGCCAGCTCGTCCACGATGGCCACGGGCCGGTGCGCCTTCCAGCCTTCCAAATGAGTCTCCGCGAACGCGGCGAGCTGCCGCAGGATGTCGAGGTCCACATCCACGATCTCCTTCACACCGGGCCGCTGCACCTTCACCACCACCTGCCCGCCGCCACGCAACACCGCTCGATGCACCTGCGCGATGGACGCGGACCCCAGCGGCCCGGCCTCGATGGAGACGAACACCTCGTCGAGCGGGCGCTTCAACTCCTCCTCCAGCACGCGCCGGATTTCCGCGAACGGCGCGGGCGCGACCTGGTCCTGCAACTTCGCCAGCTCATCCGTGAACTCGCGTGGCAGCGTCTGCGTGCGCGAGGCCGCGAGCTGGCCCAGCTTGATGAACGTCGGCCCGAGCTCCTCGCACGCCAGGCGCAGCCGCTCGGGCTGCGAGAGCTTCGCGATGGCTGACTGCTCAGTGCGGAGGCGTCGGAACAACAGCCCGCGCGAGCGCGGCAGGTGCAGCCGCTCGGCGATGTCCTGATAGCCATACTTCAGCAGCACCGCCCCGACGTGGCGGAAGCGCGCCGCATGCTGGAGTGTGCGGCCGAGTTGTCTGACGCGTTGGAAGAGCATGGTGTTGGTCAGGTGCAGACAATCATGAGTCCGTCCGTGAAGTGGCGGCACTGGGCGAATCCCGCCGGTAAACCACCCAATAGACCAAGCCCACGAGGCCCGCGCCACCGACGAGGTTGCCGAGCGTGACGGGGACCAAGTTGTGCAGGAAGCCGCCCCAGCTCAGGGCGCCGGTGATTGATCCGTCCCTCAAGAACAGCCCGAGCGGGATGAAATACATGTTCGCCACGCTGTGCTCGAAGCCGGCGGCGACGAACGCGGAGATGGGGAAGATGATGGCGAGAATTTTGTCCGTGACGGTGCGGCCCGCCAGCGCGAGCCAGACGGCGAGGCACACGAGGAGATTGCACAAGACGCCCTTGAAGAACGCCTCGGCGAAGGGCAGCGCGCACTTTGCGGTCGCGATGGCGATGGCCGTTTTACCCAGCGCGCCGCCGTTCATGTTCGCATGGCCGGCCAGTGACACGAGCCACGCCAGTCCGGCGGCACCAATGAGATTGGCGAGGAAGACCACGACGAGGTTTTCCAGCAGCTTGCCGGTCGAGATGCGGCGCGACACCCAGGCCATGACCAGCAGGTTGTTCCCCGTGAACAGCTCCGCGCCCGCCACGATCACGAGGATGAGGCCGAGCGAGAAGACCAGCCCGCCGAGCAGGCGCGTGATGGCGAAAGGCAGCGTGGCATCGCTGGCCACGATCGTGAAGTAAAGCGCCCCGAGTCCGATGAAGCCGCCGGCCAGCACGCCCAGCGCGGCCATTGGCAGCAGTGGCAGGTTCGCTTTCGTCACGCCGACGTTCTCGACGCGCTCGGCGATTTCCTTGGGCGAGTAGCAATCGAAGCCGAAGACTTCAGGCATAGGTCACACTTTCTCCAGGCGCATCGCGAAGCCCGGCTTGCCCAGCAGCCCGGAATGCTGATACGGTGCGCTCATGCTAAAAGCCGCCGAACTCCCTGCCGACCAGGAAGGACTCCGCCGCGTGCTCCATGAGCGCATCGAGCGGCTCGGGGCCGCCCATCTCTCGCTGCTCGCGCGCGTCGCATTGCAGCTTGAGGCGGAAGGGCTGCTCGCTGCGTTGGACGCGGGCTTCGATGCTGACCGGGCTGCGGGCCGGTTGGAGCCAAGCCGGGTGCATGAGGTCATTGCGCAAGTCCGGCGCGAGTTTCCGTGTGCCGGATGACCGTCTGCATTGACACGAATGCGCTGGTGCAGCTCTTCGGCCTGCGCCAGCCGCACCGGGCGATAGTGGAGGACTTGTTGCAGGGACGCCTCCGGCTCGCGGTCTCCACCGCCATCCTGCTGGAATATGAGGAGACCATCACGCGCCTCTCCGGCCCGGCCCGGTGGCAGCAAATCGAATCCTTCCTCGGCACGCTCCAGCGGCTGCACAGCAACATCATTTTCGTGGAGCCGAGTTTTCGCTTTGCCGCCATCCCTGCCGACCCGGACGACAACAAGTTCGCCGACTGCGCCATCGCCGCGCAGGCCGACTACATTGTGACCGAGGACCGTCATTTCGATGCGTTGGCTGGCGCAGGGTTTCGCGTGAAACCCGTCACGCCCGCTCAGTTAGCCGCTTTGCTCGCCGTGCGGTCTTGAGCTTCCGCCGCGCCGCCCAAGGCGCGTTCCTTCTCCAGAATCGCCAGCGTCGTCTTGAGCACGGTGTCCGGGTTCAGCGAAATGCTGTTGATCCCTTGCTCGACGAGGAATTGCGCGAACTCCGGGTAATCGCTCGGGGCCTGGCCGCAGATGCCGATTTTGCGTCCGCGCCGGCGGCAGACGGCGATGACCTGCGCGATGAGCTTCTTCACCGCCGCGTTCCGCTCGTCGAAGATGGGCGCGACGATTTCGCTGTCGCGGTCCACGCCGAGCGTGAGCTGCGTGAGGTCGTTCGAGCCGATGCTGAAGCCGTCGAAGATGTCCGCAAACTCATCGGCGAGGATGACGTTGCTGGGAATCTCGCACATGACGTAAAGCTCCAGCCCGTTCTCGCCGCGCTTCAAAGCGTGCTTCGCCATCTCCGCCTGCACGCGGCGGCCCTCCTCGACGGTGCGGCAGAAGGGAATCATCAGCTTGAGGTTCGTCAGGCCCATCTCCTCGCGGACCTTCTTCACGGCCTTGCACTCAAGCGCGAAGCCGGCCTGGTAGCGCGGGTGGTAGTAACGGCTCGCGCCCCGGAACCCAATCATCGGGTTCTCCTCCAGCGGCTCGTAAGCTTTGCCGCCGATGAGGTTCGCATACTCGTTGGTCTTGAAGTCGCTGAGGCGGAGAATCACGTCCTTCGGGTAGAACGCGGCGGCAATCATCGCGACGCCCTGCGCGAGCTTGTCCACGAAGAACTGCGGCTTGTCCACGTAGCCAGCGGTGAGCATGTCGAGCTGGGCGCGCGTGACGGAATCCTGCTTCTCATAGTCCAGCAACGCCAGCGGGTGCGCCTTGATGTAGGTCGTGATGATGAACTCTTCGCGCGCCAGTCCGACGCCGTCGTTCGGGATGAACGAGAGCGAGAAGGCTTCCTCGGGATTGGCGACGTTCATCATCACCTTCGTGCGCGGATGGCCAAGGTTCTTGAGGCTCGTGCGCGTCACGTCGAACGGCAGCTTGCCGTCATACACGAAGCCCGTGTCGCCCTCGGCGCAGCTCACCGTGACCATCTGGCCTTCGGTGAGCAGCTCGGTGCCGTGCTCGGTGCCGACGATGGCCGGCACGCCTAGCTCGCGGCTCACGATGGCCGCGTGGCAAGTGCGCCCGCCGCGATTCGTCACGATGGCCGCGGCCTTCTTCATGATCGGCTCCCAGTCCGGGTCAGTCTTGTCGGTGACGAGAACCTCGCCGTCCTTGAACAGGTTGATGAACTCCGCGCTCTTGATGACCCGCACCGGGCCGGCGGCAATCTTCTCGCCGACGCTGCGACCCGTGACGAGCACCTTGCCGCGCTGCTTGAGCTTGAACGTCTCGATGACCTCGGCGGCCTTGCGCGACTGCACGGTCTCGGGCCGCGCCTGCACGATGAACAGATCGCCGGTGCGCCCGTCCTTGGCCCACTCGATGTCCATCGGCGTGGGCTGGCCGCGCTTCGCCGAGTAGTGGTCCTCGATGACACACGCCCAGCGCGCGAGCTGGAGAATCTCGTCGTCGGTGATGGCGAACTTCACGCGGTCGCCGGGCGAGACGGGGATGTTCTTCACCATGCGCCCGCCGCCCACGTCATAGACCATCTTGAATTCCTTCGTGCCGACAATCTTTTGGAGCACGGGCCGGAAGCCCGCCTTCAGCGTGGGCTTGAAGACGTAGTATTCGTCCGGGTTCACACTGCCCTGCACGACGTTTTCGCCGAGGCCGTAGGCGGCGTTGATGAGCACCGCGTCGCGGAAGCCGGTCTCGGTGTCGAGGGTGAACATGACTCCGCTGGCCGCGAGGTCCGCGCGCACCATGCGCTGCACGCCGATGCTCAGGGCAATCTTGAAGTGCTCGAACCCTTTGTCGGTGCGGTAGCTGATGGCGCGGTCGGTGAAGAGCGAGGCGAAGCAGCGCTTGCAGGTCTCAAGCAACGCCCGCTCGCCCTGCACGTTCAGGTAAGTCTCCTGCTGCCCGGCAAAGCTCGCGTCCGGCAAATCCTCCGCCGTCGCGCTGCTGCGGACGGCGACATCGGTCGGCGCACTGGTGTCACTGCTGAACTCGCGGTAAGCTGCGACGATGGCGGTTTCCAAGTCAGCGGGCAGGTGGGCGGCAAGAATCGCGTGGCGCACGCGCTGGCCGCGGTCGCGGAGATTTTCCATGTCGCGCGTGTCGAGGCCTCGGAGGATGCGCGTGATTTCCTCGTCGAGGTTCGCGGAACGGAGGAAGTGGCGGTAGGCGTCCGACGTGACAGCGAAGCCATCCGGCACGCGCACGCCCATTGGCGCCAGCTCGCGGAACATCTCGCCGAGCGAGGCGTTCTTGCCGCCGACGAGCGGGATGTCGCCGATGCTCAGTTCGCGGAACCACTTGATGAACGGGCTGGCCACCGTCGCCGTTGGAGCAGGACGCGCGGCACGCGGAGCTTGGGCAATGGCAGTCATGGTGAGTTCTCCTTTCCAGGTTCGGCGAGCGGGATGAACTCTGGCTCGTGCTCGCGCACCACAAGCACGGGGACAGAGGCGTGCTGCACGACGTGCTGGGCGGTGCTGCCCAGCACCAGGTAGCGCAGGCCGGTGTAACCGTGCGTGGAAGCGACGATGAGGCCGGCGCAAACGCGAAGGGCTTCCTTGTTGATTTCGAGGAAGGGATTTCCACTGAGCACCTTGGTCACGACGCGCAGGTCGTCGGGCAGTTCCTCGGCGCGCATCCGGGCGAGGTCGCGCGTGGCGGATTCTTTCAGCGAGCTTTCCTGAAGGATGGTGGTGAGGTGGCTCACGTCGGCGGGCAGCACGGTGGGCACGACGTGGACGAGATGCAGCGTGGCATCGAACTCGCGGGCGAGCGCGACGCCGTAGCGGAGGGCCTTGCGCGACTCGGCGGAAAAATCTGTCGCCACGAGGATGCGGCGCAGGGGCAGCAGGACGGGCTGGAGGTCTGCGTCGTCGCTGGTCACGCCTGGGACGACCCAGACAGGACACGGCGCGCGGCGGACGACTTCTTCCGCCGTGTTGCCGAGCAGGCAGTGCGGCACGAGCGACTCGCCGTGCGTGGCGATGACGATGAGGTCGGCGGTGTGTTCGCGCGCGGCCTCGGGGATTTGGAGATGCGGATCACCGGCGCGCACGAGCAGGTCCTTCACGCGCCCGGCGGCAGGGCCTTGCGCGCGCACGAAGGATTCGAGCCTGGAGCGGGCGAGGGACTTGAGCTGGTCGTCCCGGCGCGTGAGGTGCGCGTAACCCCATTCCGGCAGCATGGACGGCGGGACAACGTGGAGGAGCGCCAGTTCGCCGCCGAAGCATTCGGCCAGCGCCATTGCGTAGTGATACGCCCGGAGCGAGGAAGCGGAGAAATCCAGCGGCACGAGGAGGCGATGCACGCGCACAGAATCCACCGCCGCTTCACAGGGGAAGTCCAGCAGGGCCGCAGTGACCAGCTTGGGCGACGCATTCATGTTTCGGCCTCTGCGGGAACATGGCGTCTGTGGCGGAGCTGGACTCGCCGGGGCTTGCCAATTGCTGGGCAAGAATTGGGCGGGGGACGGAGCGCGGCTTTCAAGCCGAACTCCGGAGTCGAAGGGCTGCGCAGGCTTGCTCCGGCATGAATGCCGCGCTGCTTTACTTCGGCAGCGGGAGGCCGAGGGATTCCTCCCAGAAGTAGCGGAAGGCGGGGATGCGGCGGCGGAGTTGGGCGGCGTCCTCTGCGCGGAGGAGGAGGCATTGGAACTCGGCCTCGGTCACGAGGGTCACGTCGGGTGAGCACAGCAGGGGCGCGGCGTTTGGCTCGATGATTTCCTCCACGCCGTTGCGGCGGATTTCGAGGCCTTCGCCGAGGGGGAGCAGGAGGCTGCCGGCAGTGCCGAAGGCGGTGAGTTCGCACGGGCCGGAGGCGGTGGAGATGGTTTCGACCGTGACGAGCGTGGCGAGTTCGCGGAGCACGGGTTGCTGAAGCGCGCGCAGGTAGGGGAAGGACTGGAGCAGTTCGCGGTTTTGCCAGAGTGCCTTGAGCTTTGGCTCGTAGTTCTGGTGGCGGATGAACTCGCGGAAGGAGCTTTCTGCAAAGGCGGTGACGGTCACGGGGCTGAGGGCGACGACGGAGGCGTTGCGCTGGCCGTGGCCCAGGATGACGGACATCTCGCCGATAAGCTCGCCAGCCTCCATCTGCGCGAGGAATTGTTTGCGCTCGCCGTCGTGGTGAACCACCTGCGCGTAGCCGGTGAGAATCATATAAACGAAACCCTCGGAGCGCGTGCCCTCGCGGATGATGATGTCGCCGGCGTTGAAGGTCAGCACGCGCTGGTTGGCGAGCAGGCTGGAGATCCAGACGGGCGGCATGCCGGGAAAGTATTCGAGCAGGAACTCGATGGTGCGGGTGAGGTTGTAGTCGGTCTCGCCGCGCACGAGGCTGAAGCGCTTGCCGCTGGTGGCGGTGCAGAAGTGGGCCTGGAATTTCTCGGAGAGGTTGTCGAGATGCAGGAAGACGATGCGCTCGGCGGGCGAGTTGCTTGCGTCGGCGGGGTCGCCGTGGATCTGGCCCTCTCCGCCGTCGGCCAGAAGAAGCTGCGCGGGCTGGCGGTATAGTTCGGCGATCTGGAGGTAGCGCTCCTGGCTGATGACGCCGGTGCGCTGGAGGCGCTTGAGGTCTGCGAGGGCCTGCATGTCGCTGGTGAAGATGAGGCGGCAGTCCTTGCCCGCGTGCGTGGTCTCGAAGTAGGCGCCGATGGTCGGGATGCTGTGGCTGGAGTAGAAGGGCCTGATGCGGAGGCCGAAGAAGTTTGCCTCCTCGCCGGGCTGCAGCGGGATGAAGACGAAGTATTCCTGAAGGCTTTCCTCCGGGTGATCCATCAGCAGGGCGAGCTTGCGCAGCATCATGCGGTAGATGAGCGGCGTGGTGAGCACCTGGATGCGGCGGTTGTATTGCAGCAGCGAGATGAGGTTGCAGTGGTCGTCGTGGATGTGGCTGAGGAAGAGCGAGCGGACCTGATTGCGCGCGATGCCTCGCGCGCGGAGGTGGGCGTTCAGATACGGGATCGCGTCCACCAGCATGTAGTTGCCGTCGTGACACAGCGCGAAGCCCGACGACGCCTGCGTGGCGCTGAAGCCGGTGGAGCCGCCGAGGACCTCGACGCCGAGCTTCACGAGCGTGGTGGGCGTGAGGTCGGTGCTGACGGGATACGGCGGGGCCTGCTCGTGCGCCGGCGTGAGGTCAAAGGTCTTGGTGTGGCCACCGACGGCGATCTCGAACTGGTTCACGGCCACGCGGCGCAAGATGGCCCAACCGAGGTCCAGCGGGTCGTCCTCGAGGACGCGGGTGGTGATGAGCGAATCGAGCGGGAGCACCTTGCCGTGCTTGTCCTTGAGGTGGAAGGAGCGCGTCTCCCGGGCAAGTTCCTCGGCCTGTTGCGCGGGCATTTCCCACTCGGCCATCTGCCTCGCGTCCGGGCCGAAGAGCGTGAGTTCGAGGAGCGCGCGAGCAGCCTGGATGCGGCGCGCGCTGCCGATGAGGCCGAGAAGTTCGCCGCTGGCCAGCTTGCCGCCGACGAAGAGATGGTGGTAGAGCGGGAACTCGACGGCGACCTGCGACTCGCCGTGGCTCACGGGGCGGTCTGGCAGCAGGATGTGGCTCGGCGACTTGAGGCCGCGCTGCATGAGCACCTTGACGATCTCCGGTGGGCAGCCCGCCAGCAGCGAATGTTCGCCGGCGGAAATGTAGAACACGCCGGGAAAAATCGGCTGCACGTGCATGGGTGGGATGATGGGGAAAAACAGCCCTATCGCAAACCAAAACCGCGCCGCTTCTGCGCGTTGGCCACCGAAGAAGAACCGTCACGCCCAAGTTTCAATTCCAGTTCAAGTCCTCGGGCTGCTCGGACAGCAGACGGTATTGCCAGCCCTTCTGCCGGACGATCTGGCTCCACAGGCCGGAGAGCCCATCGGCAAAGACCAGTTCCAGCGAGGCCGGGTGCGTGAGCCACGCGCCGCGCTTCATCTCGTCGTCGAGCTGGCCGGGGGACCAGCCTGCGTAGCCGGCGAAGACTTTGAGCTGCTGCGTCGGCGAGAAGGAACCGCCCAGCTCGACCAGTTCGTCCAGCGAATGCTCGAGGTTGAGATTGGGCAGCACGTTGGCGTCCGGCAGAAACGTGTCCGCGTGCAGGTAGCTCAGGGCCTGTGGCTGCACGGGGCCGCCGACGAAGAGCGGCTTGTCCTTGAGCGTGTCGGGCAAATCCGCCACGAGCGCCTCGCCGACCTTCTTGTCCGTCGGCCGGTTGACCACCAGGCCGAACGCGCCCTCGGGATCGTGCTGGCAGATCAGGACGACGGTGCGGTGGAAACAGGAGCCGGCGAGCTTCCCACCATCGAGGAGGAGCTGGCCTTTAAGAGATTTGAATTTGCCCGGCATCGTGACCTCGGCGGCAATCTGCAACACGCTTGCGGCGCTGACAACCCCGTTTATGCTCACGCCATGAAACCGCTGCTCCTGCTCGCCCTCCTCGCCGCCACACTCGCCATCACCGGCTGCAAAACGGACGCCGGCAGCCGTGAGTTCATCCCCGGCAAGGGGTGGATGCCGATGAGAAAGTGAGCAGTATTCAGTAACAAGTGTTCAGTATTCAGTCGGGGGCAATGCTGTGACGGCTTCCATGGCGAAGCCCGGAAACTGAATACTGACCCACTGATTACTTGCCCCTCTTCGGCCTGTTCATCGAAAGGATGCTCACGCCGCGCATGATGTTTCCGCAGCCGCCGGTGATCACGCGGCGGACGGCTTCGCCGGTCTTGGGGTCGTGCGTGAGGGCCGCGTCCTTCATGCTCTGCTGCACCTCGAAGCGACGCGGCTTCTGCTTCGGGTTCTTGGGGATCGTCTCGTAGATGTAAGCGGCCATAGATTGGATGGTTGTCGCCCGCAATGGACACCGGAGCCGGGGGCGGGTTCAAGCAGTTTCTCAAAGCCCGGCGTGAAAAGGAAAACCGCCGGCAGCCTGCGCTCCCGGCGGTCTTGAAATTCCGCGTTCCAGCTTTCGCCTTCCGCGTTTAGTAAGCGGCCTGCACGCCCTTGACGTTGCGCTTCGGCATCCACGGCATCAAGCCGCGGAGACGCTCACCGGTCTTTTCGATCTGGTGATTCTCGTCGGCCTTGAGGAGGGCGTTGTATTTCTTGTAGCCGCCCTTGTATTCGGCCACCCACTCCTTGGCGAACTTGCCGGTCTGGATGTCCTTCAACGCCTTCTCCATCCGCTTCTTCACGGACTTATCAATAATCTTCGGGCCGACGCTCACGTCGCCCCACTTGGCGGTCTCGGAGATCGAGAAGCGCATCCCGGCGATGCCCTTTTCGTTCATCAAGTCCACGATGAGCTTCAGCTCATGCAGGCACTCGAAGTAGGCCATCTCCGGCGAGTAGCCCGCCTCGACGAGCACTTCGAAGCCAGCCTTGACCAGCGCCGTGCAGCCGCCGCAGAGGACGGTCTGCTCGCCGAACAGATCGGTCTCGGTCTCTTCCTTGAAATCCGTCTCGATGACGCCGGCGCGCGTGCCGCCGATGCCCTTGGCCCACGCGAGCGCGACCTTCTTCGCCGCGTTGCCACCTTGATGGACCGCGATGAGCGCGGGCACGCCTTTGCCCTCGGTGTATTGGCGGCGGACGATGTGGCCGGGGCCTTTCGGCGCGACCATGATGACGTTCACATTCTTCGGCACGACGACCGTCTTGAAGTGAATCGCAAAGCCGTGGCTGAAGAGGAGCGTCTTGCCCTTGGTGAGGTTGGGCGCGATGTCCTTCTCGTAAGCGGCGGCCTGCTTCGTGTCGGGCAGCGCGACCATGATGACATCGGCGCGCTTGACGGCCTCGGCAGTGGGCACGACCTCGAAGCCCTTTTCGCGCGCGACCGCGATGGACTTGGAGCCTTCGTAGAGGCCGATGATGACGTTGCAGCCACTGTCCTTGAGATTCAGCGCGTGGGCGTGGCCTTGGGAGCCGAAGCCGAGGACGGCGAGGGTTTTATTCTTGAGCACGCCGAGATCGGCATCTTTGTCGGAATAGACTTTTGAGGGCATAGGTCGTGTTGCGTGTTGGCTGACTGAAAACTGATTACTGAAAACTGGCTACTTCCGGGGCAAGGCCACCTTGCCCGTGCGCGTGAGGTCGAGCACGCCGAACGTCTGCATGAGCACGAGGAACTTCTCCACCTTGCTCTCGTTGCCGGTGATCTCAATGGTGAGGCTCTTGGGCTGCACATCCACGATCTTGGCGCGGAAGATGTCGGTGATCTGCATCACCTCGGCGCGGGTCTTGGAGTCCACGCCCACCTTCACCAGCACCAGCTCGCGGTCAATGTATTCGCCGTCACGGAAATCAATGACCTTGAGCACCTCGACCAGCTTGTTGAGCTGCTTGACGATCTGTTCGAGCGTGGCGTCGTCGCCGCGCGTGACAATGGTCATGCGGGAGACGCTCGCGTCCTGCGTGGGGGCGACGTTGAGCGTGTCAATGTTGTAGCCGCGCCCCGAGAAGAGGCCGGCCACGCGCGTGAGCACGCCGAACTTGTTTTCCACCAGCACTGAAATCGTGTGTCGCATACGGCTGGCGGCTCACTTTTTGCCGCCAAAGGGCGCGCAATGTAACAAGCACGCGGGGACGGTCAACCTTGCTTTTGGGCGACCGCAATGCTCCGGAGGAAAAGCGCGCTCGACACGCGCACTTTTTCCGTGCGACATAACGCGCAGCAAATGGCCACCCTCTCTCCCGGCGAAGAAGCGCAGTTGCAGCAGACGATTGAGATGTTCCGCGTGATCACTCAGTCGCAGCCGCTCGACTACCAATCGCTGGAAATCCTCAAGGAGGCTTACATGAAGCTGGGGATGCAGAAGGACGTGGTGGACACGTCCAAGCGCATCGCCGAGGCCTACGTCCAGCTCGGCCAGCTTTCGTCGGCCATCATGGAGTATGAGACCATCCTCCAGCGTTACCCTGACGATCCCGACGTGCGCAAGGCGCTCAACGAGATTGAGAACAAGACCAACAGCTTCGCCGGACGATCCTCGACGCCCGACTCCCCGGCGGCCAACGCCCTCGCCACCGAGCCGGGCAAGCCAAGGGCCGGCGGCCTCGCCGGCAAGGTCGGGGCCGAGGCGGATGACGGCAAGGCCGCCATGCAGCGCATCTTCGTGGACGGCAAGCACGTCAACGCGGCGGACTTCGGCCGCCTCTGGTTCACCCCCGGCTCGGAGCCGGTGATGCAGGCCAACGAGCCTTTCCTCCAGGTCATGGCGGACAAGGGCGTCCTGGGCCTCGACAAGTCCCTCAAGCTCGTCATCGAGCGCGCCCGCATCGGCTACCTCCCGCTGGACCGCTACGAGCTGGACAACGAGCTGGGGAAGACTTTCCCGCGCGCGGTCTGCCTCAAGTGGTGCATCCTGCCCTTCGACCGCATGAGCAAGTCCGTGCTCGTCGCCACCGCCAACCCCTTCAACAAGCAGGCCGCCGCCGAGCTCCAGGCAGCCACGCCCAACCGCCTCATCTGGTATATGACCTCCCCGCCGGACCTCGTGAAGGCGCTCAAGAAAGTCTTCCGCTAAACCCGTGAGCAGCATCGCCCCCGTCAAATCTTTCGGCGAACGCATAGCCGACGCGCTCGTCGAGGACAACCTCCTGACCTCCCAGCAGGTCGAGGAGCTTGTCGCGCTCCAGAAGAAGGAGGGCACACGCCTCCTCAAGCTTCTGATAGACAAGGCCTACGTCAACGACGCCGACATGGTCGTCGCCATGGGCCGCGTCCTCAACACCCCGCCCGTCAACCTCGCCCGCGCCGGCATCCTCCCCGAGGTCGCCGGGCTTGTCCCGCGCGAGGTCGCCCTGAACTACAAAGTCCTCCCCGTCGCACGCCTCGACAACAAGCTCTTTCTGGCGATGGCCGACCCGCTCAACGTCCTCGCCCTCGACGACGTCAAGCGCATCACCAAGCTCGAGGTCTCACCCATGATCGCCTCCGAGAAGGCGATCCTCGACAAGCTCAACAACATCGAGACCTCCAAGGGCGGAGGCATGGAGGAGATCATCAAGAAGTCGGCCGAGATGGACGCCGACGCCGAGGGCGCCGAACTCGTCGCCGAGCAGGCCGACGACGCCAGCGTGGACGCGCTCGCCGCCGCCGGCGAGGAAGCCCCCGTCATCAAGCTCGCCAACCTCATCCTCGTCCAGGCAATCCGCGACCGCGCCTCCGACATCCACATCGAGCCTTTCGAGAAGTCCGTCCGCCTCCGCTACCGCGTGGACGGCGCGCTGATGGACATGCCCCCGCCGCCCAAGTCCCTCCAGATGGCGCTCACCTCGCGCATCAAGATCATGTCGAACCTCGACATCGCCGAGCGCCGCCTCCCGCAGGACGGCCGCATGAGGATGCGCGTCTCGGGCAAGGACATTGACCTTCGCGTCTCCTTCCTCCCCGTCGTCCACGGCGAGAAGTGCGTGCTGCGCGTCCTCGACAAGTCGAACCTCACCGCGAGCATCGACAAGCTCGGCCTCGACGCGGACTCCTTCAAACGCTTCAAGTCCGCCGTGGACGCGCCGCACGGCCTCATCCTCGTCACCGGCCCCACCGGCTCCGGCAAGACCACGACGCTCTACTCCGCCCTCAACGAGCTTAACAACCCCGATTACAACATCGTCACCGTCGAGGACCCCGTCGAGTTCCAGATCCCCGGCATCAACCAGGTCCCCGTGCGCAAGGAGATCGGCCTCTCCTTCGCCGCCGCGCTGCGCTCCATCCTCCGCCAGGACCCCGACATCATCATGCTGGGCGAGATCCGCGACGAGGAGACCGCCGAGATCGCCGTCGAGGCCGCGCTCACCGGCCATCAGGTGCTCTCCACGATGCACTGCAACGACGCCCCCGGCGCCATCTCGCGCCTCGACGACATGGGCATCGCGCCCTTCCTCATCTCCAGCTCAGTCATCCTCGCCTGCGCCCAGCGCCTCATGCGCCGCATCTGCCCCGCGTGCAAGGAGCCGGTGAACTACCCGGCAAAAATTTACGAGCAGCTCGACCTTGACCCCAAGTTCTTCGTCGGCGCGCAAATCTTCAAGGGCAACGGCTGCGAGCGCTGCAAGAACTCAGGCTACGCGGGCCGCTGCGCCATCATCGAGATCATGACCGTCACCGACGACATCCGCAAACTGGTCATCTCCCGCTCCAGTGCCTCGGAGATCGCCAAGGTCGCCGTCTCCCAGGGCATGAAGAACCTCCGAGGCGTCGCCCTCGACAAGGTCCGCGAAGGCATCTCCACGCTCGAGCAAGTCCTCGTGCTCACATCGAGCCACTGAGGCGCGCGGGCTTCAGCCCGCTTCAACCCTCGAAGTTCCAGCGCTCAAATCCTTGCCTGCCATCCTGCATTCGACCGATGAAGCGGTGTGAATGCCGCGCCCCGCTCAAAGCTTCCGCCCCGTCAGCCGCTCATACGCCTCCAGGTATTTCGCCTGCGTGCGGGCCACGATGACGGGCGGCAGGGACGGCGCGGGCGGCTGCTTGTTCCACTTGAGCGTCTCCAGATAGTCGCGCACGAACTGCTTGTCGAAGCTCGGCTGCGCCTTGCCCGGCGCGTAATCCGCCGCCGGCCAGAAGCGCGAGGAGTCCGGCGTGAGCACCTCGTCAATCAGGAGCAGCTCGCCGTTGAAGATGCCGAATTCAAACTTCGTGTCCGCGATGATGATGCCCCGCTTCCGCGCGTAGTCCCGGGCGAAGTTGTAGAGGCGCAGGCTCAGGTCCCGCGCCCGCTCCGCGATGTCCGCGCCCACCAGCTTCGCCGCCGTCTCGAACGGGATGTTCTCATCGTGCCCCGTCTCCGCCTTCGTCGCGGGCGTGAAGATCGGCTCTGGCAGCTCGGAGCATTCCTGCAAACCCGCCGGCAGCTTGATGCCGCAAACCGTCTGGCTCTGCTGGTATTCCTTCCAGCCTGACCCGGCGAGGTAGCCGCGCACGACGCACTCGATGACCAGCGGCACGGCCTTTTTCACGACCATGCTGCGGCGCGCGATGTGGACGGCGTGGAGGCCGTCGGGCAGCGGGTCGTTGGCGCGTGAGAGGCGGTGGTTCGGGACGATAGACCCGGTCTGGTCGAACCAGAAGTGGGAGATCTGCGTGAGCACCTCGCCCTTGCGCGGGATGCCGTTGGGCATGATGCAGTCGAATGCCGAGATGCGGTCAGTGGCGACGAAGAGCAGGCGGTCACCGAGGTCGAAGACTTCGCGCACCTTGCCGCTCTTGACCTTGCGGACACCGGGGAGATCAATCTGGAGCAGCGACTCGTCGTTCATGGCGCGCGATGATGGGCGAAGGCCGGGGCCGTTCAAACCAAAAGACGCGTTGCGGTCTCAACGTGACCATCTGGCTGACTCCCTCTCCCTTTGCCGAGCAAGGGGAGAGGGTCGGGGTGAGGGGTTGCGTGCGTCGGCGTTGGTGGCCGCACCCCTCATCCGGCCTGCGGCCACCGTTGCTCCCCTCGCTCCGCAAAGGGAGAAGGAGCGATGCCGCGTCACCGCACTCCACAGGGCACGCCATCCAGGAACGGCTCGGCGTCACCTGGGGCGAGGCGCAGGGCGCGGAGGGCGTGATGGGACTCCTCCGGCGAGAGCAGAACCTCCGCGCCGTTCGCGGTGCCGGGCGGGATGTGGAAACGATGCATCGAACCAACAGGTTTGAGCTATTTCAGAATCCAAACTCGGGCTGCCTCGTATCTGCGACCGATGATGCTGGGAGGGGTGGAGGCAGTGTTGGCGGAACCACGTCGTGCCTCAGAACGACAATATGCTCTTTAGCGGGGAAGGATTCCGGGGCGGTTGCAAGTTTCTGAATTGCCTCGCGCGTTGGAAGGTAGAGCACAGGAAACTCCCTTGGAAAAGCCGCCGGATTCAGTCGCAGAATCTCCGAGAGCGCGCTCAACGAACAAGGAACCTGCCTGAATCGGAAATATGCCTGACCATCCATTGCCGACTCGAATGCGATGGGAAGGGAGCCGCAGTCGGTCGCAATCCGAATCGCTTCCCCGTTGACGTGCGCAATGAACACAACTAGCTGACCGAGGTTTCTTGTTTGCCGCTAATCCCCCCTCTTGAAGAACCCCTTCGCCTTCGTGAAGAAGCCGGTGGCGTCGTCGTGGACGTTGTCGTCTTTGCAGAGCTCGGCGAACTCGACGAGCTTGGCGCGCTGCTCGGCGTTGAGCTTGGTCGGCACCTCGATCTGCACGCGCACGAGCAGGTCGCCAGTGCCGTGGCCCTGGATGTTTTGCACGCCCTTGCCCCGGATGCGGAAGACGGTGCCGTGCTGCGTGCCCGAGGGCATCCGCACGGTGCTGCGGCCGGCCATCGTGGGCACCTCGACATCCGCGCCGAGCGCGGCCTGCGTGAAGCTGATGGGCACCTCGCAGATGAGGTCGTCGCCATCGCGGCTGAAGAGGCCGTGCTCGCGGACGTGCAGGACGACGTAGAGATCGCCGGCGGGGCCGCCGCGCGTGCCGCTCTCGCCGTTGCCGGCGGAGCGCAGGCGCGCGCCGTTGTCCACACCGGGGGGAATCTTGAGTTTGATCTTCGAGGCGCGCTCGCGGCGGCCGCTGCCTCGGCAGTTGCGGCACGGCTTGTCAATCTTCTGGCCCGCGCCATCGCAGTCCGGGCAGGTCTGCGCGACGCTGAAGATGCCCTTGGAGCGGATGATCTGGCCGCGTCCGCCGCAGGTGCCGCAGGGCTTGATGGAGGAGCCTTTCTCGCCGCCCGCACCGTGGCAGGTCTCGCACTGATCCAGCTTGGAGATGTTGATTTCCTTCTCGCAGCCGAGCACAGCCTCCTCGAAGTCGAGCTCGAGGTCGTAGCGCAGGTCGGAGCCGCGCCGGGGGCCGGAGGGGTTGCGTTGCTGCTGCTCGCCGAAGAGTTCCTCGAAGATGCTGCCGCCACCGCCGCCGCCGCCGGCGAAGACTTCGCGGAAGATGTCGAACGGGTCATGGAAGCCGCCGGCGCTGCCGCGCTGACCTCCCGCGCCCGCCCTCATGCGGGGGTCGAAGGCGGCGTGGCCGAACTGGTCGTAAGCGCCGCGCTTCTGCGGGTCGCTCAACGCCTCGTAGGCCTCGCCGAGCTCCTTGAACTTCTCCTCGGCCGCCTTGTCGCCGGGATTTTTGTCCGGGTGATACTTCACCGCGAGCTTGCGGTAGGCCTTCTTGATGTCCTCGGCGGAAGCGCCGCGCTCGACCTCGAGCACCTCGTAGTAGTCACGTTTCGCGCTCATGTCGTGGCTGCGGATTCGGCTGCGGGTTTCTTGGCGACGATGACGGTGGCGGGGCGCAGCAGGCGGTCGCGGAGCTTGTAGCCCATGCGGAGCTGCTGGAGGACCTGGCCCTCGGGGACATCGGCGGACTCCTGATGCGAAACGGCCTCCTGCCAGTTCGGATCGAAGGGCTTGCCGGTGGCATCGAGTTCTTCGAGGCCGGCTTCGAGGAGAGCGGACTTGAACTGGCTGTGGATCATGCTGACGCCGGTCTTGAGCGCGTCGGCGGAGCCGGCCTGGGCATTGTTCGCGGCGGCCATGGCCATGTCGAAGTTGTCGAGGACGGGGATGAGCTTGTCGAGCAGGCCCTTGTTGGCGTAGCGGATGTCCTCCTGCCGGTCGCGGGCGGCGCGCTTCTTGAAGTTCTCGAAGTCCGCGCTCTGGCGGAGGAGGCGGTCCCAATGCTCGTCGGCCTTGGCGGCCTTGGCACGGAGTTCGTCCAGCTCGGAGGGAGAAGGAGGGGCGAGGCTTTCCGTCGCTGCGGCCTGCGCGGCGTCGGTGTCAGTGTTCGTCAGGTCTTCGCTCATGGTTCTGATTCAATTTCAGGACGCGGAGATTACATGACTGGCGGACAAGTTCCAAATCCCAAGTTCCAGCGCGCGAGGTTGTGGGGATTCGCCCGCGGCTCTGTCAGTATTCCGCGCCGTCCAGCGTCAAACCGCACCAGCCCAGCCAATCGCTCAGCAGCATGGCCAGCGCGCAGACGGCTGTTGTCAGGCCGTCCGGAGCGGAGTGACGGAGCATGAACACCAGCGCGCCGGCGGTCAGCAGCACGTCCGCAACAAACAGGGAGGCTTGCAGGCGGCGGGGGCGGGGTAGTCATG
>JBEBFV010000473.1:0-4935 GCA_040081795.1 Limisphaerales bacterium | reverse complement strand
CCTTGGTCTGTTCCAGCGCGGGCAGGTCGGTGGCGGCAGCGAGGGCGGCGAGGGCCTCGGCTTTCAACGGGTCGATTTGGGCCAGTAGTGACATGAGGCGCGAGAATTCAGGAGTCGGAAACTAGAAGCCAGTAGAAAGCAAAACGGGCGGCCTGTGCAGGTCGCCCGTTGCTTGAAAAGCGGTGGTTGCGGTCGCTTTAAGCCTTCGCGAGCGTGGCCGCAGGCTTGGCAGCGAGGGCAGTCCGCGCGGCCTGGATCAGTTCGCCAAACGCGGTGGCGTCGGTGGCGGCGAGGTCGGAGAGCACCTTGCGGTCGAGGCCGATCTTGGCGGCCTTGAGACCCTCCATGAAGCGGCTGTAAGTGAGGCCGGCCTCGCGGACGGCGGCGTTGATGCGGACCTGCCAGAGGCGGCGGTAGAGGCGCTTCTTGGTCTTGCGATCGCGGTAGGCGTATTGCCGGGCGTGGTCAACGGCGTCGGAGGCGTAGCGGTAGAGTTTCGATCGCCGCATGCGATACCCCTTCGCGGCGGCGATGATCTTTTTACGGCGTTTGCGGGAGGCGGGGGCGTTAGTTACGCGCATGGGTCAGTGGAAGGTTGGAAGTTGAAGGTGAAGTTTGAAAGGGTCAGTGGCTGAAGGGCAGGCTGGCCGTGACGCGATAAACATCCGTCTTGTGGACGAGGGCGCGCTTGCCGAGTGAGCGGCGGCGCTTGGCGCTCTTGCCAGAAAGCAGGTGGCGGCGACCGGCGCGTGAGCGGAGAATCTTGCCAGTGCCGGTGATCTTAAACCGCTTGGCCACTGATTTCTTGGTTCTGATGCCTTTGGGACGACGCATAAATTGATCTCGTTCTCTAAAAAAGAGGGCGCACTGTAGGCAGCGGACAACGCCGGTGCAAGCGGTAATTTCCTCTTTGTGTGCAGGCGGGGGCGAGTTCCTCAACTGGGCACTCTACCGGCACCTGCGGGAGGGACCGGTCAAGACGCCTTGGACGCGGAGTCGGGCGTATCGCAAGAACGACAACGCGCACTGCGAGCAGAAGAACTGGACGCACGTGCGGCAACTCTTCGGGCACGAGCGCTTCGGGCATCCCGAGCTGGTGCCGCTGATGAACGACCTGTATGGGCAGGAATGGAGCCAGTTCACGAACCACTTCAAGCCGACGTTCAAGCTGCTGCGGCGGGAGAAGCAGGCTGGGCGGACCAGGCGCATCTACGAGCAGCGACCGCAGACGCCCTATGAACGGCTGCTGGACAGCGCGGACATAGGGGAGGCGAAGAAGGCGGAGCTCAGAGCCCAGCACGTGCAGCTCAATCCCTTTGAGTTGAAGAAAAGCATTGAGACCAAGCTCAAGACGTTTTTCACTGCGCTGAGGAACCTGGACTGTAAGGCAGCGAAGCCCTGAAGGGCTCCCGCCCCCGGTAACATTTAGCCGTGAGTCAACACGCAGGCAGGCCGTTTTCACGCGCCCCTGAGCAGCGCAAGCTCCGCCTGGGTCATCTCCTCGATCAACTGCTTGAAGGTGGTGGCCGGCTCCCAACTCAGCAGGCGGCGGGCCTTGGAGGGGTTGCCGCAGAGGCGCTGCGGCTCGGCGGGACGCAGGAGGCGGTTGTCCTTCCGGACGTGCTGCCGCCAGTCAAGGCTCACGGTGGCGAAGGCGGTTTCCACCACGTCCTGCACGCTGTGGAGCTTGCCGGTGGAGAAGATGTAATCTTCTGCGGTGGCGTGCTGGAGCGAGAGCCACATGCCGCGCACGTAGTCCTTCGCGTAGCCCCAGTCGCGCTTCGCGGAGGTGTCGCCGAGGAGCAAATCCTTTTGCTGGCCAAGCTTGATGGCGGCGGCGGCGCGGCAGATTTTTCGCGTTACGAAGTTCTCACCACGGCGCGGCGACTCGTGGTTGAACATGATGCCGTTGACGGCGAAGTGGCCGAAGGTCTTGCGGTAGATCGTGACCATCTGCGCGGCGAAGGCCTTCGCGCAGCCGTATGGATTTACGGGCGAGTAGGGCGTGTTTTCGTCCTGCGGCATCTGCGCTGGCTGGCCGAAGATTTCCGACGACGCGGCGTGGAAGAAGCGCGGTTTCTTCCGCATGTCCTGCACCATCTCCAGCAGGCGGAGCGTGCCCATCGCGGTGAGATCGCACGTGGACTCGGGTATCTCGAAGCTCAGGCCAACGTGCGACTGCCCGGCGAGGTGATACAGCTCGTCCGGCTCCACGGTCATGAGCACGCGGCGCATCGTGGTCGGGTCGTCGAGGTCGGCGTAGTGGAGGAAGAGCCGCTGGCCGTAAATCGTCGGATCGCGATAGAGGTGGACGAGGCGCGAGCGCTCCAGCGAGCTGGTGCGTCGCACCATGCCGTGGACTTCGTAGCCCTTTTCGAGCAGCAACTCCGTGAGGTAGGAGCCGTCCTGTCCCGTGATGCCGGTGATGAGTGCGCGTGGCATGGCGTGGAGTTAATGACCAAGGACCCAATGACCAATGCTCAATGAATGTCCAGTGCCCAACGACCAAACGCGTTCAGTGACGCCCATGCTGGCCGGAAGCTGCCGGGACATTGGGCGTTGATTGGTCATCACGTGATTAAGCATTGGTCATTCGACGCCGGTTTCAGAAGGCTCAGGCCGTGAGCGCCACCTTGCCGGCGAGTTGGTCCTGCAAGTCCTGCAAGTCGGCGTCCACCATCAGCTTCGCGAGCTCGGTGAACGTCACCTTGGGCACCCAGCCAAGTTTCTTGCGCGCCTTGCCCGGATCGCCGATGAGCAAATCCACCTCCGCCGGGCGGTAGTAGCGTGGATCAATCTCGACGTGCTTTTTCCAATCCAGCCCGAGATGTTCGAAGGACACCTCGAGGAACTCGCGCACCGAGTGCGTCTCGCCGGTGGCGATGACGTAGTCGTCCGGCTCCGGCTGCTGGAGCATGAGCCACATGGCCTCCACGTATTCCTTCGCGAAGCCCCAGTCCCGCTTGGAGTCAATGTTGCCGAGGAACAGCTTGTCCTGCCGACCCAGCTTGATGGCGGCGACGGCGCGGGTGATTTTGCGCGTGACGAAGGTTTCGCCGCGCCGGGGTGACTCGTGGTTGAAGAGGATGCCGTTGCTTGCGTGCATCCCGTAGGACTCGCGGTAGTTCACCGTGATCCAGTAGGAGTAAACCTTCGCGCACGCATACGGGCTGCGCGGATAGAAGGGCGTCGTCTCCGTCTGCGGCACTTCGAGCACCTTGCCATACATCTCGGAGGAGGAGGCCTGGTAAAAACGCGGCTTGATGCCCACTTCTCGGATCGCCTCAAGGAGTCGGATGGTGCCAGTGCCGACGATGTCCGCCGTGTATTCCGGCGCGTCGAAGCTCACACGCACGTGGCTTTGCGCGGCGAGATTGTAAACCTCGTCCGGCTGAATCTTCCCGACGAGCCGCGCGAGGCCGCTCGCATCGCTGAGATCTCCGTAGTGGAGGAAGAGCTTGTGCTTCGGCGAGTGCGGGTCGGTGTAGATGTGGTCGAGCCGGTGGGTGTTGAACGTGCTGGCGCGCCGGATGATGCCGTGGACCTCGTAACCTTTGGCCAGCAGAAGCTCCGCGAGGTAAGAGCCGTCCTGCCCAGTAACACCAGTAATCAATGCCTTTTTGGACATATTTAGTCCGTGCACGATGGGCCATCGCCGCGCGACGTGGCAAGAATAGAATCAGCCGCGCCCACCAAAACAGTCCGTGGATCGCTTCTCCTCCACGCCCTCCATGCCCTTTGCGTGATTCCGGCTTCCCCGCTATCGTTTCACGCCGACGCGCGGACAAAGCTCCTTCAACTCACAGCCTGCACATTCCGGCTTCCGCGCGTCGCACCTTCGCCGCCCGTGCCAGATGAGCCAGTGGCTGAACTGCGCCCACTGCGGCTGCGGCACGAGCTTCATCAAGTCCCGCTCGATCCTCTCCGGTGTCGTCGCCCGCGTCAGACCGAGACGTTGCGAGAGCCGCGACACGTGCGTGTCCACGACCACGCCCACGTTGATGCCGAACGCGTTTCCCAAAACCACATTCGCCGTCTTGCGCCCCGCGCCGTCGAGCGCCGTGAGATCCTCCATGGTGCGCGGCACCTCGCCACCGTGGCGCTCGACCAGCTTGCGGCAGCAAGCCTGGATGTTCTTCGCCTTGTTCCGGTAAAAACCCGTGCTCCGCACCGCCTGCTCCAAGTCCGCGAGCGGTGCCTCCGCGAAATCCCGTGCGGTGCGATACCGTTTGAACAACTCCGCCGTCACCAGGTTCACCCGCTTGTCCGTGCATTGCGCCGAGAGGATGGTCGCGATGAGCAGCTCCAGCGGGTTCGCGTGGTTCAGCTCGCAATACGCGTCCGGGTAAGTCCGCTGCAATCCAGCGATGACCGCAATCGTGCGCTGCTGGCGGGCTTCGGCTGATTCGCGTGACATGACTTGGTGGCGAAGCGTAGTGTTCGCGCCGTTCTCGTCAATGCCACCTCGCCTGGGCATGGGCCTCGCACTCGCCCTCCTTTCCGGCTGCGTCACCCAAGAGCCGAAGCCGCTCCTGCCGGAGAAATCCGCCGTCGGTAGCCAGCGCGCCGTGGAGGAAGCCCGCGCCACCGTCGCTGTCGGCGAGGCAACAATGAGAACTCCGAAACAGAGTTGCTGCAAAGAACGCGAAGTGACGCAAAGCGAAGCCAATGCAGGAAATCCAGTGAAGGAGGGAATTGTTCCTAGCCCAGTGGTGCAAAGCCTTGTCCCGAGTGCGCCCGCTCGCGTTCTCTGCGGCCCAACGCCGGTCATCGGGTCAAAAACCTTCCCGTCCCCTGAAGTGGGCGCGATCCGCCCGGGGGCCTGCAATCCCCTGAAACCGGCTTGCACGCGCCCGCGCCCGCGCTACACTGTCCGGCGACACATGAACAACTCGCAGCGACCCGCCCCGACTCACATGACCACCGCTTCGCCCC
>JBEBFV010000077.1:0-17703 GCA_040081795.1 Limisphaerales bacterium | reverse complement strand
CGGCCGCGCGGGGAGTTGCGCTCGAGCTTGGTGGCGTCGTAGGTCGGGCAGGTGGGCAGGCACAGGCCGCAGTGCATGCACTGCTGCACGACGGAGTAGTCGAGGTCTTTGAGGTGCGAGAAGGGCGCGGCCATGACGGTTCGTTGCGGGGCGAATGACAACGCACGACGGCGCGGCGGGCAATCTTAAAGGCCTGCTTTCAAAAGTGTGGACAGGACAAGCAGCCCGTTCATCCTCCCGCTCCAGCCAGCTTATGAAGAACGCATCCCTCATCCTCGCCAGCCTGCTCGTCGTCACTTCCCTCCAGGCCAGCGCCGCATCGCTGCGCGTCTCGGTGCTGGCTGGAGAATTCGACCGGCGCGGCGCGGTCGTTTCCTTCGCCGTGCCAACGACGGCGCGCGCGTGGCAGCGCTTGGAAACGGAGTCAGGCGGCTCAGTGCCGTTCCAAGTGGACGCGGAAGGCAAGGGCTGGTTCGTGCTCGACGACTTGAAGGCCGGGGCAACGAAAACTCTTCGCCTCAAGCCCGGCGCATCCGCCGCCGAGGCCGTGACGGTGAAGAAAGATGGCGCGGTGGTGCGGCTCGCGGTGAACGGCAAACCTGTCGCGGCCTACCAGACCACGCCCAGCACGCCGCCGCCCGGCGTGGACGCGCATTACGCACACGGCGCGTATCTGCACCCGGTTCACACGCCCGGCGGACGGTTGGTCACGGGCGATTATCCGCCCGACCACAAGCACCAGCGCGGCATCTTCTTCGCGTGGACGCACACTGAGTTCGAGGGGCGCACGCCGGACTTCTGGAACATGGGCAAGGGCGACACCAAGATCACGGCGGCCACGGAGTTCGTGGCCGTGGACCGGATGTGGAGCGGACCGGTGCATGGTGGCTTCGCGAGCCGGCAGCGGTTCGTGGACCGCCTGACGCCGGAGCCAAAGCCCATGTTGAACGAGCAGTGGACCGTGACCGCTTACAACGTCGCGGCCAGTGGCGGCAAGGCGTGGCTGTTTGACTTCGTCTCCACGCAGGAGTGCGCGAGCGCGAGTCCGGTGAAGCTGCCCAAGTATTACTACGGCGGCCTTGGCGTGCGCGGCCAGGCGGCGTGGGATCCGGTGGATGCCGTCAAGTTCCTCACCTCGAACGGCGACGACCGGAAGAAGGGCGACGCGTCGAAGGCGAACTGGGTTCACATGGGCGGGCAGGTGGACGGCGCGGCAGCAGGACTCGCGGTGCTCATTCACCCGGACAACTTTCGCTCGCCTCAACCGCTGCGCCTGAACCCGAAGAACCCGCAGCTCTGCGTCGCGCCGTCGGCGACAGGCGACTGGGAAATCACGCCGGGCAAGCCCTACGTCTCGCGCTATCGCTTCGTCATCGCCGACGGTCCGGCGGACAAGGCGGAGCTGGAGCGGTTGTGGAATGACTACGCCAAGCCGCCGGTGGTGACGGCGGCGATGGAGTGAAGGATTTGCCGCGAAAGGGCGCAGAGAACACAGAGAAGGGAGAACTTCCAACGTTCAACGTCCAACGCTCAACGTTGAACGAAAGGCGCGCGGTCTTTGGAAGTTGAACGTTGAGCGTTGGACGGTGAGCGTTCCCCGCTTTACGCCTTCTGCGTCCTTTCGCGGCCAATCAAGCCACCGGTGCCGCCACGCCGGCCATCATCCGCAGCAGGACGGTCTGGGAGAAATTGTCGCGGTCCAGCTCGCCGACCTGCTCGCCTTCGCGCAGCACGATGATGCGGCGGCAGAGGTTGATGAGTTCGGGCAGCTCGGATGAGATGACCAGCATTCCCATCTTCGCACGCGCCAGCTCGTCGAGGATCTTGTGGATCTCCGCCTTCGCGCCCACGTCCACGCCGCGCGTCGGCTCATCCACGATGAGCACCGCGCAATCACGGGCGAGCCACTTGGCCAGGGCGACCTTCTGCTGGTTGCCGCCGCTCAACGTCGCGACGGGCGACTCGATGGTCGCCATGCGGGTTTGCAGGCGTGTGAGGAAGTTGTGCGTGATGGCGCGTTCGTCGCTGCGCTTGATGATGCCCAGCGGCCAGGTCATGCGGTCCAGCGCTGCGAGCGAGGCGTTCTCGCGGCAGTTCATTGTGAGCACGAGGCCCTGGCGCTTGCGATCCTCGGGCACCATGCCGACGCCTGCCTTCAACATCTTCGAGACCGAGCGCAGCTTCACCTGCCTGCCGTTCACGAAGACTTTCCCCGTCGCAGCCGGGTCGAGGCCGAAGATGGCCTGTGCAATCTCTGTGCGGCCCGCGCCGACGAGGCCAGCCAAACCGACGACCTCGCCGCTGCGGATGGTGAAGTTGATGTCCTTGAACTTGCCGCGCGACGTCAGCTTCTCCACGCGCAAGACCTCCTCGCCCAGCGCCAGCACGACGTGGTCCGGCGTCTTGAACTCCACATCGCGGCCGACCATCTGGTGGACGAGGCGGTCGTGGCTCGTGTTGGCGATGCGCTCGGTCGCAACGTGCCGGCCATCGCGCAGCACGGTGATGGTGTCGCAGAGGCGGAAGATTTCCTCAAGCCGATGCGAGACGTAGATAACCGTGATGGCGCGCTGCTTGAGCTGGCCGAGCAGCTTGAAGAGGTGCTCGCTCTCAGCGACGGACAGGGAACTGGTCGGCTCGTCCATCACGATGATGTTCGCGCCCGTGCCAACTGCGCCGGCGATTTGGACGAGCTGCTCCTGCGCGGTGCTGAGGCGGCTGATCGGCAGGTCCACGTCGAGGTCGCACTCAATTTCCGCGAGCATCGCGCGAGCTTTGCGGCGCATCGCGTCGCGGCTCACGATGCCAAACTTCTTGGGCAGGTCGCCGAGGCAGAGATTCTCCGCGATGGTGAGGTTCGGGCAGAAGGCGAGTTCCTGGTGGACCATCGCGATGCCGAGCTGCCGTGCGCGCAGCGGGTCAATGGGGCGGATCACATCGCCTTCGAGACGAAGCTCGCCACCGTCCGCGTTGTAAACGCCGGCGAGGATTTTCCCAAGCGTGCTCTTGCCCGCGCCGTTCTCGCCCATGAGCGCGTGGCACTCGCCGCGCTCGACGGTGAAGCTCACGTCGTCCAGCGCCAGCACGCCGGGGAAGCGCTTGGTGATGTGGCTGAAGGTGAGGTAGGGCATGGGCTTCGCTGCCGGCAGGATGAGCGAGCCGGAAGCCGCTGACAACTCCGCCTTGCGTGAAGCCAGAACAACCGAAACCCCGCCGTGTCTCAGTCAATCCGGTAGAACACAAGCGTGTTCGGCCCGATCACCGCCGCCAGCTTGCCGTTCTCGACGAAGTTCGCGTCCGCGGTCTTTTCGCCCTGCTCGGTTTGGACGGAGATCTGATACTTGTCGCCCTCCTTCTTCCACGAGCCCGTGAAAAGGGTCGGGGGCTGGTTGGTGGGCGCTGGTGGCGCGACAGGGACTTGGAAGAGCTGTGTCAGCAGGTTGGCGAAGCCCGGGAGCGGCTTCTGGGTGCCCTTCACATAGACCTTCTCGTCGGGCGTGGTGACGAGGAGATAATCCGCCATGCGGAAGCGCAGCATGCCGCGCAGGCGGTTCTGGTTGTTGACCGTGAGCTTCGGATCGGCGCGGGCGTATTGCTTGACCGTGCTGTTGATGTCGATCTGCCATTTGCCGACCATCGGCTCTTTTGCGTATTTCTCGGACCGGCCCGTCTTGAGGTAATTGAGCAGGTCGGCCAGGTCCACCTCGTTTACCACCCGCCGGATCTCGGGGTGGTTGATGAGCGTCTCGGTGATGGGATCCTTGAGGATGACGGCAACATTTGTCCTGGATGGCAGCAGCACGGAGTAGGTCTCGTTGGTGAACGAGTTCTGCAATTCACCATTCTCCGCAAGCGACATGAACAACGGGTAGTCCGGCAGCCGCGCCTGCAATTCCTTGTTGTGATACAGCAGCCCGAGCACGTCCGCAGTCTCGGTGAACTTGGGCGACACCGTCGTCACAGCCGCCGCGACGCGGTCGAACTTCGTGCTGCTGAGGTCGTCGCGCATCTTGTTGGCCAGGCCCAGCCAGAACGGGTTGTCGCCCGGCGACTCGAATTGCTTGGTCACGTAGCCGACGTGATAGACATACGCGCTGCCCGCGATCAGATACGCCACGGCGGCCACCACGCCCACGCACAGGCCGAGTTGGCTGTCCATGCGCTCCCAGCGGATACGGATGTCGTCCTTGGCCCGATATTTGTAGTAGTTGCCGATCTTGAGATACGCCGCCACGGCCAAGCTGTTGAAGACGAGCATGACGGCCAGAAAGGCCAGCGGAGCTGCCAGCGACCAGACCGTGATGGGGCTTTTCGACACCAGCTCGAGGGCCTTGCGGAAATACGGCGAGAGCGGCCCCGCCACGAAAAGTGCCACGATCACTCCCGCCAGCGAGATGCTCATGCGCAACGCGCCGACCTGACGGCCCAGGGCGCCGACCGTCACGAACAGGAACACCGCAAGAATCCAAATGGTCATGGCGGCGGATTATTGGCTGCTCCGGCGAAAAGGCACGAAAAAAGTCTGGGCAAGTGCTTGCTTGGAGAAGGTGCCAAAAGAGCAACCGGGCAACGTGATCACTGTCGAACGACCGCGGCTACTTTGGCGGATGACCCGCCTCCCACAGCGTAAACTGAACGAAGTCCAGCGGTTGGCCGTTCCTGCCCGGTGGCACGGCGGGGATGATTTTTTGCCGGATCATGTCCGGCCACCCGTTCGGGAAGCTGCCGATTTTGGCGAAGTATTGGTGGTAGGCCGCCTTCACTTCCTTCGGATTTGCCGGCTCGCATGTGCGCTGTCTGGCGGGGCGCACGGGCTCCGCAGCGACAGTAGCAGGATGGTGCAACGGCGGACACGCGCGGAGGCTGCTACGCCGGCCGAGGATTTGCTGCTGTCGGTAAGGCAATCTCCAACCAATCTCAAAAGAATGAGGCGCACGGCTTCCGCCAGTGCGCCTCTCGCGGTGCAGACGATCTCCCCTTAAGGATTAGGAATCAGCAGAAATGCTCGACGTTCAGTTGTTGGAATAGGCGGGCATGACTCGTCGTAAGTAGTCAGGTCTCCAAGGCCCACGATGTAGCCGCCATTGTTGATCGACAGAGCACCCAGCAAATGCCATCCGGTCTCGCCCGGGATGAGCGTATTCAGGTCTCTCGCACCGTTAACGGCGTCGTAGATAATGGCCTGGTGGACTGAAGGATTACAAGAATTTTGGTCCCATATCTCGGCCCACCCGACGACAATTCCACTATCATTGATACCGCGTGCTTCACCATTCCATGTGTTCGTTGGGCTAATATCAGTCAATGTCCCGCTCGTCCCGTTGTTTGTGGTAGGCGTCCAGAGGAAAAGTGGACCCGCAGAGGCGGTGATCTGAAAGCCGACAGCAGAGCCTGCGCTGTTAACATCGTAGGCCGCACTATAGCCAGTTTGACCGCCTGCTGCACCCAGCGAAACTGGTTCACCTTCTCCATTCCAGACAAAAGCCGTCAAAACTGCGCCGTTTCCAGAGGTGCTGCCAACGACAGTTCCCGAATTGTTGATTCCGAAAGGATAGCAATACACATCAGAGGATTCTGAGAGGTCATTAAAAAACCCGTTGTAGCTTCCAATCGAACCCGTGGACGTCCATGCCTCAGTTCGGTGAGTCGCAGTGAAGTCGGTAAGGTCATCCTGAATTGTGTAGACTCCGCTGTTATTGACGCTCTGGAACTCGCTAAAGTTTGTCGCGATTCCATAAGGCAACGTCAGCGTAAAGTTTGTTGATGTGAACGTCCAAATGCATCCTGTCACCATATAGTTTGTCAGTTGACCCATGCCGACGATGTAGCCGCTGTCATTTATTTTTCGAGCATCTGACCAAACCCCCGTTCCATCATTTGTTCTGAGAGGTAAGACATTCCCGATGTCTGCCGCCTCCCAAGAGTTCGACGCCACGGGTCTCCAAAGTCTTGCTGATCTGCTCCATCCCGTATCACAAAACTTGTCCCACCCTTGGCCACTGTTGCCGACGACATAATTACTGTTGTTGATCGATTATGGAGTTCCAGGCCCCAAATCCATGACAATGTATTCAGCCGCGTGAGTGTTGAGCGCGGCCACCAAGACGGCGGCTGTCAGCGCCAAGGTCCGCCAGAGGAGTTTTGTTCTGCTGCGTAGTGTTTTCATGTATTTGAGTTGTTCGTGTTTGTTTGCTTTTCATCCGGGAGCAGATTCGCTGCTCTCGAAATCGTTCCTAGCCTTGGATCGTGATGGTGGCGGTATCGCTCCACTGGTCGAAGGCTTGTTTTCGTTTGACACGGGCCACGAGCTGTTTCCGGAAGCACAGCAAGGATGGGTTTGTGCGCAGTTTGAGTTAAGCTACATTCACCACACTCACATCGCTCGCCGGACCCGTGCCCTTGGAGTTACGAGCCACGACCTTAAAGTCGTGGGTGCCCGCCGCCAGGCCGGAAGCGTTGTAGGTTTTGTCTATCGTGTCATCGGCCACGAGGATGAAGTCGGCATCGCCGGGGCCTTTGCGGAACACGTCGAACGAAGTGCCGTGCGGGGCGTCGTAAACCAAGTGCGCCGCGCCTGCTGCCGGGGAGGTCGCCTCGGAAATGATGCCTTTGCCGGGTGCCTGCTGGGCAGGGGCGGTAGGAATGGCATCAATCACCTCGCGCTCCACAGTGCCATCGAGGAACTGACCGCGCCCTTGGATGAGGGCGGCGGTGATGAAGTCGTCGAGGGTTTTGTCGGACTTGTGCAGGTTGCCTTCCTCCACCTCGAATTGCTCGTGGGCGTCGTCCTTGAGTTCCGTCTTGGTGCCGATGGTGGTGAGGTAGGCGGTGAATTCCGTCAGGCCCATGGTGTCCCACGCTTTGAACGGGGTGAGGGACTCGGGCGGATTGGGCAGCCGCGTCCAGAGACTGATGGTGAGTTCCAGCCGCTTGATGGTGGCGGCGGGTGTCTGGTCGTCAATCGGCAGCTTGTTGATGGCTTCGAGGCCGGCGCTGTCGAGGCGGAAGCGGCTCTTCATCATGGGATAGACCTGCACGCAGATGCCGTGGCCGGCGGCGATGGCGGTGTTGTAGTTCCCCATCGCGAGGTCGAGCGTCGTCTTTGCATCAATGTAGGTGGCGCGCACGGCCTTGGCGGTCGTGATCATCGTCCCGACTTGGGTCGGGGTTTTGCCATCGGGCCGGTAGGTGGCGAAGTCATCCATGGTGCGCTTGATGAAGCGCAGTTGAAGGATGTGGAAGTCATTGCCTTCGAGCATAGGTCTGGGTCTCCTAGTTTGTGGTTTCGGTTGTGGAAAATGGGCCGTCGGGGCGCAGAACTATCGTATCTGGCCTAATAACAGTGGCTTCCGTCAGAAATATCGGGCCATCCGGCTGGGGAAGAGGCATCTCCGGCAGGGAAAAATGGGCGTCCGACGGTATTTTTGAGGCGTCCGGCAGGAGAAAAGGCGCGACCGGGTGAAAGAATCGTTCGTCCGGCACAAAAAATCGTTCGTCCGGCACTAATTTTGGGCCGTCCGGCAGGAGAACTGTCGCGTCCGGCACTAATTTAGGTGCGTCCGGCTGAAGTTTTGGTCTGTCCGGCTGAAGTTTTCGTGCGTCCGGCAGCCGGATGAGCAAAAACTCCTGCCGGACGCTGGAAAACTGCAGCCGGATGCACCTGGCCAGGAGCCGGACGTGGCTTTCCTCCTGCCGGAGATCCGAGCGCTTCACCCGGACGGGCGGCTGCTCCTGCCGGGTGTCATTGGATTTCTTCCCGACTACTGACAAATCCTGCCGGACGAACCTGTCTTCCTGCCCGCAAAGTAAAACCGGAGGCACGCGATCGCAGTCCGGCATCTGGAAACCGCCTCTCTCGGGCGCGCAGGAATTGTTCTGAGGCGAGTGGTTCATGGATTGATGCCTCGCAGTTTGCCGCTTGTGCGCTGCGTTTGTCTTGTCCTCAAAAATGAGGACATGCCTGACAAGTCAAGGGGCAGATTTCCGCGCGCAAGAATGCGGAACAAACTGGGGAACCATCCTGCGAACTCAGACTCCGACGGAAGGGGCACCGGAAGTTCCGGCCTGCGATGGCAGCGGGGAGCGATACCAGTTCCGGAAACCGGCGGCGAAGGCCACGGCTTCCTTGAAGTGTCGCGCGTTCATCTTCTGTGTGGTGCGCACCTTGTAGGTCGGGATCGTCGTGATGGCTATGTGCAGCTGGCAGGCCATTTCCTTGGCGGAATCGCCACGCGCGCTCAACGTGACGATTTCCCGCTCACGTGGACTGAGGATTGAAGCGGGCGACCCAGCCAAAGGTGCGGTCGCGGGCCAGAGCGCCGCGCCGTGCCGTGTGGTCAATGGCATGTCCCCGGCGAAGACTTCGCGGATGCGCAGCTCAAGTTCCTTCGGCGAAACAGGCTTGCGGATGAAGCCGTTGACTGGAACTCCGATGGCCTCCCGCAGCACTGCCGGTTCATCATGGCAGGTGATCATGAGGACGAGCACGGGGACCGGCAGCCCGCGCAGCCTGGCGGCAAGCCAGCCGCCGTTGTGGCCGAGGAGTTCAAAATCGAGCAGAACCAAACTGGGAGCCGTGTGTCGGAAGACTTTCCACGCGGATTCCGCGTCTGCGAAGCGCCCGGCACAGGCAAATCCCGCCCGCCGCACCACCCGCTGCCACAGCAAGGCGGTGGGCTTGTCGTCTTCTACAACTGCGATGGACTTCAGACCGGGCATGACTTCAGTGCAAGGGTGAAGTTCGGGAGAGGGATGACTGGCTGCTTGGTTTTCCAAGCGCGATGCAAGCGGATCGCTCGCGGGCGTCCGAGGCTCACTTGGCATTGTGGTGAGCTAGGAAAAGATTCAAATCCAGCGGCTGGCCGTTCTGGGCGAGCGGAACCGTAGCAAGATATTTTTTCAGGACCAGATCCTGGCAAGAGTAGGGGGCTTGTCCCTGTTCGTTGAAATATCGCTCCACTGCCTTCTTGATCGTCGGTGCCAAGGCGGGGTCTTGCAAAGCCGCGTTGGCCGGAATGCCCGGTGATGCAGCTACGGGCGGGGCGGGCACGATGGGCGGGGGGATATTTTCATCGGCCGCAACGGACGGCTTGGATTCGGCGCGGTTTGACCGGCGACAGCCTCCCGCCGCGACCAGCAGAACTGCCAAGCCAAACGCAAACCAGGGCGAACTTGAATGGAGGCGAGAAATCATCGAAAGGTTGCGGAGTTGGTGAGGAACTGCCAGTCCACGTTGACGGGTGGCATGGGGACGGCAGCGGTGCTGATCCACTGGCGCGTGACAGAATCTTTCAGCTTCACCATGTCTGAGTGTCCGTCTGAGAAATTCACAGAGAAGGAGCCGGAGTGGTGAGCGGCTGGCAGGTCGTTCATGCTCGCGGCGTTGGCATTCATGTTCACCGCGAAGAACCCGTCGTTGATTCGATTCTCATTCTCATCCACGAAGACAAATCGGTCCGCTGGCCGATCAATCTCCTTATCCCGGAAAAAAACGACTGGAGCTGCCCCGCCGTCTGTCACCCCGAAGATATTTCGGCCTGCCATGAACGAGCTGGCGGAATAACTGCGGACCCTATCCGCCCCGTTGAACTTGCTCTTGTCGGCTGGGCACTTGTAGATCTTCGTCGAATTTACGTATCGGAAATAAGGCGTGCGTGTGATGCCAAACGTGTTCGTAGGGTATCCGATATTTGCGGGGTCGCCGGGCATATGGTAGGAGGCGGAGTTCTGCATATCCCCGATGACCCACGCCTCGGGGTTGGGCACATTCGCGGCTGAGGGGTTATACCACAGGTGCACTTGCACCAACCGGTCGTCGCTGTCGTCTGCATACAGCTTCCAGGCAAGTCCGTGCTGCTTCAGGCTGTTCAGAGTGTAGGTTCCCTGCGCCCTCTGCTTCGCTTTGCCCAGCGCCGGCAGGAGCATCCCGGCCAGGATCGCGATGATCGCGATGACGACGAGCAGTTCGATAAGCGTGAAGGCGCGTGGTTCCTCGCGCCGCGCGGCGGGATCCCGAAATGTGCTTGGTGTGCGCATGGACATGAGTTGTTACGGCTGAACTCCCCGAACTGTAGCCGTGCCCGACTGCTTGGCAAGCGGGAGGTTCAACGCCTCGCCCCTTCCTTCGCATGGGCAATGGCGAAGTCCACGAGCGGCTGCGAGCGGAAGAAGCCCTCGAAGAAATTGTGGCCCTGGCCTTCGAGAATGATGAGCTTCACGAGGTCGCCCGCGCCCTCGGCCTGGTAGCGGCGGACGAGTTCGGCGGAGTTCTCCTTGAGCGGCACGACCTTGTCCACGTCGCCGTGGATGAGGGCGACGGGCACCTTCGCCTTCGCCAGCACGGCGATGCGCTCGATGGGATTGAACTCGGCGGCGCGCGCGGTGAGTTGCTCGATGCTCAGCTCGTAGGCAGGCGCGGCCTTCGCGAGGCCGGGATAAGTGCGGAAGTCATAAACCGGGTAGATGCCGATGAGGCCCGCGACGCGCGCCGGGTTCGCGATGGCCCAACTGCTCGTCCACAGCCCGCCCCGGCTGCGACCGAAGAGGCAGGGCTTTGAGCCAAACCCGCGCTTCTCCGTCAGCTCGCGATAGAGCGCGTCGAAGGTCGCGTGGCTCTTCGGATTGCCAAACGCCTCGCCGACATCCACGCCCGCCACGGCGATGCCGGCGGCGACGAACTGCTCGTGCATCCAGCGCTCGGCCTGGTCGGGATACGGCGGGAGCGTGGGCGCGTAGAAAATCCACGGCTGCGGCGAGCTGCGTTTCTCCGGCGACGGCAGGAAGACAAACGCGGGCCGGCCCGCGACGGTGAAGTTCTCCGTGTGCGGCAACGCGAGGCGGCCAACCGGTGCGGCGGCCTTGGCTTTCGCGGGCGGAGTGACAGAAGCCGCGCCGGCAAGCTGCGCGGCGAGATAGCGCGTCGCGTTCTCAATCACCCGCAAGTTCTCCGCCTGCTTAAAAACTGCGTGCGTCTCGTGACCGGGCCGGAAGTAGAACACGCCGCCCTTGCCCACGCGCCACAGCGAGCCGCTGCGGAACCACTCGCCCTTGTCCCAACGCTCCTCGAAGACCACCGCGTCCGGCGCAGGCACATGGAACGGCTCGGCATACATCTCGGTGGCCGGGATGTCCCAGCGCGCCGGCAGGCCCTTCGCGATGGGATGCGCGGGCAGCAGGGTCTTCACATGGCTGGGCGCGCCGTCGTTGCGCCACGCGGGGAAGATGCAGCCGGGCGGAGTGAGCCGCCACACGCCGTCCACTTTCTCAAGGCTCGGCGTCAGCTTTGCGTCGGGCTTCACCATTGCGCGCTTGAGCTGGGCGGAGAAATCAAACTTCGCGGTGAGCGCTTCGCCGGCGGGGATTTGCTTGAGCGCATCGGTCATCGCGCGTTCGTGCATGAGGCGCATGAACGGCTGCGCGAAGTGCGCCGAGTGCAGGCTGATATAGGCGAGCCGGCCGTCCAGCACCCGCTGCACGAGCGCCTCCACGCGCGGCGTCTCGACGAGCGCGTGCTTCTGGTGCCCCCACCAGATGACGACCTGCGCCGCGTCCAGTTCGGCATCGGAGAGGCCTTGGTTCGGTGAGGCGAGGTTGACGGAAGTGACCTTGAAGCCCGGCTGCTTCGCGAGATGCGCCGCGATGGTGTCGCCGAGGAAGCCGCCATCGTAGGCGCGTCTCTGCTCCGCCTGCTGCTCGTCCCACACGAGCACGCGGATGGGCGGGGCGTCAGCGGCGGAAGATTTGCCACAAAGAACGCAAAGGAGCGCAAAGAGGGAAAGCAGGCGTTGCATGATGTTGCGATGCTGCAAAGGCGGCGACGAACTGGCGAGGGGAATTTGCGGCCGTGCCAGCAGAGTCAACGCGTCATCTCTTTCAGAATCCTGTCGGCCTGCTCGATGCAATCATTGTCGCCTCGCCGAACCGCTTCGGCCCGGCCGTCGGCCAGGCACGCCTCGGCCTGCTCCATCTGGCCTAGCCAGTTCAGCCGTTCGGCCATGCAAAGCAGAATGCTGTGCGTCTGGTCAGGCAGCCGTCGGGCCTCGTCGAGCGCGCGGCGGTAGTAAACGAGCGCGGCCGTGTCGTCGGTAGTGAAATCGCCCATCGACTCCGTGAAGGATGGATGCCAGTGACCGGCGGCGACCTGCTCCTCGTAGAAGCTCACCAGGTTCTGATATGCGACGGCTTCAAGCACCTCATCGTCAATGCCCGAGGCGTCGCAGATGCGTCCTCCAAGCTGCTGTAGCCGTGGATTGATTACCTCCACGTAGTGCTGGTGGCGCTGGTCGGGCGTCATGGCGATTGGATGGGGTTGGTGGTGGTCCCGGCGACTTGCAGTCGATGCCGGTTGGCTGTGGAGGAACGGCGGCTGCAAGCCGCCGGCACGGCGCTACTTGTCCTTCGCCTTCGCCTTCGCCTTCTTCTTCCCTTCGCCGCCGGTGCTGGGCCGCTCAGCGATGTTGTCCTTGGGCAGCAGGCTGGCGAGCGTGGCCTTCTGCGCGGCGTAGGCGGAGTCCTTCGCGAGGTTCGTCCACTCGTAAGGGTCTTGGTTGTGGTCGTAAAATTCCTCGCCGCCGTCGGCGTAGCGGATGTAGCGGAAATGCTCGGTGCGGACGCCGTGGTTGTTCAGGTGGAAGGTGGTGATGCCGGGCAAGTCCCACTTCGCCGCCGGGTTCGCGAGCAGCGGGCGCAGGCTCGGGCCTTTGGCGTGTGCGGGCGTGGGCAGGCCCGCGAGGTCGCAGAGCGTGGGGAAGACGCTCATGAAATCCACCGGGCGCTCGCTGCGGCCACCGGGCTTGGTCACGCCGGGCGCGACCCAGATGAACGGCGCGCGCGTGGCTTCCTCCCAGAGCGCGAACTTCCGCCAGTGCTGCTTCTCGCCGAGGTGCCAGCCGTGGTCGCCCCAGAAGCAGATGATGGTGTTGTCGCGGTGGGCGGAGTTCTCCAACCCGTCGAGCAGGCGGCCAAGCTGCGCGTCCATGAACGCAATGCTGGCGAGGTAGGCTTGCACGGCTTCCTTCCAGCGGCCGGACGCGAGGATGGCCGCGTGGTCGCCGTCGGGCTTGGCCATCTTGATGCCGCCGGAGGGCACGTCGTTCAGGTCGTCCACGCGATGCGGCGGGAGCTGGATGGTTTCGAGCGGAAACTGGTCGAAGTATTTCTTCGGCACGCTGAAGGGCATGTGCGGCTTTACGAAACCGATGGCGAGGAAGAAGGGCTTGTCGTGCTGCTTGTCGAGCTGCTGGATGCCGTAGCTGGCGACTTTGAAGTCCGGCATGTCCTCGTCGGGATTCGCCAGCGGGCCGAACTTGATGCCGGCCACGCCGTCGTCCTTCGCGCTGGGATGCAGCTTCAATCCGCCACCGCCACCACCGCCGGTGAGGTAGTCCGTCCACTCGCCATCACGATGGTCGCTGGAGTGGTAGATTTTGCCCGCGCCAAAGACGTTGTAGCCGCCCTTGAGGAACTGCGTGGTGAGCGTCTGCTCCTTCGGGATGGCGGTCTTCCAGTCCTGGCCGTTGTCATAAACGCCCGTCTCGCCGGGGCGACGGCCGGACATGAGCGCGGCGCGCGAGGGGTTACAGACCGGCGCGGCGCAATAGGCGCGGGTGAACGTGACGCCCAGCTTCGCCAGCCGGTCAATGTTCGGCGTCTTGGTCTGCGGGTTGCGCCCGAGGTGGCCGACCCAGTGGTTGAGGTCGTCCACGGCGATGAAGAGGACGTTGGGCCGCTTCGCATCGGCGGCGCGGAGGCCGGGCGCGAGGACGAGCAGGCTGGTGAGCAGCAGCGGGAGGAGGCGTGTCGGGGTCATAAGTGTTCGAATGATGCAGGGAAGGAGACGCACTGAGAAGTGGTTTGGTTAGTGGTGACGGATGGGAGCGCTCGAATTCAGTCCCGCGCACACCGCGCAATTTGTTGGCCTCGCTCCGTTCCTCTGTTCAATATCCGCGCCATGAAAGCCGTCCGAAACCCCATGCGTTCCCACGTCGTCGCCGCGCTCGTCGCGTTGTTTGTCACCCTGTCGCCCTCCTCCGCCGCCGCGCCGCGCGCGCTGCCGGAGGGTCAGTTGCCCAATGACGTCCGCCTCGCGCCGCCCAAGGACTTGAACGGCTACTTTCCCTTCACCCCGCCCAAGTCGAAGGACGCCTGGCCCGCGCGCGCGGATTTTGCGCGCCGGCAAATGAGCGCCGCGCTCGGCCTCCTGCCCATGCCGACCAAGACGCCGCTCAACGCCGTTATCCACGGCAAGATCGAGAAGGACGAATACACCGTGGAGAAAGTCTATTTCGAGAGCGCGCCCGGCTTCTTCGTCACGGGCAACCTGTATCGGCCCAAGGGTCGCACCGGCAAGGTGCCTGCCGTGCTGTTCGCGCACGGGCATTGGAAGGACGCGCGGTTGTCCGAGGAGAGCGACGCCGCGTTGCAGAGCGAGATCGCGACCGGCCAGGAGCGCTTCACCGAGGGCGGCAAGAGCCGTTTCCAATCCATGTGCGTCCAGCTCGCGCGCATGGGCTGCGTGGTCTGGCAGTGGGACATGATGAGCGACTCGGACGCGATCCAGCTCTCCGCGCTCACGGTGCATCGCTTCGCCAAGCAGCGGCCGGACATGGGCAAGACCGAGAACTGGGAACTCTTCAGCGCGCAGGCGGAGGCAAATCTCCAGAGCATCATGGGCCTCCAGACGCTTAACGCCGTGCGCTCGCTGGACTTCGTGCTCGGCCTCGCGGAGGTGGACCCCGCGCGCATCGCCATCACCGGCGCGAGCGGCGGCGGCACGCAGTCCATGATCCTCGCGGCGATAGACCCGCGCGTGACGCTGTCCTTCCCCGCCGTGATGGTGAGCACGGCGATGCAGGGCGGATGCACTTGCGAGAACGCCTCATTGCTCCGCATCGGCACCGGCAACATCGAGTTCGCCGCGCTCTTCGCGCCCAAGCCGCAGGGAATGACCACCGCGAACGACTGGACGAGGGAGATGTTCACGAAGGGCTTCCCCGAGTTGAAGCAGCACTACGCCACGCTCGGCGCGCCGAACAACGTGATGCTCCATCGCGGTGAGCATTTCCCGCACAACTACAACGCCGTCTCGCGCTCGGGCTTCTACACGCTGCTCAACCAGCACTTCAAACTCGGCGCGAAGTCGCCCGTCATCGAGCGCGACTACGAGCGGCTCAAGCGCGACCAGCTCACGGTCTGGGACAGCGCGCATCCCGCGCCGAAGGCCGATGACATTGACTTCGAGCGCCGGCTGCTGCGCTGGATGCGCGAGGATTCGGAGAAGCAGTTGAACGCCTCCGCCTCGTCTCTCGACTCGTTCCGCAAGCTCGCGGGCAACGGCGTCGAGGCCATCATCGGCCGCACGCTCGCCAGCGCGGGCACCGTCGAGTGGGAGCTCACGCACAAGACCGACCGGGGCGGCTACGTCGAGATGACCGGCTTGCTCCGCAACCAGACGCACGGCGAGGAACTGCCCGTCGCGTGGCTCTATCCCAAGAAGTGGAGCGGCCGCGCCGTGGTGTGGCTTGATGACACCGGCAAGGCCGCGCTCTTCAACGCCGATGGTTCCGTGAAGCCCGAGGTGAAAAAGCTCGTGGACGCCGGCGCGACCGTGCTCGGCGCGGACCTGCTTTTCCAAGGCGAGTTCACCAAGGACGGCCAGCCCGCGAAGCAGAACCGCGTCGTGGCCAACCCGCGCGAGTTTGCCGGCTTCACTTACGGCTACAACCACGCGCTCTTCGCCCAGCGCACGCACGACGTGCTGACGCTGGTGAAGTATCTGCGCAGCTACGAGGCCAGCGCGCAGCATCCCAAGCCCAGCAGCGTGGACGTGGCCGGCTTCGGCGGCGCGGGACCGATCGTGGCGGCGGCTCGTGCGGTGGCGCGTGAAGGCATTGACCGCGCGGCGGTGGACACGGGCGGGTTCCGTTTCAGCAAGCTGACGGACTACCGCGATGTGAATTTCCTTCCCGGCGGCGCGAAGTATGGCGACGTGCCCGGCCTGCTCGCGCTCGGTGCGCCCGGCAAGCTCTGGCTCACCGGCGAAGGCGCGAGCGCGCCCGATCTCGCGAAGAAAATCTACGGCGGCGCGAACGCCCCCATCACCGTCTCCGCCAAAGCCGACCGCGCCGCCGCCGCGCAGTGGCTGGTCAGCCCGTAGCCGCAGGCTTCAGCCTGCGGATGTTTAGTCCACGAAAAGAAACTCGTTCGCCGAGAGCAGCACCTGCACGAGCTGTTCCCACGGCTTGAGCGGCGGAAATGCCGGCACGTCCACGCCGCGGAAATCCTTCTTCGCATCCCACTCCTTCACGAGCACGGCGGCTCCGGCGGCTGCGGCGGAGGTGTTCAACTCCGTGATCACCGGAGCCCAGATGAACTGGTCGCTGTTCAGGTTCGCGCGGTAATCCACGATGAAATCAATCGTGTCGCCAGCCTTCACGGCGGTCGTGGGCACGCGCATGTCCTCCGCTGAGTTGTGGACAGTCACCGTGCGGAGTTGGCCAACCGAGCTGCTGACGATGAACGCGCGGACGCCGTCGCCCGCGCTGGTCTCGTGCGCGATACGGCCCGCGATGCTCACGACGCAATCGCGCGGCGCGACCCACCGACGGATGACGGCGTGCTGGAGGTTGTCGCCGGTGTGGCCGCCGTCGGCGGTGAGCTGCGCCCAGCCGAGCTTTGCATCGGGCCAGTTCGGACCGCCCTGCCAGGCCTTGCCGGTGAAGTGTGGTAACGCGGCGAAGCTCTTGAGCTTGCGCGCGGTCTCGTCGAACTCGCCCCAGCCGTAGCGCCATTGGTTTTCCGGTGGCGGCTTCGGAGTCTGCGGCTGGTTCGCCTCCGCTTCCGCCACGAAGCGAACGGCAGCGGCGGCTTGCACTGGCGTCGGCTCGCGCTGGTAGAGCGCGCGGTAGAGGAGCCGCACTTTTTCCTCCGGCAAGCTGAGGGTCTTGAAATCTGCGCGCGATGCGAGCGCCTTGCCGCGTGCCGCGACGAACGGGTGATTGAGGAAGAACAGCGCCTGCTGCGAAACGGTCGTCTCGTGGCGCTGCGGGATGTGGAGGTCGGGATTCGCGAAGTCGAAGACGCGGAAGACGCCGGGCAGATACTGGCGGTCCACGAGGCCGTAGAGACTGCGGCGCTTGCTGGTGAGGATGTCCACCGGCTTGCCGCCTGCCAGGCGGTCAAGCTCGCCGCTGGCCACGAGCAGTGAATCGCGCAGCTCCTCGAAGTCGAGCCGTTGACGGTTCGCGCGCCAGAGAAGCCTGTTATCCGGATCGAGCGCGGCGGCACGCTTCCAGTGTTCAGCATTCAGTTTCCAGTTTTCAGCGGGCTTGCCGGACGCCGTGGCTCCCACTGAATACTGATTACTGAACACTGAAAACTCCCCGCCCTGCTGATACGCCGCGCTCGTCACCACCAGCCGATGCATCGCCTTCAAGCTCCACCCCTCGGCCACGAAGCGCCGCGCGAGCCAGTCGAGCAGCTCGGGATGGCTCGGGGCCTCGGCGCGCAGGCCGAAGTCGCTCGGCGTCTTCACGAGGCCAGCGCCGAAGTGGTGGAGCCAAAGCCGGTTCACCATCACGCGCGCAGTGAGCGGGTTGTCCGCGCTGGCGATGGCGCGGGCGAGTTCGAGCCGGCCGCTGCCCTGCGTGAAGGGCTGCCGTTGCGAGCCGGCAAGAACCTGCAGGAACTGGCGCGGGACTTCTGCCC
>JBEBFV010000472.1:0-4941 GCA_040081795.1 Limisphaerales bacterium | reverse complement strand
GAGGGCTTTGGTCCACTTCACGAGCGCGGCGATGACTTGGTCCACAGTGCGGGAGCCGAGCTCGGTCTTGGCGCGCTGGCGGGTGCGGCCCTCGGGTTCCTTGAGCAGCTCGAGCAACGCCTCGATGCTCGCGCCGGCAATCTTCGCGGGCTTGAGCAGCGGCCGGCCGGGATAGGTGATGCGGTAGATGCGGCCGTGGGTCTTGTCGCGCAGCGGGTCGCGGATGGAATACTGGAGGTGGCCGATGAGCGGCTCGTGCCAGTCCACGACGTAGAACGCGCCGTCGGGGCCGAACTCGAAGTCCACCGGGCGGAAGTTTTTGTCCTCGCTCATGAGCAACGGCTCGATTTCCTTGCCCACGAAACCGCTGTCCTGCTCGGCGACGGTGTGCTGGAGAATGCCTTGCACGCCGATGACGTTGTTGAGGAGGTAGCGGCCCTGGGCGTCGTCGGGGAAGTGGCGGCTGGAGACGAATTCACAGCCGGAAGTCGGGCGCACGCGCATCTGAATCCACTGCGGCATGGTCAGGTGCTTGTCCGGGAAAATCGTGCGGCCCGAGAACGCGGTGCCGAAGAAGTTCTGCCCCGGCGAGGCGTCGGCGACGAAGGTCTGGCCCCAGCGGTCAAAGGTCATGCCCCACGGGTTCGCGAAGCCGTAGCTGATGAACGTCTCGAACTTCGCCGTGCGCGGCTCGAAGCGATAGACGCCGGCGTTGTGGTTCTTCACCGGGCCGTAGGGCGTCTCGACCTGCGTGTAGAAGAACGTGCCTTCGAGCATATACAGCTCGCCGCCCGGCCCCTGCGTGAACGCGCTGATGGAGTGGTGCGAATCGCCGGAGTCGAAGCCGCCGAGCACGCGCTCGGAGTAGTCCGCGAGATCGTCGCCGTTGGTGTCCTTGAGGAAGACGAGGTCCGGCTGCTGCGCGACGAGCACGCCGCCGTTGTAGAACTCGAAGCCCGTCGGCACGTGCAGGCCGCGCGCGAAAATCGTGGACTTGTCGGCCTTCCCGTCGCCGTCGGTGTCTTCGAGGATGACGATTTTGTCGTCGGGCATGGAGCGGTTGCCGAGGCGGTCCACGAGCGGCTGATACTGCGGGTAGCTGGGCATGGTGCAGACCCAGAGCCGACCGCGCGCGTCGAAAGCCATCGCGACGGCGTTCGCGACCTCGGGGAACTGCTCCTCGGACGCGAAGCAGTTGATGGCGTAGCCGGGCGGGAGCTTGAACTGCTTCAACGCCTCGCTGGTGGGCAGGTAATTGATGGCGTCCGCCTCGCCGGACTTGCTGCTCATGCCGCCCTTGAGAATCGGATTCGCGGCTGCCTCGCGGTTCACGCGCGCGGAGCCGAAGTGCGTCTTTACTGGCAGGAACGGCGGGACGTTCGAGTCGTCAATCATCGCGGGCACGGTCTCGCCCTGCGCGACCTTCCAGGCGCGGGCGTCGCGGTTGGCGACCATCACGTCGAGCACGGCGCGCTCGCGCTCCATCACGTCGGCGTTGCGCTGCTCGCCGTCGCTGAATTTCACGAGCGAACGCTTGCCGTAGATGTAGTAGCCGTTGACCGCGCGGTAGCGGTGGAACCATTGGTAGTTCTTCTCGTTCAGCTCGGCGCGGAGCTTGGCGTTGAACTCCGCCGGCGCGCCGGCCTTGCCGAACAAGCCCTCGTCCAGCAGGCGCGCGACCGCCTTGTGGCCGTCGGTGTTCAGGTGGACGCCATTGTGCGTGAGCTTGAAGGGCGCGCCCGCGTAAGCCTTGAGCGACGGACTGAAGAGGTCCACGAACGGGACGCCCAGCTCCGCCGCCACCGCCGCCATCGCTTCAGCGTAGAGCTTGAGATTCGCGTTGTTGGCCTTGCCGTCGGGGAGGTTGGGGTTGCCAAGATTCTCGTGCGCGATGGGCGAGACGAGCGCGAGGCGTGGCGCGCCCGCGCCGGAGTAGCTCTGGCTGCGCGTGTGGTCAATGAACTGGATCAGGTCAGCCTTGAACTTCGCCACGCCCGCCGGGCCGGCGAAGGACTCGTTGAAGCCGAAGAACGCGAGGACGACCGTGGCCTTGCTGAAGGCGAGGTGCTGGTCCGGTGAACCGAAGTTCTGCGAGCGCAGCCGCGCGGGCAGCACCTTGTCGCCCTTGGAGTAAGATGAGTTCGCGATGACCAGCTCGGTCTTGATGTCCACCTCGTCGGCGGTGAAGGCGAGGTTGCGCACGACGAGATTGAGCTTCGGGAAGCGCTGGTGGAGCAGCGTCTCCCAGTGGTTGTCATGCTGCATGCGTTCGGCGAGCGCGTTGCCGATGAGGCAGACGTGGTCGCCAGGCTGGAGTTCGAGGCGGGCGGGGGCCGGAACCGGCGCGGGCGCGGCGGAAACTTGAACTGCGAGCGCGATGGCGGCGGCGAGGGAGGCAAGATGCTTCATGGTGACAGGCAGTTGAAAGACGGCGGATTGTTGCCGCGTGTTCCAACGGGAGGCAAGCGCCAGCAGTGGCGAAGCGTCGGCAGAAAAAGGGAGACCGCCGAGGGCGGATGCCCGGCGGCGGTCTCTTCGCAAGGAGGACTAACTATGACACACCAAAGCTGGATTCAGGCCAGTGCCAATTGTGGGAGCGGCACGCGGACGTGGTGCACCGGGTGATTGAACTGGAGCACCTTCTGGCAGGCCTCGTCGAAGCCGTTGACGAGAAAGTCATGGTGGCCGGACCCGTTCCACGGCGACTTGATGAGAACGGAGTTGCAGCCCGCGACAAAGGCGGCGGACGCGTCCTGCCACTTGTCGCTGATGGCAAAGCTACGCTCCATGTCCAGATGCCAGCGGAAGGCGGCCTCGGTGAAGAGGCCCGCGCCGGGCTTGCGGCAATTGCAGCGGTCGCTCTCCTCGTGCGCGCAAAGCAGGATGTCATCAACCGGCAACGCGCGGCGCAGCATGTCATGCATCCGGTCCAGCTCGCGGCGCGGGAGCAGGCCGCGGGCGACGTTGGGCTGGTTGGTGGTGACGAGTATGAGATAGCCGGCGGCCTTCAGGCGCTCCAGCGGCTCGCGCACGTCGTCGCGGATGCGAAACTCCTCCAGGCACATCGGCGGCGTCTGGTTGCGTCCAGCGACCCGAGCATGGTTCAACACCCCGTCCCGTTCGAGAAACACGGCTGCTTTCATGCCTGCGAACCAAGCAGCTTCGCGGCCCAACTCGTGGTTGCTGCCAGAAAATACGGCAATCCCCTGATGAATTGTTCAGGGCCACCCCGATGAACGTGGGCCGGGCAATCAGCTTTGCGAAGAATGCGCGTGGCCTCAGGCGGCTGCGGCCTTTCCAGCCCGCAGCTTGACAAGCCGCCGCCGCGCCGATTGAGTCGCCGCGTGAAGCACACCGAACATTTCCTCCCCCGTCGCGTCGCGCGCTGGCTTGCCGTCTGCATCGGCCTTGTTCTCCTCAGCCCCGTTTTCGCCGCCGAGAAGCCGGAGAAAGCCAGCCCCGCCACGCCCAACACCGTCACCGGGAAGTGGACTTACACGCTCGAAGTCTCCCTCGACACCTCGCTCGACTTCACCGCCGAGTTCAAGCAGGACGGGGAGAAGGTCACCGGCCATGTCACCGTGCAGGAGATGAAGACCGAAATCGAGAAGGGCAAGCTCAAGGACGGCCAGCTCACCTTTGAAATCCCGCGCGAGTATGGCGGCGTGAAGTTCATGTCCCGCTACTCCGGCAAACTCGCCGGCGACACGATTAAGGGCAAAATCCTCTCCGGCACCGCGCCTGTGGAGCGCACTTACGAGTGGAGCGCGAAGCGGGAGAAAACCGCGTCGAAGCCTTGAGCTGCCGTTGCGTCCTACACCGACTCGTATGAGAAAAACCGCTGTTTCCTCCTCTGCTGACTTCACTTCTGTCCTCGAATCGCTCTACTCCGCCGTCCTCGCCGATGTGCTGGATTCGCTCGGTTACCGGCATCAGGCGTTGCCCGCGCACATCCGCCCGCTCACGCCGACGAAGAAGATTTGCGGCCGCGTCTTCCCGGCGGCGGCGCGCGCGACCTACAAGATTCCCGCCAAACCCTACGAGCTGGAAATCGCCGCCGTGGACGCGCTCGCTCGCGGCGACGTGCTCGTGGTGGACGCGGCGGAGGACCAGTCGTGCGCCTTCTGGGGCGAGCTGCTCACCACCGCGTGCCTCGCCAAGGGCGCGCGCGGCGTCGTGATGACCGCCTGCACGCGCGACATGTGGAAGATTCGCGACCTGAATTTCCCCGTCTATGGCATCGGCTGGCATCCGGGCGATAGCAAGGGCCGGCTCGACGTCATCACCGTGGGCGAACCCATCATCATCGGCGGCGTGCGCGCCCGGCGCGGCGACTGGCTGCTCGGCGACGAAGACGGCGTGGTCATCATCCCACAGGAAGTCGCCGCCAAAGCCATCCGCCTCGCGCAGGAAAAAGTCTCCGGCGAGAACATCGTCCGCGACGAACTCGCCCGCGGCATGCCCGTCGGCGTAGCCTTCCGCAAGTATGGAATCCTCTGAGTTGGCCGCGAAAGAACGCAAAAGACGCAGAGAGAATTGCCTCCCTCCGCCTTGCTTCTTCTTCGTGCTCTCTGCGCCCTTTCGCGGCTAAATCCTTCTCCCATGCGCGTCCTCATCGCCGGCCTCTTCCACGAGACGCACACCTTTCTCGAAGGCACCACCGGACTCGCGGACTTCGAGGTGCGCCTCGGCGAGCAGATGCTGACTTGCACTGGCGACGCCTCGCCCCTCGGCGGCGTGCTCGAAGCGGCAAAAGGCTTCGGCTGGACAGTCCTCCCTACCGCCGACTTCCGCGCCTCACCCAGCGCGACGGTGAAGGACGAAGTCGTGGAAACCTTCTGGCGCGAGTTCCGCCAGCGCGCCGAGCCCGAGTTGGAGCGCGGCGTGGACGGCATCTTCCTCGTGCTGCACGGCGCGATGGCTTCCGAGTCGCTGCCGGAC
>JBEBFV010000076.1:0-17767 GCA_040081795.1 Limisphaerales bacterium | reverse complement strand
CCCAACAACTCATTCCACCCCGCCGCGTCCCCGCGCCAGTTCGGTTCCTTCGCCACACCCGGCAGCCACAGCCGCAGCCAGTCCAGCGGACAACGCGCCTTCAACACAGCGAGGTCGCTGATGGCCGCAGCCGGTTCGCGCCACTTCTCGGCCACATTTTTCCCCGCATCCGTGCCGCACAGAAGCAGCGTGTCGCGCGCGCGGGTGAAGGCGACATAGAGCAACCGCAGCTCCTCACCGAGCGACTCGCGTTGCCCACGCTGCTTCGCCAGCCAGTGCGGCAAACTCGGAAACCGCCGCTGCGATCCCGGCGGCGACACCATCGGGCAAAGGCCGAGTTCACCATCGAGCAACACGTCGCCGGACAAGTCGCGCAGGTTGAATCGCACGCCCAGCCCGGCCACAGCGACGACTGGGAACTCCAGCCCCTTGCTCTGGTGGATGCTCATCAGCCGCACCGCGTCTTCCGTGGGCAACGGCGCGGGATCGTGGTCCAGCTCTACCTCCTCCTGCGCCTCGATGAAGCGCAGGAAGCGATGCAGCCCCTGCCGTTGCAGCGGATCGAACTGCCGCGCGAGGTCCAGCAGGCGGCGCACGTTGGCCACGCGCTCAGGCCCGCGCGGCTCGGCCAGCAGCAACGCCTCATAGTGCGTCTCCGTCAGCACGCGCTCCAGGCACTGCGTCAGCGAGCCGAGGCGGATGAGCTGCCGCCACTCGGCGAAGCGCGCGAGAAACCCGGCGGCCTTCGCGCAGGCTTCTGCGGTTGCGCCGGAGGCTGGGCCGGCTGCCCGAAACTTGGTGAGCGCATCCCAAAACAGCGTTTTCTCCGATGCCTTGCGAATGGCAACCAGTTCCTCCAGCGACATGTCGACCAGCGGCGAGCGCAGCACCGCCAGCAGCGGCAGGTCTTGCAGCGGATTGTCCAGCAGCCGCAGCAAATTCAGCAGGTCCGAGACTTCCAGCGAGTCGTAGAACCCGCCGCGCTCTGCGTGCAGCGGCACACCCACGCGATGAAACTCCTTCGCAAACGCCTCGCCACGCGAACCGGGCGAACGCATGAGCACCACCATGTCGCGCCACTGGGCCGGGCGGAACTGGTGCGTGCTCTCATCCCAAACCGGATGCCCGGCGTCGTGCAGCACGCGCAGCCGCGTCGCGACGAACCGCGCCTCGCGCACGATGGCCAGCAGCTCCTCAACTTCGTTCTGTGCCTCGTCGGCCTCGGCGGAGTCCGCCGCCTCGTCGCTCGTGAGAACGTGCAACTCGACTCGCGCGCCCGCGCCGCTACCGACGGCGAGTGACGCACGCTCGCCCGCGTTGCCGAAGCGCAGTTCCGCCGCCGTGTCATACGTCACGCCGCCCACGCTCTCGCGCATGAGCGGGCGGAAGAGCGCGTTCACGAAGTTCAGCACGGCCTCATGGCTGCGGAAGTTGTCGGCCAGCGGGATGACGCCGGCACGCCACGCCTCCGCGTAGCCCGCGAAGATGCGCGGGTTCGCCAGCCGGAAGCGGTAGATGCTCTGCTTGATGTCGCCGACGAGGAAGCGGTTCGCCTCCTCGCCCGTGCGGCTCACGGCACACAGGATGGCGTCTTGCGCCGCGTTGATGTCCTGATACTCGTCCACGAAGACGTGCGCGAACCGCTCACGGCACCGCCGCGCCGCCGCGCCGCGTTCATCGCGCAGCAGCCGCAGCGACAACTGCTCCACGTCCGCGAAGTCCACGCCGCCGAGCTGGCGCTTCGCCTCGGTGAAGCGCTCGGCGAACTGCCGCGTGAGTTCCACGAGCGCGGCAAGTTCATGACGCGACCATTCCCAGTCCTCCTCGAGCGCGGCGCCGGTCCCATTTTGGCCCGTCAGCGCGAGGAGAAAGGCCGCGTCGTCAAAGAACTTCTCGAAGCCCTTGCGGAACTTCTTCGTGCCATGCGGCCAGTTGCGGTCGGCCTCGGCAACTTCGCTCAACACCCCGGCCAGCGCCGCCAGGTCTTCCCCGGCGGCACGCAACGCGGCCCGGCTGCGGGTGAAGGCCGGGGCGACGGGTGTGTCCTCCCGCAGTGGCAGCCAGAGCGCACGCCAGTCCCGGCAGGCGGTGGCGAGCCATTCGCGCCAGCGAGCCGGTTCCGCGTTCCGGAAATCAGCAAGCAAGCCCTCGAGCCAGCCATCCGGATCAGGCAGCGACTGCGCGTAGCTGTGCAGCCGGCCCACGAGCGCGCGGAGATGCTCGTCCGAGCCACGTCCTGTGCGGCGAATGAGTTGCTGGAGCGCGGCGCTGTGCGGCCAGCGCCCGGCGTAGTGGCCGGCCAGCAACTCCGTCAGGCATTCGCGAGCGAGCGGCCGCGTCTGCCGCTCGTCCAGCACGACGACCTGCGGGTCAATCGCCAGCTCATGGAAGTGTTCGCGGACAAGACCGAGGCAAAAACTGTGCAGCGTGGAAATCTGCGCGGTGTCGAGCAAGGCCGCCTGCTCGGCGAAGTGCGCGGCGAAGTCCGAATCCCCGGTAGGGCCGCGCTGCGCGCGGCCTCGTTGGTCTAAATGGATGGACGAAGCCGCGCGCAGCGCGGCCCTACCAGGTTCAGGTGCAGAGTGAATCGCCTGCGCAGAAGTAGCCGCCTTCACCTCGCCCTCCAGCGCCTTGCGCAACCGCACTCGCATCTCGGCGGCGGCGGCGGTCGTGAAGGTCACGATGAGCATTTCCTCCAGCGACGCGCCCTCGCGCAGCAGGCGCAGGCAGCGCTCTATGAGCGTGCGCGTCTTGCCCGTGCCCGCGCCAGCGACGACAAGCACGTTGCCACGCGCCGCGATGGCGGCCTGCTGCGCTGGAGTGAAGCGGCTCATGCCGTGCCCTCCCCGGCCTCCACCACGCTCACGAGTTTACGATACGGCTCCGTCCACGGGTCGAAGCGGCAGATGGCGCGGTAATCGCAGCGGTCGCACGCCGACTCGCTCGCGCTCATGCGCATGGGCGCGACGCGGATGTCGCCGGCGAAAATGTCGGAACCGAGGCGGCGGAGGTTCGCTTCCACTTGGGCCAGCAACGCGGTGAAGTCCGTAGTGGGCAACGCGTCGTTGCCACGCTTCGCGGGCTGGCCGTCCTTGTTGACCTTGAAGCGGAACTGGCTCCCAGGCCCGCCGACGGCCTCCCGGTCGAAGTGTTTCAACTGCGCGAAGTCGAAGCGCCCGGAGTGCTGATAGGCGGCGCGTCGGTCAGCCTCGTTCTCGGCAAGAATCTCCGCGCGTGTGCCGCCGGAGCCGGAAGCCCCGTGTAGGTTCACGTAGAAGACTCCGGCGGGGCGGAGCGGGGTGGGCAGGATCGGAGTGAGATCCGGCCCCACCGGCTGCGCGTGCAGCACGTTGAGATATGAGAGCAACTGAAGCTGGAGTCCGCTGGCGACCTTGAGCGACTCCAGTTTCTTCGGGCTGGATTTGTAGTCCACCACGACGGCGAGGGTCTCGCCGGTTTCGGGAACGCGGCACAAGTCCACGCGGTCAATGCGGCCCCGGAGCAGGAGCGCATTGCCGTCGGCGAGGTCCAGGCGCCACGCGGGCAAGGGGCTTTCCTTGAGACCGAAGCCGAGTTCGACTGCGATTGGGTCGAAGTCGTAGTGCGGCATCCAGCCGACGAGTGCGACGAGCAGGCGTTGCGCGCTGGCGATGAGCGAGTGCGCGGTGAAGCGCCGCGCGTCGTCCGCCGCGAGCAGGCGATGCTCGGGCTGCGCCAGGAGGTCCGCGCCGATGGTGGCGACGAGCGTGCGCGCCTCGGTGGGCGAGACATCGCGCCAGCGGCGGCCGCTGCGAGTGACGCGCAGATGAAACTCATCGAGAAGCCGGTGAAGGAAGCTGCCGCGTTCACGCGGGTCCAGCTCGAACTCCTTGCGCTCCTCAGCGCGCAGCCCGGCGGCGACGAAGAACTTGAACGGGCACTCCGCGAACTGTTCGAGCTTGCTGACGGAGGTGCCAAGCTCAGTGCCGTAGAGCTGCGTGACAGCGGCGTGGGATAGCGACGCAACGGTGCGGCTGGCGGAGTGTTGCCGCCAGCGGGCGATGACGGGAGCGAGCGTTGGGAGTGTGGCGAGAGTGAGGAGTGCCGATTGCGGGCCTCCCTCGCCCCCATCGGGGGAGAGGGATTGAGGGTGAGGGGGCAGGGCGGAGGTTGGCGATTCGGAGACGAATTGAGTAGTCGTGGCCTGTCCCCTCACCCCGGCCCTCTCCCCCGGTGGGGGCGAGGGAGAAGAGGCTTCGGTGGCGAGGTCGCGCAAGATTGGCTCGAGCAATTCCTCCGTGTGCTCGGCTTCGCGCCAGTCGGCCGTCGTCGGGATTTTCTCCAGCAGCACGTCGGGGAAGAGTTGCTGGACGTGCGCGAGGATGGGCGAGGGATGGAGCGGTTCACCATCGGCCCCGGCAGCGGCGCAGGTGAGCACGAGGCGGGCGCGGCTGCGGGTGCAGGCGATGTAGGCGAAGTAGCGTTCGTGGGCGAGCTGCGCGCGCGGGTCGGAGCCGAGGCGCGTGTCGAGGTCGGCGAGCAGGGCGCGCTCGGAGTCGGAGAGCAACACGGGCGGCGCGGGTGGCGCGGGGAAGACGCCTTCGTTGAGGCCGAGCACTAGGGCGAGCTTCAGCTCGGGATTGCGCGAGCGGTCAATGGTGCCGACGAGCACTTGGTCCAGCGCGGGCGGGATGACGCCGACGCTCAACGCGCCGAGGCCGGCCTCGACGATGGGGAGCCACTCGCGCAACGAGAGCGCGGCGGAGCCGGCGGGAAAGGCGAGCTCCAGGTTGTCGAGCCACTCGTGCATCTGGCGCAGGACGCTGGCGTGGATGGCGCTGGCCGCGGCGGGATGGGGGACAGGAGTGTCCCCATCACGAGCGAGTGTGTCGTCCCAGGCTTGCAGGCGGGACTCGATGGTGAGGTCTTCCCAGAGGATGCGGAAGGCGGCGGCGAGATCGGAGCCGGGGATTTGGGAACTGGTCTGCGATGGAGCGCGCTGCCCCCTCACCCCGGCCCTCTCCCCCGGTGGGGGCGAGGGAGAAGAGGCGCTCGGCGAGGGCGTGGCTTTGAGTGACTCGGACAGTTTACAGAAGGGCAGGACGAGGCGGACGCGGAGGCGTTCGGCGCGTGGGAGGTCGAAGGCTGGCTCGTGTTCGTTGAGCGGCGCGAGCCAGTCGTCGCCGTGCCAGCCGTGGGCGAGGGCGAGGTTTTCCAGCCAGTCAATGTCCTCGTCGCGGTCGTGGACAAGTCCGGTCTTCAGCGCGCCGAACCAGTCGTCGAGCTGCCAGCCGTAGGCGAGCGTGCGCAGGGCGAAGCGCGTCAGCTCGGCGAGCGGGTGGTGCGTGACTGGCTCGCGGCGGTCGAGGAAGAAGGGGATGCCGAAGCGCGTGAAGACGCGGCGCAGCGGGGCGTGATGGTGATCAAGCGTGCGAAGGATGACGGCGCAGTCGCGGAAGCGGCCGCCGGTGCGGACGTGGCGGTGGATTTCGCGCGCGGCGAGTGTGGCCTCGGCCTCGGGGTGGGCGCAGAGGGCGAGGCGGAGAGGCGAGGGCGGATGCGCGGTGGCAGGTTGGCCGGCCTCGGGCGAAGGGACACTTTGCCCCCTCACCCCGGCCCTCTCCCCCGATGGGGGCGAGGGAGAAGAGGCGGCGGGCGCAGTCCAGTTAGCTTCGAGATGAGCGAGTGCGGGGCTGTCGCGGAAGCGGCTGTGGGCGGGGTCGCGCGCGAGTTGTTCGTCGCTGGCCTTGGAGTTGGGGAGCGCCTTGATGCGGGTCCGGCAGTCGAGATACGTGCGGCGCACGACGGACCAGAGCGAGAGCCAGCTCTTCGACTCTTCGGCTTCCGGGCCGAGGCAGAAGGCGAGCGTGCTCTTGCGGCAGAGCGGCAGCACGGCGCAGAGGAGGTCCAGCTCCTGCGGCGTCATCTCGGCGAAGCCGTCGAGCCAGAGGCCGGAGATAGGAAACGGGAGATGGGAGATGGGAGATGGGGAAGACCGAAGCATCGCGGTCGCGAGGTCGAGGAGGTGGTCGGCGTCCTGGATTTCGCTTTCGGCGAGCCATGCGTGGTAGGCACGGAGCAGGTGGTGGAGGTCGTGGAGCTTGTCGCGGAGCTGCGGGCTCTCATCGCAACGGCCCGCGAGGCGCGCGAGGCGGTCGGGCGTGACTTGGTGCCGTTGGAACTCGCGAAGCAACTGACTGAGCTGGCGCGCGAAACCAGGAAGGCGCGCGGTGGCGCGGAAGACTTTCAGCGAGTCCTGTTCGCGCGCGAGCAAGGCGCGCAACACCATGACGCGGCCTTCGTCATCAAGCAGGTCGGGCACGGCGGCGAAGGTGTCGAGGAGCCAGCGCGCGAGGCGGTCGAAGGAGACGATCTGCAATCGCGCGTAGCCGGCGAGCTGCGGGTCGTCGAGGAGCTGACGTTCGAGCTGGAAAGTGGCCTGCTTGGGCGCGAGAAGCAGGAGCGGAGCGGGGTCGCCAGGTGCGCGGAGCAGTTCGGCGCGGGTTTCATCGAGGCAGCGCCAAGTCTTGCCGCTGCCGGCAGGACCGAGGAGGAAGTGGACGCGCACGCCGCGATAGTCGGGTGCGAGGTTCAAAGTTCAAGGTTCAAGGTTCACCGCGCCGGGGATTAGCGGCTTGCGGCACTTGGCTTTTCTTCCTTAGCCTCATTGCATGGCCAAAGTGATGCTCGTGGAAGACGATCTGCTCTCGATCCAGATCGTGAGCGAGATCCTGCGCGCGGAGGGCCACGAGGTCGTGCCCTTCAATGACGGCGCGGCGGCACTCGACGCGATCGAGCGCACCGCACCCGAGATCGTCATCACGGACCTGAACCTCGGCAAGTCCGGCCCCAGCGGCATGGACGTGCTCAAGCGCGCGCGCGCCCTCACGCCGCCAGCCATCGTCATCGTCATCACGGGCTACGGCTCGTTCGAGATCGCGGTCGAGGCCACGAAGCTCGGCGCGTTCGACTACTTGCAGAAGCCGTTCAAGGCCGTCGAGCTGCGGCTCAAGCTGTGGAAGGCGCTTTCGCACAGCGAGGTCGTTTCCGAGAACGCCTACCTGCGCAAGGAGCTGAAGAAGAAATACCAGTTCAGCCAGATCATCGGCAGCGCGCCCGCGATGCAGCAGGTCTTCCGCATGGTGGAGCGCGTCGCGGGCACGGACAGCACGGTGCTGCTGCGCGGCGAGAGCGGGACGGGCAAGGAGCTGATCGCCAAGGCGCTCCACTTCAACAGCCGCCGCGCGACCGGACCGTTCGTGCCGATCAATTGCAGCGCGTTGCCGGAGCATCTGCTCGAGTCCGAGCTGTTCGGCCATCGCAAGGGATCGTTCACCGGCGCGATTGCGGACAAGAAGGGTTTGTTCCAGGAAGCCGACGGCGGGACGATCTTTCTCGACGAGATCGGCTCGATGTCCGGCGTGCTGCAAAGCCGTTTGCTGCGCGTGTTGCAGGAGCGCGAGGTGCGCGCGGTGGGCGACAACGTGCCGTTCTACGTGAACGTGCGCGTCATCGCCGCGACGAACGAGCCGCTGGAGCAGCGCATCAAGGAAGGCGGCTTCCGCGAGGACCTCTACTACCGGCTCAACGTCATCTCGCTCCCCATGCCAGCGCTGCGCGAGCGACGCGACGACATCCCGCTGCTGGTCTCGCACTTCCTCCGCAGCAAGGCCGCCGACCGGGGCCTCAAGCCCTACAGCATCAGCCGCCGCGCGCTGGAGGCGCTGCAAGTCCACGTCTGGCCCGGCAACGTGCGCGAGCTGGAGAACGCCATCGAGCGCGGCAGCGCGTTGTGCGAAGACGGCTTCATCCGCCTCAACGACCTGCCGCCGAACCTGCACACGCTGGGCAGCCCGGACTTCTCCGACACCGAGGTCGCGCTCGCGCCCAGCGGCGACACCACGGTGATCGCGTCAGCGCCCAAGACGGCAAACTCCGGTGGCGCCGCCGCGCCGGTGCAGAGTCCGCTGAACCAGCCCGTGGGCCAGCTCAAGGATTTCATGCGCGACCAGGAAAGCGCCTACATCCAGCGCGCCATCGCGCAGGCGGGCGGCGACAAGGAGCAGGCTGCGAAGGCGCTCGGCGTGAGTCTCGCGACGCTTTATCGGCGGCTCGCGGAGGGGGAGTGAGGGAGAATATCTGTTGCTGTGCACCGCTTGATAGGTCACAGAATTGACAGCCAAAAAAATTAGAGCGCATTGCGCCCACAGCACCAGTCACTCAACACAAACTATGAAGATGTTGTCGCTCCTATCGGCCTGCGTGACTGCTATCACACTTGTTGCTGCTGAACCTGCAACACCTCCCGCATTTCAAATTCGGCTGGTTCAGGATGTCCCTAACCCAAATACCGAGCAGATGACAATTACGCATTCAGTCACAGACACCAATCGGACAACGGCGGAAGTGTTGAACGTTCAGAAGATGCCATTGATGGATCACACCGCAGTCCGCTCGGCGGTCGTCCAAAAGCACCGCACAACAGGTGACCCGTTGATCGAGGTTACTTTCACAGACTCCGGTCGGAAGCTATTTGCAGACGTTACGCGGCGGAATTCGGGAAAGCGGCTGGCCATTTTGGTTGACGGAAAGTTGCTGTCTGCGCCGAAAGTCATGATGGAAATTCCGAATGGCATAGCTGTGATTAACGGCAGGTTCTCCGAACGCGACGCCATCGAATTCGCGACGAAGGTTAACAACGCTTTGAAGAAATGACGCCGCGTGACACGCAGGCAAGCCACGAAGCCGTTTGACTGGAGTAGGCTTGTCGGACGGCACAATTTACTTCCCAATCGCTTGCCAAAGCTGCGATCGGAGACGCGTTACTCGTTACGCTGCGGTTTGCCCGCGTCCGCTCAGTCCTCCGCGAAGAGGTATTCCAAGTCGGTCTGCGAGAGGCTGCGGGCGAAGCCTTCCTCGCCGAGCACGTCCTGGATGGTCTGGGCCTTGCGCTGTTGCAGGTCCCAAATCTTTTCCTCGACGGTGCCGGGCGCGATGAGGCGGTAGGCGTTCACCGTGCGCGTCTGGCCGATGCGGTGGCTGCGGTCAATGGCCTGCGCCTCGACCGCCGGGTTCCACCACGGGTCGTAAAGGACGACGTAGCTGGCGTTGGTGAGGTTCAGGCCCGTGCCGGCGGCGCGGAGCGAGAGCAGGAAGACGCCGGCCTGGTCGTCGGCCTGGAAGGCGTTGACGACTTCCTGGCGCTGCTTGGTCTCGCCGGTGAGCAGGTGCGTGGGGATGCCACGCTTGGCGCAGTCCACCTCGAGGATTTTCAGCATCTGCACGAACTGCGAGAAGACGAGGACCTTCTGGCCGTCGGCGACGAGCGTGTCGAGCAGCTCGAACAAGGTCTCGGTCTTGCCGCTGGCCACGCTGCTGCCGACGAGCTGCGGATGGCAGCAAATCTGCCGCAGCCGGGTGAGCGCGGCGAGGACGTGCATCTTGCTTTTCGCCAGGCCCTTCTCCTTGACCGCCTGCATGACCTGCTCGCGGGAGCGGCGCAGTTCGGCGAGGTAAAGTTTGCGGTGCTCCTCGCCCAGCTCGCAGTCGCGGCGCTGCTCGATGCGGTCGGGCAGGTCCTTCGCGACCTGTTTCTTCATGCGGCGCAGGAGCAGCGGGCGGAGCTTCGCGGAAAGGCGGCGGCGCGCGATGCGCTGGATGGAGACGGCCTCCTCGCTCTCGTTGCCGGCCTTCGGGTCATAGACCTCGTGGAAGTGTTCCTGCGTGCCGAGGTAGCCGGGCTGGATGAAGTCCGTGATGCTCCAGAGATCGAGCAGGCGGTTCTCCAACGGCGTGCCGGTGAGGGCGAGACGGCGGTCGGCCTTGAGCTGCTTGACGCTCTGCGTGACCTGCGCGGCGGGGTTCTTGATGAACTGCGCCTCGTCGAGCACGAGCGCGCCGAAGTCGAACTTGTTCAGCTCCTCGAGGTCGCGGCGCAGCAGCGCGTAGTTCGTGACGATGATGTCGTGCTGCGGGATTTGCTTCCGCAAGGTGTGCCGGCCCGCGCCGCTCTGGAGCACGAGCACCTTCATGTGCGGGACAAATTTCTCCGCCTCGCGCCGCCAGTTGTGCAGCACGGACGCGGGGCAGATCACGAGCGAGGGCTGCGGGTTCTTCGGGTTGCGGGCCTTGAGCCACGCGAGCCAGATGAGCGTCTGGAGGGTTTTGCCGAGGCCCATGTCGTCGGCGAGGATGCCGCCGAGGCGCATCTCGGTGAGATGGCAGAGGAAGTCGAAGCCTTCCTTCTGATACGGGCGCAGCTCGGCGATGAGGCCCTTGGGCAAGTCCGTCGGCGCGATGCCCTCGAAGTTCGTGAGCCGCTTGCGCAACGTCTTCGCGTGCTCGCTGTCACCGAACTTCTCCAAGCCGCGCTCGTCGAGATGCGCGGCCTGCTCGATGGACACCTGCTGCGCGATGGGGCTGAGTCCGTCGAGGCCGAGATCGGCGAGTGCCTCGTGCGCGGCCTGCACGGCCTGCGTGTCCAGCTCGACCCAGCCGGAGTCGGGCAGCTTGACGAAGCGGCCGGTCGCGCTCGCGAGGCGCTGGAGGTCGGCCTTCGTCAGCTTCATTCCCTCCTGCTCCCACTCGGCGGAGACGCTGAACCAGTCAATGCCGCTGCCCTTGACGACGAGGCTGGGCTTGAGCTTGCGCGGCGTGAGGAAGAGGCGCTGGAACGCTGCGTTGCCGAGGAACTCGGCGTCCGGCGGGCGGTTGGCCCAGTTCGCGGAGAGGATGCTGAAGAAGTTCTCCGCCGCGTCGCCGACCCACAGGCCAGGCTCGGGCGTGAAGCAGTTGAAACGACGCAGCCAGTTGACGGCGGGTTCGAGTCGCAGGTCGTCGAGGATTTCGGGCTTGCCGTTCTTGCGGCCCGGCTCGTCCTGCACCCACTCGTGCGCGTTCCAATGCCAGGCCGAGTTGTCGCGCTCGCTGCGGGCCAGCAGGCGGATGCGGATGACCTCGTCCACCAGCTCGAAGGTGAACTGCGGCACGGCGGGATGCGCGACGCAGAGCTGGTCCCAGTCCACGCCGTTGTCGAAGTGCGCGCGGCGGAGGTTCGTGAGGAAGCGATGGCTCAACTTCTGCACCGGCACCATCGGCGTGCGCGCCATGGACTCAAGCAGCCCGCCGGGCGGCGAGTTGCGCAGCAGGTAGAATGTGTCGTCCACGAACGCCAGCGGCGGCTGTCCGGCGAACCACATCGCATCGCTGATCGGCCGCAGCTCGCCATTGGAGAGCTTGATGCGCTGCGTGAAGGCAAGTTCCTGGTCGCCGTTCTGGAGGTGCGGCGTCAGCTCCACCACTTGGCCGTGATAGACAATGGGTTTGGTGCCGCACTCCATCAGCAGCCGGCCGTGATGGCCCCAGCGCGCAATCCACTGGAGCAGCTCCAGCCCTTGCAGCACGAAGTCGCTGTCCTTGTCCTCGCGATGCCGGTTGTTCTCGACGATCCACTGGATGAACTCCCAGTCGAACGCGGGAAACAATTCCTGCTCGTGCGCCGCACGCGTGTTCAGGTCAATCAAGTCGGCCAGCGACTTCTTCTTCTCGCCCGTGCGCGGCCGGAAGAGGTGAAACTCAGCCACCAGCTCGTGCAGCGGCGAGTCCTTCGTGACCGGCTGCGGCTTGCAGATGACGCGCAGCCCGGCGCGCGGGGTGTCGAGGTGAACGGGCGCGGGCGGAAAGAGCCAGTGCTCCAGCTCCTGCATGAGTTTGCCCTCCTGCTCGGCCTGCTCGATCTCGGCGAAGCGCGAGAAGTTGGCGTGGGGCTGGAGCTCCTGCGGCAGCGAGCGGCCGGCGCGAAGGAACAGGATGGCAAGCTCCTCAAGGCGGGCCTTGTTCTTGGCCTCGACCATCCGCGGCCACCATTCGTTCGCGCCGAAGTCCTTGCGGGAGAGATTGAGCTTCTCGAAGTAATCCTCGAGCAGCAGCCACGCGCGCTGCGAGTCCGTGCAAGTGCCGAAGAGGTTCAGCAGGTTGCCGCGCTCGGCGATTTTCTCCTTGGAGTCAGCCAGTTCGCGGCGCAGGTCCGCCAGCGCGCCGTAGGTTTGGTTGAGGACGGTGTGATGGGCATCGTATTTGGCCGTGTTCGCGCCGATGCGTGGCACGCGGCCTGGCTTCGCTACCTTTGGCATGATCCAAACTCAAAAAATCTAAAACGCTAAAACCAAAACGGAGCGTCATTGGCTCATAGAAGCGCGCCACGGGTCAATCGGAAATTTCCCCTTTCTGGGACAGTGAGGGCTACGCGTCGCCCATGTCCGCGAGTTTGCGGGCGGCGGCTTCCCACTCGGGTGTGAGCGTCTCCAACTGGTGCTGCACGCCCATCAGCTCGCGGTTCAGGTGCATCGCCGCGCCGGCCTTGGCGTAGGTCTCGGGGTTCTCCATCTCGAGGGTGAGCTGGGCCTGGCGCGCTTCGCAGTCGGCGATGTCCTTCTCCAGACGGTGGACGAGCTGCTGCGCCGCCTTGCGCTCGTTTGAGCGACCCTGCCGTTGCGCGGCTTCGTTGCGCTTCTGCTCCTTGCGGTCCACGCCAGCGACGGGGGCGACACGGGCCGGCTCGCGTTGTTGCGGGGGCCGGGCGTCGCTGAGGCCCGCAGTCAAGGCCACGCGCGCGGAGCCGGCCTTGGTCTTGTCCAAGTAATATTGGTAGTCCCCGGCGTAGGGCGTGAGGACGCCGGCGTTGACGTGGAGAACCTTGTTGGCCAGCGCGCGGATGAAATACACGTCGTGGCTGATGAAGATGAGCGTGCCGGTGTATTCCTTCAGCGCCTTGACCAGCGCGTCAATGCTCGCCATGTCGAGGTGCGTGGTCGGCTCGTCCATGAGCAGGAGGTTCGGCGGGTTGAGCAGCAGCTTCACCAGCGCGAGGCGGCTCTTCTCGCCGCCGCTCAGGACGTTGACTTTCTTGAACACGTCGTCGCCGCGAAAGAGGAAGCTGCCGAGCACGGTGCGGATGTATTGCTCGGTCACGCGTTGCGGCGTGTCGGAAGCCTCGTCCAGCACGGTGCGCGACATGTCCAGCGTCTCGGTGCGATACTGGGAGAAGTAACCAGACTGCGCGTTGTGACCAAGAATGCGCTCGCCGGCCTGCGGCGTGAGGACGCCAGCCAGCAGCTTGAGCAAGGTGGACTTGCCCGCGCCATTCGGGCCGACGAGCACGGTGCGCTCATCGCGTTCGGCCTGAAAGTCGAGGTTCCGATAGACCGGAGCGGTGCCGTAGCTGAAGTCCACGCCCTTGAGGGAGACGACCTTCAAGCCGCTGCGCTGAGGTTGCGGGAAGCTGAAGCCGACGGTGGCGTCGTCAGCCACGGGGGCCTCGATTTTCTCCATGCGCTCGATTTGCTTGAGCTTGCTCTGGGCTTGCGCGGCCTTGCTGGCCTTGGCGCGGAAGCGGTCGGCGAACTCCTGGAGGTGCGCGATTTCCTTCTGCTGGTTCTTGTAGGCGGCGAGCTGCTGGGAGTCCTTGGCGGCGCGCTGGGCGAGGTAGTCCTCGTAGTTGCCGCGATAGCGCGTGAGCTTGCCGTGGCGGATGTCGAGAATGCTGCCGCAGAGCTGGTTCAGGAATTCGCGGTCGTGCGAGATCATCAGCACAGCGCCGGGATAGCCCTGAAGATAATCCTGAAACCACAGCAGAGCTTCGAGATCGAGATGGTTCGTCGGCTCGTCGAGCATGAGCAAGTCCGGCTCCTGCGTGAGCAGACGCGCGAGGTGCGCGCGCATGACCCAGCCTCCGGACATCTCTCGCGCGGGGCGGTCGAAGTCCGAGTCGCGGAAGCTCAGGCCCTTGAGAATCTTCTTGGCGCGGGCCTCGACCTGATAGCCGTCCAGCTCGTTGAAGCGGTCGTGGACGTCGTCGTGCGGGTCAATGTCGTCCGGGTGGGTCGTGTCCCAGGCCTTGAGTTTGCGACTGATCTCGACGAAGTCCGGCGTGATGGCCGTGGCCAGCTCGACGACCGTTTCGTCGCCCGCCGGCGCGCTCTCCTGCGGCAGGAAGCCCAGCGTGGTGCCGCGCTCGAAGTTGACCTGCCCGTCGTCCGGCGTGTCCGTCCGCAGGATGAGCGAGAAGAGCGTGGACTTGCCCGCGCCGTTTGGCCCGACCAGCCCGATGCGGTCGCCACGGTTCACCTGCAGCGAGACGTCACTGAAGAGCGTGCGCCCGCCGAAGGACTTGGAGATTTCAGAAATAGTCAGCATTCGAGCGGCGGATGGTGCGGATGCGGAGCGCGGGGCGCAAGGGGGGAGTATTCGGTAGCCAGTGTTCAGTATTCAGTGGGGCACCAGCGCTCGGCTGATGACTGAACACTGAACACTGAATACCTCCCCACGCCCCTCAGAACACCTCCGGCACACCCTCTTCCATGATGCGCAGGTGCGATGTGAGCTTGTCGCGGCGGGCAAGGTCGCGGAGCCAGCGCGGCGGCTCGTCCATCTCCTCGAAGGACAGCTTGAAGGTGCCGTAGTGCATCGGGACGAACCACTTCGCCTTCACCTCGCGGAAGACCTTCACCGCCTCGTCCGGACCCATGTGGACGTTGCGGAAACTCTCCGGGTAATAAGCACCGATGGGCAGCAGCGCGATCTCCGGGGCGAGCCGAGCACCAATCTCCTTGAAGCCATCGAAGTAAGCGCTGTCGCCCGCGTGATAGACCGTGCGCCCCTGGTGCTCCAGCACGAAGCCGCCATAGCCCCGATGATGATCGTGCAAGGTGCGCGCACCCCAATGCTTGCACGGCGTGAGCGTCACCTTCCAGTCGCCATGACTAAAACTCTCCCACCATTGCAACTCGACGATACGGCTGAAGCCGAGGCCCTTTGCCAGCGGAGCCATGCCCCAAGGCATCACGCCGATCTTCGGGTGCGGGAGCTTGCGGATGGACGGCTTGTGGAAGTGGTCGAAGTGCGCGTGGGTGAGCAGCACGAGATCAATCGGCGGCAGGTCGGAGATTTTCAGGCCCGTGCGACGCAGCCGCTTCAGAAGGAACAGCCAGTTGGCGAAGTTCGGGTCAATGAGGCAGTTGAGGTCGTTGAACTGGACAAGGAACGACGCGTGGCCGATCCAGGTCAGCGCGAGCTGGCCGCGATCCAGTCTCGGAAACGCCGGCGGCTTGTGCTCCCCCAGACGCCGCGTGATGAGCGCCTTCCAAACCATCTCGCGGAAGAAGGTGCGCGGGTTGAACGCCTTCGTGGGCGTAAGTTCCTTGAGCGACCTCGGCACCTTGCGGCGACCGGAAGTGGCGTGCCCGTGACCCGTGCCTGGTTCCATACAATGGCTCCTGCTGTCGGGCGAAACCTAGTCCTACGGACCGCGACTCCGAAAGCCAAAATTTGCCCTTTGCACAACCCGCGCCGCCGCCGTTTCATCCACGCATGACTTTGGAAGAACGGCTCGACACCTACCTCCGCAACAAGCCCGTGCTGGGCAACGGCGTTTATCTCGCCAAGACCGCCGTCGTCCTCGGCGACGTGACGCTCGGCGACTACGCCAGCGTTTGGTATGGCGCGGTGCTGCGCGGCGACATCAACCGCATCGTCGTCGGTGCGAACTCCAACATCCAGGACAACGCCGTGGTGCATCTCGCCGACGACTTCCCCTGCCTCATCGGCGAGTGGGTCACCGTGGGCCACTCGGCCATCGTCCACGCCTGCACCATCGGCGACGAATGCCTCATCGGCATGGGCGCGACCATCCTCGACGGGGCGGAGATCGGTGCGCAAAGCATCGTCGGCGCGAACGCGCTCGTGACCGGCGGGACGAAAGTGCCGCCCGGCTCGCTCGTGCTCGGCTCGCCCGCGAAAGTCGTGCGCGCGCTCACGCCGGAGGAGCGCGCCGGCTTGAAATACTGGGCTGAGAAATACGTGGGGAACGGTGCCTTTTGCCTAAAGCACGGGCTGAACGTCGGCACGCCCCTGCCGACGTGAGTTGATTTAGCCTCACGCGAAGGGCGCGAAGGGCGCAAAGAAGTCGCGCCCATCCACAAGGATTCCTTTGCGCCCCTAGCGTCCTTCGCGTGAGGTTTCAGCGCTCCGCCGGCTCCAGCCGGAAGTTCTCCAGCGGCACCGAGCGGCGCGCGTGGCCGACCAGCTTCAGTCGCACGCACAGCAACTCCGCCTCCGCCAGCCACGCGGCGTCGAAGCCGTGGCGGGCGACGGCTTTCTCCAAGAAACAGATTCGCCGGGCAAAGCTCATGTGATGGCTGGAATACGGCAGGCAAACGTTGGCACCCGAGAACTCGACTCGCACCTCCGGGCTGGGCATGGAGTTCCAGTTCAGTGCCACCACCTCTTTCGTGCGCGGATTGCGCAGCAGGAACAGGTTGGGTGCCTGCACCTCAAGAGTCGGATCCCACAGAAACCGATGCATCGGATCCGACGGCTCCTTGATGTCCAGGTTGAAGGCCGGCGCTCCCTCCACCCTCACCTTGGCCGTGCCCACGCGCACGCTCGTCCACGCGCGCAGCGGCAACACGGCCATGACTTCTGGTTTGACGACACCAACGGAAACTTTCGCCGCCAGGGTGGTGGGCCGGTTGGTCAACATCGCGACAATCTGGTCGGGCAGCTTCACCTCGTGCCACGACGCGAGCCGCGCGACGTGCAAGCGATGCCCCGCCAGTTCCGGCAGCGCGTTGGCGAGCTGGTTCGATTCCGCCGAGGCGAAGTAACCGACCTCCCGGTTAAACAGGTCAATTCCTTCACTGCGACCGGCCACATTGGTTAGTCCAGGGGTTCCCGTTCCGGTCGAAAAGGCGTTCAGCCGCACAAGCAAGACCGTCCCCGGAGGAGCGCCTTCCACCTGCCATTCAAAAAAAGCCGCGGGTGAGGCCAACGGGTGGGTGCCGTGCAAAGCCGTCCGCCACCACGGAACCGTCGGCTCCAGCCGGACGGAGTTCAGCCGCACCTGCGTTCCTTCCAGCGCTGACTTCAGTCGCTGGGTGTGGACAACGCCTTTGGGATGGTTGTCGTCAAATGCCCGTTCCCCCCGCACGAACGCAGCGCCCAACGCCACCAGCACCGCCGTCTCCAACGCCAGCCGCGCCGCGCGCCAGACGGGGAACAAGTAGCGGCACGCCACCACCACCCAGCCCGCCACAGCCAGCACATATACCGGCACCACCGCCGTCCGCGACGACATGGAAACCGTCCGCCCCGCCTGATTCCTGGTCCAAAACTCCCACACCTGCCCGAGCAAATGCGGGCTTTCCATGGCCGGCCACGACTCGAATTCAGTCCCCGTCGCCGCGCGCATCGCGAGCTGCGCGCCCACTTGCATCCAGCCGCCGAAGACCACGAGCACGCCGAGCACGCAGAATCCGTAGCGCTTGCCCTCGCGCCCAGCCAGCGTGATGACCGCCAGCAGAAACGCGCTCAACGCCGCCAGCTTGAGCAACATCCCGGGCCAGAGCGCAGCCGTCTCGCCCACACGCAGCCACGCCAGCCAGAAGCCGGTTTCCACAAGCAGTGGCAGCGCGATGAGGAACACGCCGGAGAACAGGAATTTCGCCCGCACCATGTCCCGTGGCGCAATGGGCCGCGTGCGCCAGAACAGACGCGGGTCATCTGGCCCGTGCGGGAGGAGCAGCAACGCCGCGAGCGTCACCTGCAACGCCAGCCAGACCACGACGGCAACCGTGTTCGCGTCAAAGAAGTTTCGCAGCCACTGGTCGTGATTCACCCGCCGCTCCGCCCACACAGTCATATGCCACCACCAGTGCGTGCCGACGAGAAACGCCGCCCACGCCACCAGCCACCAGCGCAGCCGGCGCACGTCGTGGCGGAAGAGATGCAGGGT
>JBEBFV010000075.1:0-17833 GCA_040081795.1 Limisphaerales bacterium | reverse complement strand
GGAAAACCGCAGTCAGAAGTCAGGCTGGAAGCAGTGACCTACTTTCTCCGTAGGAGACGACGTGAGGAGTCTCACTTCAAACCTCCTTGGCGGAATTGACCAGAGACTCGTCACCTCGTCTCCTACGCCGGGGTTTGGTAGGGCGCAGTGTCCTCACCGCGCCGCCCTGAAGCGTCCGTTGCCCGAACCGGCGCGCTGGGGACAGACGCGCCCTACCCACCGTAGGCCAGCGCCTCCCGTCTGGCATTCCGCGCTGATTCGCCAGCTTCACTGGCGGGAAGTCGAGTTCCTCACACGTCCACGGCCGAAGTGGCAAACTGCGGCGCGACCTTGCTCACCGCCATTCCTTGCCGCTACGCTCGCGCCATGCCGCGTGGCTTTCCGCTGACGACGTTGGTGTTGCTGCTCTTCGCGGCGCTCCCGCTTCGCGCGCAGGTCCGAGTGCTGGACGCAGCGCGGTATCATCTCGGCACGGAGGGGTTTCCCGAATGGCAGGAGTTCGCAGGCAAAAAGCCGCACGGGCGGATGCTGGAAGTCCGCTTCGAGGCGCAACGCAACGAGGCCGAGCAAACACTCCTCATCCGCCAGCGCGATGTGAAGCAGGGCTGGCAGGTGCAGCTCAACGGCCGCCGGCTCGGCTCGCTGGTCACGCAGGAAACGCCGCTCGTCCACGCGCTCACCGTGCCGCCGGGCGCGTTGCGCGACGGGACGAACACGCTCGCCATTCTCCCACCCACGGCGGTGGATGACATCGTGGTCGGGGATTTCCGGCTCGTGGCCACGCCGCTCAGGGAAGCGCTCACCCAATCCACGCTCGCTCTGCGCGTCACCGACTCGGACACGAAAGGTCCCCTGCCCTGCCGCCTGACGATCGTGGACGCCGAGGGCGCGCTCGCGGCCTTGCTGTCCGGCACGACGAACAAGACCGAAGTCACCGCACGCCCCGGAGTGCTCTACACACGCGACGGCTCGGCGAGCGCGGGCTTACTGCCGGGCAACTACACCGTCTTCGCCTCGCGCGGGTTTGAGTTCAGCGTCGCCACGCAGGCGGTCACGCTTGTCGCTGGGAAGACGCAGTCGGTCGCGCTCACCATCCGCCGCGCGATGCCCACTCACGGCTGGGTCGCGGCGGACACGCACATCCACACGCTTACCAAGAGCAGGCACGGCGACGCGACTGAGGACGAGCGGATGCTCACGATCGCGGGAGAGGGCATCGAGCTGGCCGTTGCCACCGACCACAACATCCACGCGGACTACACCGAGGCGGCGCAGCGCGCGCGGTTAAGCGACCGCTTCACGTCCGTCATCGGCAACGAGGTCACGACCAAAGCGGGACACTTCAACGCCTTCCCCATCCAGCCTGGCAGTCCGGTGCCGGACTTCAGCACGACGAACTGGCCTGCACTGCTCAAGGGCATCCGCGCCACGCCGGGCGTGCAGGTCATCACGCTGAACCACCCGCGCGACCTGCACAGCGGCTTCGTTCCGCTCGGTCCGGCGAACTTCAACGCGGTCTCCGGCGCGGCGTTGCGCGGGCAGGAGTTCTCCTTCGACGGGCTGGAAGTCATCACCTCCGCCGCGATGCAGTCGGACATCATGCTGCTGTTCCACGACTGGTTCGCGCTGCTGAACCACGGTCACCGCATCACGGCGCTTGCGTCCAGCGACACGCACGACGTGAGCCGCTTCATCCTCGGCCAAGGGCGGACTTACGTGAGATGCGCGGACACAAACCCCTCCGCCGTGAATGTAGATGCGGCATGCCGCAGTCTGCGCGAGGGCCGCGCACTCGTGAGCTTCGGACTGCTGGCCAACCTGGAGGTGAACGGACGCTTCGTCGTGGGCGACCTTGCGTTGCGCGGACAGCGCGGCGTGACGGCGGTCGTGACAGTGCTCGGTCCCATGTGGGTGCAGGCGGACAAGATCGAGTTGTTCGCGAATGGCGTGAAGGTCGGCGAGCAGCGGCTCCTGCCTGTGCGCAGCACCACGAAGGCGCGCATCGCCTTCAAGCTCCCGCGACTGAAGCACGACTATCACCTCGTCGCCATTGCGAGCGGGCCGGGCGTGTCCGCGCCGTTCTCGGAGACGCCGCGCCCGTATCAGCCGAGTTCAAAGGTTTTCACTTCGCGCGTGCTCGGCGCGACGAACCCAGTCTGGGTGGATGCGGACGGCGACGGGAAGTTCACCTCAGCCCGCACCTACGCAGAGCTGCTCGTGAAACGCCACGGCACGGACGCGGCGAAGTTGTTCCCCGCACTCGCGGCATTTGACGAGGCTGTCACCGTGCAGGCTGCGAGCCTGTGTCACGCGGCGGGGAAGGACTTGCGTTCGCTGGAGTTCTCGCACGCGATGCGCGATGCCGCCCGTCATGTGCAGCACGGCTGGGTGAGCTACGCAGGGACGCTGCGGTGAGGGTGGATGCAGGGGCAGCGGATTGCCTCCCTCTTCCTTCATCGGATGAGGGGAGAGAACCCACAGCCCGCCACCACCCGCGATTTCAGCCCCTGAACCGGGAAGCAAACCCAAAGATTCAGGGAAGACAAAGATGGAGCTTCACAATCTTTGTCTTCCCTGAATCTTTGGGGCCTTCTTCGGGAGGTTCATGGAGAGGGCCGGGGTGAGGGGTTTCATGCGTCGGCGTTGGTGGCCACACCCCTCATCCGGCCTTCGGCCACCTTCTCCCCTCCTCCGAGAAAGGGAGAAGGCGTGCGGCGTGGCGTGCGGTTGGCATTTCATCCGTTGACGCGGGAATTGCCATCACTTCCCCGCCGCCAGCAGCCCGCGAGTCTTCATCCACTCCGCAGCGCGCTGCGGCCAGGTCGTCACGCCGTGCTGGCTCGGGCGCAGGCCGTAGCCGTGGCCGCCGGTGGGATAGAGGTGCATCTCGGCGGGCACCTTCGCCTGCTTGAGCGCGAGGTAGTAGAACAGCGCGCACTCCACGCGGATGCCGTCGTCCTCCGTCATCGCGAGGAAGGTTTGCGGCGTGTTCGCAGTGATGGGAAGCTCGGGAGAAATCTTGTCGCCCTGCTCCTTCACCGTGAGGTAGGCGGGGTAAATCAGGAAAGCGAAGTCAGGCCGGCAACTCACTTTGTCCGCATCGTCCACAGGCTCGTAAGTGCGCTTGTCGAAGTTGTTGCTCGCCGCCGCCGCGAGATGCCCGCCCGCTGAGAAGCCCAGGATGCCGATGCGCTTCGGGTCCACACCGAACTTCGTCGCGCGCGCACGCACCAAGCCCACCGCGCGCTGCGCGTCCTGCAATGCCGCAGTGTGCTTCTCCAAGCCGGGGCGCTTCGGCACGCGATACTTGAGCAACACGCCGGTGACGCCGATGGAGTTGAGCCATTCGCAGACCTCGGAGCCTTCGAGGTCGTAGGCCAGAATGCTGTAGCCGCCGCCGGGACAGATGACAACCGCCGCGCCGGTGTCCTTGTCCTTCGCGGGGCGATAGACGGTGATCGTGGGCTGCGTGACGTTGCCGAGGCGGATGACGGATTTGCCGGCGACCTTCCCGCTCTTCTCTGTGGAAGTGTCCTTCTCCTCGCCGAAGCCGCCCTTCTCGCCGGGGGCTTCCTTCGGCCACAGCGGGATGGGTGCGGGTGCTGCGGCGTGGGAAGTGAACGGAGCGGCGAGAAGCGAGAGAGCGGCGAGGAGGGCAGGCGAGTTGGCTTTCATGGGCGGGATGAAACGCGGGGGCGGAGGGAGGAGCAAGATTAAGATTAGGAGCAAGACCAGATGCGACCGATGAATTGACATCCACACGCAATCCGTTTTTCTACCTCCCGTCAAACGCATGAACTCAACCCGCCTCCTGTTCGCCGTCACGCTGGCCGTCGTCTCCACTTCACTCTCCGCCGCCGAATGGCCGGAATGGCGCGGCCCCGGCGGTCAGGGGCACGCGAAAGCCACCGGCCTCCCCACGTCCTGGAGCGAGACGAAGAACGTGACTTGGAAGACGGAGCTGCCCGGTCGCGCGTGGTCGTCGCCGGTCATTGAGGGGAAGAACATCTGGCTCACGACGGCCATCGAGACGCCCGCGAAGAAGGAGGACGCAGACCGCCGCCTGAAGTCCAACACCGGCAACCAGCCGCTCACAGTCCTGGACAACGTCGAGTTCCGCGCGCTCTGCGTGGACCGCGATTCCGGCAAGCTCACGCAGAACATCCTCGTCCTCACCGCACGCGAGCCGCAGTGGGTCCACGCGCTGAACAGCTACGCCTCCTGCACGCCGGTCATCGAGGACGGGAAACTCTACTGCCACTTCGGCGCGATGGGCAGCGCGTGCCTCGACACGCGCACCGGCAAAGTGTTGTGGACGGACACCAGCCTTGTCGTCATGCACGAGAATGGTCCCGGCGGCTCGCCGGTGATTTGGAAGAACCTGATGATCTTCCACCTCGACGGCAGCGACCAGCAGTTCATCGCCGCGCTCGACAAGCGCACCGGCAAGCTCGCATGGAAAACGCCGCGCTCGGGCGAGATGAACAAGGATCCGCAGCTCCGCAAGTCCTACGGCACGCCGCTCGTCCTCACGCTCAATGGGAAGGAGCAGCTCGTCTCGCCGGCCTCGGACTGGATTTACTCCTACGACGCGCAGGGCAAGGAGCTTTGGCGCGTGAAGTATGGCCAGCTTGGCTTCTCGCTCACGCCGCGCCCCGTGGTCGGGCACGGGATGATCTACATTAGCACCGGCTTCATGAAGGCACAGATCCTCGCGCTCAAGTATCAGGGCTTGGAGAAGCCCGAGATCGCGTGGCGATACGACAAAGGCGCGCCGACGATGCCCTCGCCCCTGCTTGTCGGGGAGGAACTCTACTTCGCCAACGACGGCGGCATCTTCACCTGCCTCGACGCGAAGACTGGTGCGGAACACTACCGCGAGCGACTCGGCGGCAACTACAGCTCCTCGCCGACGTTCGCCGACGGGAAAATTTACGTCCACAACCGCGAGGGCCTGACAACGGTGGTGAAGCCGGGAACGAAGTTCGAGGTGCTGGAGAAGAACCAGCTCCCCGGCAAAATCTTCGCCTCGCTCGCCGCCGTGGACCACGCGCTCTTCCTCCGCACCGACTCGGCGCTCTACCGCATCGAGCAGAAGCCGGGCAAGCAGGCGACGCGGTAGCGCGCCCTCGGCGAAGGCAGCCGCGTGCAACTCGACCTCTTCAGCCGCCTCCTCAACCGCGTGCGCCCGGCCGCTCCGGCGGCGACGCTGCGCGTGGGCGAGACGGAGCTGCCGGTCGAGTTCGTGCGGAATCCCAAGGCGCGACGCTACGTCCTGCGGCTCACACCCGAGCGCGTGGCGCGCGTCACCGTGCCGCGCTCAGGCAACCGCGCGGAAGCCTTCGCCTTCGCACAACGGCAGACGGCCTGGCTGGCAAAGCAGCTCGCCAAGCCGCCACGTTCGCGACACGCGGCCGAGTGGAAGCACGGCACGGAGATTCTCTTTCGCGGCGAGCGCGTCGCGTTGCATCTGGAGACGCACGCGAGCGGCTGCGTCGTGAAGTTCTCCGATCAGACCGTATTGCTGCGCCAAGCCGCCACGAACGTGCGGCCCGCCGTCGAGCGCCACCTCTGGCGGCTCGCGGCAAGCGAATTGCCGTCGCTCTTGCTCGACTTCGCGGCGCGACTGCAAGTCACGGTCCAGCACGTGACAGTGCGCAGCCAGCGCTCGCGCTGGGGAAGTTGCTCGCGCGCAGGGACGGTCTCTCTGAACTGGCGGCTCGTGCAGACGCCGGACTTAGTGCGCGACTACATCTGCGTCCACGAGCTGATGCACCGACGCGAGATGAATCACTCCGCACGCTACTGGCGGCACGTGGCCGAGGCCTTCCCGCGTTGGGAGGAAGCCGAGCGCTGGCTCAAGGCGAATGGCGGCTTGTTGAGGTAGGCGTGAGGCGGACACTCCTGTCCGCGATGTCGTGGTGACTTCCTCCGATGGACTGCGGGACAGGAGTGTCCCGCCTACGGAGAAGACACTTTCCGCTTCGCCGTCCCCTGCCCTTCTGCTACGAACCTGCCGTGCGTTCTGCGGTCCTCAAAGACATTTCACGCCTCGTCGTAAAGCTCGGCACCGGCGTCCTCACCGACAGCCGGAAGCAGCCCGACCTTGCGCAGATGGAGCAGCTCGTCGCGCAAGTCGCCGAGCTGAGGAAGGCGGGACGCGAAATTGTCCTCGTCACATCCGGCGCAGTCGGCGCGGGCATGGGCGTGCTCGGGTTTGAGGCGCGGCCCAAGGAACTCGCGGAGCTTCAGGCGTGCGCCGCTGTCGGCCAATCGCGGCTGATGACGACCTACGAAAACCTCTTCTCCAAGTTCGGCCTGCACGTCGCGCAAGTGCTCCTGACGCACGACGACCTCGAGCACCACGAGCGCCACCTGAACGCACGCAACACGCTGGTCGCCCTCCTCGATCTCGATGTCATTCCCATCATCAACGAGAACGACGCCGTCTCGTTCACGGAGCTGAAGTTCGGCGACAACGACAAGCTCTCCGCCCTCGTCGCATCGCTCCTGCCGGCAGACTTGCTCGTCATCCTCACAACAGTGGACGGCGTCATCGAAGGCTTCGGCACGCCGAACGCGCGGCTGCTTCCTACGGTCGAGCGCATAGACGACTCGGTCGAGGGCATGGCGGGCGGGACATTGAGCGCGACGGCTGTGGGTGGCATGGCGACGAAGATTCAGGCGGCGAAGATTGTCACGCGTTCGGGCATTCCGCTTGTCATCGCCAGCGGGCGCAAGCCCACGGTGCTGGCGGACATTCTCAGCGGCACGGAGGAAGGCACGCTCTTCATCCCGCAACTCAACAAGATGCCCGGCCGCAAGCGCTGGATCGCGTTTTTCCACCATCCCAAAGGAACGCTCTTCGTGGACAACGGCGCGAAGAAGGCGTTGCGCGAGAAGGGCCGCAGCCTGCTCCCGCCCGGCATCACGCGCTGTGAAGGGGATTTTGCAAGGGACGAGGTCGTGCGCATCTGCGACGAGGACGGGACTGAGTTCGCGCGTGGAATCGCGCGCTTCCACTCCGTGCAGATCGCCGACCACCAGCTCCCGCGCGAGGAAGTCGTTCACCGGGATGACTTGGTCATACTCTGAACCATGCCCTGCTCCAAACCTTCGCGCCGGCTTCCTGCCATCCGCCAGCTTCTAGAAGTGATGGCCAGTCTCAGGTCGCCCAAAGGCTGCCCTTGGGACCGCGAGCAGGATCACATGACGCTGCGCACCCACGCCGTCGAGGAAGTCTATGAGCTGATGGACGCGATCGAGTCCGGCGACGACCAGGAGATGGCGGAGGAACTTGGCGACCTGCTGCTGCAAGTGGTTTTCCACTGCCAGCTCGCGAGCGAGCGCGGCGCGTTCGATTTTGATGCCGTGGCCCGCAGGATCACCGAGAAGCTACTGCGCCGTCACCCCCACGTCTTCGGCGATGTGAAGGTGAAGGACGTGGACGAGGTCTGGGCCAACTGGGAGAAGATCAAGCACTCCGAGAAGGATGGGACGAAACACGCGCGTCCCTCCGTGCTGGACGGCATCCCCAAGCATCTCCCCGCCCTCGCACGCGCAGAGAAACTCGTGAAGAAGGCGCGCAAGGCAGAGCTGCTCACCGCGCTGAAGAATCGCGCTGGGACCACGAGGCGGAAACTGGCGGAGGAGTTGTTCAACCTGGCCGCATTAGCTCAAACGAAAGGCTGGTCAGCCGAGGAGCTTTTGCGTGACGAAGTGAAGCGCCGTGAACTCGCCTTCCGAAAGAACGAGGCCCGGCATTTGGCCGGGCCTGCTTCTGACTGAATCGAGCTTCGTGCTGGCTGCTGCGATCTCCTCGCAGCCGCTCCATTACCAACTGAGCAGGTTGTCCTTGTTCTTTCCCATGTTGGCTTTGCCGTTTGGCGAATTGCTCAAGTTGAAGTCAACCGCCCCATCCGGTCCGAATGACCACACCATCACGGACTCCTTTGCCACGAAGTTGTGGCGGTCGCTCGGGTGCGCTGTGGCAGGCGCGGAGTAAGGCGCGTCGTTGGGACGCTTTAGCCCGACGAGGCCGTTTTGCGAGTCCTCGTCCGGCGCAGGTTTCTCAGTGACGTGCGCGAAGGCGTAGAAGTTGTCCCACGAGCTGTTGTTGTGGTCGAGGTCGAGCGTGACGATGTAGGGATTGGCCCATGGGTCGCGATAGACGAGGTCATCGCCAACGCCTGGCGACTGCACGCCGGACGATTCCTTCGCGTCCAGGAACTTGATCCCCTTGGGATTGTAGCGATGGCCCCAATTGACGGTCTGCGGGTTCCCGGAAGTGCGGTAGTTCTCGAGGTCCATGAGGATGGAGATGATCTCAGAGTTGTTGGCCTGGTAATCCAACGGCAGCAGCGCGGTGGTCTGGCTGATCACCGACGGCAAAGGACTGCCATTGGGTCCCTTCAGGGTGCCCCGGCCGTCTTGCGCAACCGTCCCAAACGTGTAATCCCGCGGCGGCAGCGGAGAGCCTCCGCAGAAGCTTGGCGTGTTGGCCTGCTTGGATGCCGGCATCCGGCCGTAGGTCTCCTCGTAGGATTCAATCGCGTCAACCAACCCGCGCACCTCCTGCTTGGCCACGGTTCCCTTCGATCCCTGTTTCGCCTTTGACACCCCGGCCAACGCGAGGCCACCCAGCGTGCCCACGATCCCAGTGACGACAAGAACCTCCACCAACGTCGTCGCCCGCTCCGCTAGGCGACGGATGCCGCGAGGCTTGCCATCAGCACAACACAGTGGCGTGAGGGTGTTCAGAGGCTTGTGGAAGACTGTTTTCATGCAGTTGCCTTTCTGGTTTTTGTGCGCCTAGTGGAGTTCCGCCAAGCTCACTGGTTAAGTTATGGCTAAAGTGACCTCGATACCCAGCGTGTCAACGGCTGACACCCATTCGCTCGGGTAAATCTGCCCGTTCGTTACCGTTGAAAGTAACGGGCAAAGTGTTACGCATACGGCCAATAATTGGCGCGACGAATGTGTGTCCATGCGGGAAATCTCGCGGATCCGGACAGGGCAACAGCGCGGGTGACCGCTGCGCCTCACAGAACCAGCGGGCGACTGCGTGATTCATCCTTCAAGAGCACCGAAAGGAATGCTAGCGTCCGGGCGTATGAAGTTGTTCAAGCTCGTGCTAACGCTGGCTTGCACCATCAGCCTTGTCGCTTCGGCGACTGCCTCCACCCCCAGCATCGCGCGCGTCTGGAATGAGCGCGCCCTCGCGTCCATCCGCGTGGACACACCTCATCCACCTGCCCAGGCGCGCAATCTCTTCAGCCTCTCGGTCTGCATGTATGACGCGTGGGCGGCTTACGACACCAACGGAGCCGTGGGCTACGTCTATCGCGGCAAGCACACCGCCGCTGACGTGGCCGCCGCGCGGCGCGAGGCCATCAGCTACGCGGCGTATCGCATCCTTCGGGAACGCCACTTCTATTCGAAGACCGCGACCACCACACTCGCGGCGGACCACGCCCAGATGGCGGCGCTGGGCTACGACACGAACAACGTCTCCCGTGACCTCTCCACACCGGCGGGCGTGGGCAACTCCATCTTCGATGCCGTCTCCGCGTGGTTCATCAACGACGGCGCGCGCCAGACGAACGGGACGCAGGTCTCGCCTTACCCGGATTTCTCCGCTGGCTCCGGCGGATACGTTTACATCAACCCGCCGCTCGTCAGCGCCAGGTCCGGCATTGACGATGGCTTTGGCAACACCGTTGCCGACATCAACCGCTGGCAGCGGCTTCAAATCGTCAACGCAGCCGACCAGAACGGGTTTCCCCAAGGCCCCATCCAGAACTACCTCGGCGCGCAATGGCTCGGCGTGCGGCCCTTCGCGCTGGCCCGCACTGACGCGACGAAGCCGTGGATTGATCCAGGTCCTCCTCCTTTTCTCAACGGAGTGGGTGATGCCGACTTCCGCAGCAATGTGGTGGACGTGATCCGTCGCAGCAGCGAACTGACACCAGACGACGGAGTCGTCATGGACATTTCCCCCGGAGCCTTTGGAAACAACACGCTCGGAACAAGCAACGGCACAGGACACACTAACAACCCGGCCACCGGCCTCCCGTATGCGCCGAACGTCGTCAAGCGCGGTGACTTTGTCCGTGTGCTGGCAGAATACTGGGCCGATGGTCCCAGTTCTGAAACTCCCCCTGGCCACTGGAATGTGATCGCCAACGAGGTTGCTGACAATCCGAGTTTCGTCAAACGCATCGCCGGCTCTGGACCGGTGCTGGATGATCTCGAATGGGATGTGAAAACGTATTTCGCCCTCAACGCCGCCTTGCATGACGGCGCCTGCGCAGCCTGGGCGGTCAAGCGCTACTACGATGCTTGGCGTCCGATCAGCGCCATCCGCTACATGGGTCTGCAAGGCCAGTCCAGCGAACCCAGCAGCCCCTCCTACCACACCAATGGCCTTCCGCTCATCACGAACCTGATTGAACTGGTCACCACGGCATCGGTCGCTTCCGGGCGTCATGCCGAGCTGACGGTCGGCAAAATCGCCGTTCTCTCCTGGCCTGGCCAGCCCGTCAACGCCGCCACAACTTACCAGGGCGTCAAATGGATCCATGCCGATACCTGGGTGCCGTATCAGCGAACAAACTTCGTCACACCAGCCTTCCCCGGCTACATTTCGGGCCACAGCACCTTCAGCCGCTCGGCTGCGGAACTGCTCTCGGCGATGACTGGCTCGCCGTTCTTCCCTGCCGGCATGGGCACCTACACCGCAGTGGCCAACACCACCCTCGCCTTCGAACTTGGCCCCAGCCAGACCATCCAGTTGCAGTGGGCGACCTACTACGACGCGGCCGATCAGGCCGGACTCTCGCGCATCTGGGGCGGCATTCACCCGCCGGTGGACGACTTCGCCGGACGCCGCGTCGGCGCGGCCTGCGGCCAGGGCGTCTGGGCGCTGGCGCGAAAATACTTCGACGGCTCGGTGACGAACTCCCCGAGCCTGCTCTCTGTCCGGACGTTGAACTCAACTCAGTTGGAGCTGCGCGCCGACACCCTGCGCGGGTTCTTCTACCAGTCGCAATCCACCCTCGACCTGCGACAGCCCTTCACCAACGACCCCCCCGGTTTTGTCCAGGCCCTCGACTCCTCGCTGGCACGCACCAACGACCTCTCCAGCCCCGGCAAGTTCTACCGCTTCCTCAGCCGCCCGACGCCGTGAGGCGGGCGATGCAGGCAATGCGTCGAGGAGCGCGGCATTCATGCCGCAGAAACTCCCGGCAGAAAAAACGCCCCGCGCAGCTCTGGCGCGAGCACGTTTCTGCGGCATCAATGCCGCGCTCTTCGCCCCGGTTGCTGCAAGTTCAGCCTCATTCTCCTGTCCCGATTCGCTTGACCCCATTCGTTTGCCAAAACTCCTTATGAACAACCTGCCGAGACAGGGAATCGTTTTGACCCAAAGCCATTTTTCTGCTCCCATCCGCGCTGACTCAATCAGCGGAGGAGCCGCAACCGGTCGCACGGCCAGCGCGTCTGTCTCGCATTGATCGCAGCAAGCACATGAAACGAATTCTCTCCGGCCTCGGCAGCCTGGCCTTCCTCCTTCTGCTCGGCGCACCGCTCGCCACCGCGCAGACCATCACCACCGTCGTCGGCACCGGCGTCGCTGGTTCCACCGGCGATGGCGCGCCAGCCGCAGCCGCCACGCTCAACCTCCCCTACCGCGTCACAACAGATGCTGCGGGAAACCTCTTCATCGCAGAGCGCGCCGGCCACCGCATCCGTCGCGTGGACGCCGCTTCTGGCGACATCACCACCGTCGCCGGCACCGGCACGGCGGGCTTCAGTGGCGATGGCGCAGCAGCCACAGCCGCCCAGCTCAACAGCCCCAACGACGTCGCCGTGGACCCCGCCAACGGCGACCTCATCATCGCCGACACTGGCAACCACCGCATCCGCCGCGTGGACGTTGCCACGGGAGACATCACAACCGTCGTCGGCGACGGCACGCCCGGGAACACCGGCGACACCGGCCCCGGCGTGGCCGCGCAGTTGAACAGCCCCTTCGGCGTCGTGGTGCTCGCCAACGGCGACGTGCTCATCACCGACCAGAACAACAACCGCATCCGCTGCCTGCTCGCCGTCAACAGCGACATCGTCGCCTTCGCCGGCACCGGCGTCGCGGGCTTCTCCGGCGACGGCGCGCAAGGCCTGCTCGCACGGATGAGCCAGCCACGCGGCATCACGCGCAATGCCGCAGGCGACGTCTTCTTCACCGACACCGACAACCATCGCATCCGCCGCCTCAGCAGCGGCGTCATCACCACCGTCGCCGGCGTCGGCACCGCCGGCTTCAGCGGCGACGGCGGCACAGCCATCACCGCCCAGCTCAACTTCCCGCACGGCATCGCCGTCCATCCGGACGGCTCGCTCCTCATCGCCGACAGCACCAACAACCGCGTCCGCCTCGTCGGAACCAACGGCAACATCTCCACCTTCGCCGGCACTGGAACCGCTGGCTCCGCAGGCGACACCGGCCTCGCTCCGTCCGCGCAGTTGAGCGTGCCCTTCGGCCTGGCCTTCGACAGCAACACCAACCTCTTCGTCGCCGACCGCGACAATAACAAGATCCGCCGCATCACACCGCCGCCCACCGGCGTCGCGCCCGTCATCACCACGCAGCCGCAATCCGCCTCGCTCGCAACAGGCGGCAGCGTCTCGCTCAACGTCACCGCCAGCGGCGCGCCCTCGCCCACCTTCCAGTGGTTCTTCACCAACGGCCTCATCCCCGGCGCGACACTTCCCACGCTCACCTTCAACCCCGCGCAAGTCACCAACTCCGGCACCTACTTCGTCGTCGTCACCAACTCCGTCGGCAGCGCCACCAGCACCATCGTCACCCTCACCATCACCAACTCCACCGCGCCGCCGGCCATCACCACGCAGCCAATCACCCAGACCGTCATCCGCAGTAACAACGTCACCTTCTCCGTCTCCGCGAACGGCGCGCTGCCGTTGGCCTACCAATGGTTCTTCAACTCAAACGCCGTCGGCGGCGCGACCTCGCCGAGCCTCACGTTCAACAACGTCCAGACCAACGCCGCCGGCGACTACTTCGTCATCGTGACCAACAGCTTCGGCAGCCTCACCAGCAGCATCGCCACGCTCACCGTGCTGACCAACTCCGCCCCACCTCCATTTCAGTGGGTGGTCAGCGGCAGCAGCACCAACACCGACCTCTCCGGTGGCGCAGCCGCCGATGCGGCGGGCAACACTTATCTCGCTGCCTCTTTCCAAGGCACCGCGACGATTGGCGGCGTCTCGATCACAACCCTCGGCTCGTTTGACGCGCTCTTTGCGAAGTTCGACAGCGCAGGGAAGGTGGTGTGGCTGCGGCAGGACGGCAGCGGCAGCGGGGTCCGGAGCGACCGGGGATTGGGCATCACTGTGGACGCTGCCGGCAACGTGTATGGCTGCGGTTGGTTCGAGGGCGCTTATCAACTCGGTGTCAGCCAGATTTTCGGGCAGGGCGGCGATGAAGGTTTCGCCGTCAAGTTCGACACCAACGGTGTGCGCCAGTGGATAAAGGGCTTCGGCGGCGGCGGAGATGACAAGGCCAACGCGGTGGCGACGGATGCCTCGGGGAACTTGTTTGTCGCGGGTGACCTGATGGGCGGCCCCACGTTTAACTCCGCCGTCTTCGACACCATCACCGTCACCAACCGCAGCGTTATCAACAGCGCCTTCAACGGCTTCGTCGCCAAATACAATCCCAGCGGCACGGTCCAGTGGGCCTTCAGCTACGGCGGTGTGAACAACAACACAACGACCACAGGCATCGGCACCGACGCCGCAGGCAACGCCTACGTCGTGGGCAGCTTCACCGGCACCATCCAGTTCGGCACCAACACCGTCACCTACACTGCGGGCGGAGCGTTCACGGACGGTTACATCGCCAAGGTCTCACCCGCCGGTGCGGTGGTTTGGATTCGCACCTATCCGCGCATCACTCCCGCTGGCATCGCAGTGCGTGCCGACGGCACCTGCTACCTTACCGGACGGTTCGGCGGCACACAGACGCTCGGCCCGAACACGATCACCGCACCACCGAATGGGGAAGTTTTCCTGGCCAAGTTCGACAACACAGGCGGCCCGGTTTGGGCCAGGCAGGCGGCCACCACCGGCAACTCCATCACGGCCGCCGGGCTTTCCGTGGACTCACAGGAGAACATCTTCATCAGCGGCCATTTCAACGTAGGCACTTCGTTCGGCGGGAACGCGCTGACAAATGCCGGACTGCTCGACACCTTCGTCACGAAGTATGACGCCGCCGGCAATGTGCAATGGGCCAAGCGCGCAGGCGGCACGACCGATGAATTCGCGTCGGGCATCGCGGCGGACGGCGCGGGCAATGCCTTCCTGGTCGGCAGTTATTTTACCAACACAACCTTCGATGCCCTCAGCCTGCCACCCAGCCAGTTTGGCGACCGTGAGTTCTTCATAAGCAAGATCGCAGCTGTAGGCGGCCCCGTGCCAGTGCCCTCGGGCCTCGTCGGCTGGTGGGCGGGGGACGGCTTCGCGGTGGACTACGCGTGGACCAACCATGCGCTGACCACCAACCTGACCTTCGGCTCCGGCGAGGTGCAGCAGGCCCTGAACTACAATGGCAGCAACAGCGTCTTCCGCGTGCCGGAGTCACCAGCGTTGAACGTCGGGGCCGGCCCGGGCTTCACAATCGAGCTTTGGTTGCAGCCCCGCGACGTGCAGGCCATGCAGCCGCTGGTGGAATGGCATGACCTCAGCGGCTTCGTTCCGCCCGGATTCCCAGCACCACAGGCCGGCATCCGCAGCCACTTCTGGATCAACACCACCGTCGGGCTGCCAAGTTCCCCCGGCTCAATCTACGTCAACCTCATCTCCACCAATGGCGTGAACAACTCCTTCAGCACGCCGCTGAACCTGCTCAGGCTCCTCCAATGGCAGCACGTGGCCATGACCTACTCGCAGACCAATGGCGCGCTAAACATCTACCTGGACGGCACGCTCGTCGGCTCGACCAACCTGCCTGGAAATCCGGTCATCTATACGCGGGACGATATGCTCGCCGGCTATCGGCCCAGCGGTGTGAACGTCGGCAGTGTCCTGAACGGCCTCATTGATGAGTTGAGCATTTACAACCGCGCCCTCGCGCCTACGGAGATTCAAGCCATCGTCGCCGCCGGCACCGCAGGCAAGGCCCGACCCGCCGCGCCCACCATCCTTGTGCAGCCGCAAGCCCTCACCGTGGATCAGGGCGCGCCTGCGACACTTGGGGTCGCCGCCGCTGGCTACGCGCCTCTCGCCTATCAGTGGCGCTTGAACGGCACCAACGTCCCCGGCCAGACGAATTTCGCCCTCACCGTTCCCGCCGCCTACTCCGTCCACGAGGGCAGCTACGATGTGCGCATCACGCAGCTCGACAGCGTGGCCGTGACCAGCGCGGCCGCGACGTTGAACGTGCTCGGGCAGGGCGAGGCCAAGACGCTCTTCGCGACCAACAGCGACGTGGGCAACTTCATCCGTGTCGGCGGCGGCGCGGTGCTGTGGACGCTCACCGGGTCGAACACCCTCCTCGTCGTCCCCAGCACGGGGAGCATCCAGAGCACGCAGAACTTCGGCGACTTCATCCTGCACGCGGAGTTCCGCTGCCCCAGCCCCACGGACGCCGGGAATGGCAACAGCGGCATCTACCTCCAGAACCGTTACGAGATTCAAATCTTCAACTCCTTCGGCGTCGCCGTGCCGGGCGGCAACGACATCGGCGCGGTTTGGAACCAGACCCCGGCCAGCGTCAACGCCGCCCTGCCCGCTGGCCAGTGGCAGACCTACGACATCACCTTCCACCAGGCCCAATGGAACGGGAACACGAAGGTCGCCAACGCCCGCGTCACCGTCGTGCTCAACGGCGTGACCGTGCAGAACGAGACGATCGTCACCGGCCCGACCACCGGCGGCGTGGCGGAAGGCCCCACGCCCGGCCCCGTCGTCTTGCAGGACAACGGCTCCTCCGTGCAGTTCCGCAACATCCGCATCACCCCGCTGGACTTGCCGCCGGAGTTTCAGCGAGCGCTCTCAGCCGGTGGCACTCAGGACGACTCGCTCCTCTTCCAATCGCGCGATGCGGCGGACAACACGTATCTGTCCGGCTCTTTCCAAGGAACAACGACCATCGGCACCAATGTCCTCGTCTCGTCCGGCCTCTATGACGCCTACATTGCGAAGGTCAGCGCCAGCGGCACCGTCCTCTGGGCGCGAAAGGTCGGCGGCACCGGGGACGAGTCCGGCTTCGGCGTGGCTGCGGTTGCGAATGGCGATGTCTTCTTCTGCGGCCGCTTCCAAAACACGGCGAACTTCGGCACCACGAACCTCACCGCGTCCGGCGTCGGCGACCTGTTCCTCGCGCGCTACGACAGCAACGGAAACCTGATCTGGGCGCGCAAGGCAGGCGGCGCTGGAGACGACTCCGCCTACGCCGTGGCAGCCGACGCTGCTGGGAACGCCTACGTCTCCGGTGAGTTCAACGGGACGACGGATTTGGGCGGCATCCAGTTCGTCAGTGGCTCGGCATCTGGCAACGGCTTCGTCGCGAAGTATGGCCCGACCGGCGCGCTCGTCTGGGCATCGGCCCTCAGCGGCACCGGCACGCCCACCGCAAGAAAGATCAGGCTGGATGGCGCGACGAACGTTTACGTCGCGGGTTCATTCCAAGGCACGATCCAGTTCGTCACGCCGTTCTTGTCGAGCGCTGGATCGGATGACGCCTACGTGTTGAAGTTGAGTTCAGCAGGCGTAACACAATGGGTGCAGCAGTTTGGTGCAGGTGCAAGCGATGCCATCGGCGCGCTGGACCTTGGGCCGGATGGCAGCGTGCATGTCGCCGGCAACTTCCGTGGCTCCGTCGCCTTCGGCACAAACACGCTGAACAACATCGGCGGTGCGGACGTGTTCACTGCAAAGCTCGACCCTGCGGGCAACGTGCTTTGGGCGCGCCAGGCGGGCGGTGGCGGCACCGACGGAGCCTCCTCGGTGAGCGTTGACCCGCAGGGCAAGGTGTTCGTGGCTGGCACCTATAACAACGCGGCCACGTTCAGTGCGACGCCCTTGGCGAGTTCCGGGGCTTCCGACCTGTTCGTCGTTCATTACGATGCAAACGGAATTCAGCGGTGGGTCCGCAGCAGCAGCAACGGGCAGAACATCACCGGCACTGAAATCGCGACGGACTCCACTGTCGGGTTACTCGTCTCTGGGGAATTCCTCGGCAACTTGGCGCTGGACGCCATCCCGTTGAGCAGCTTGGGGCAGCGCGACGTCTTCCACGCGCGAATCACTTCCACGCCGCCCGTCATCAGCCAGCAGCCCATCGGCGGCAATGTGCTGGCGGGAAAGAACAGCACGTTCACCATTGGGGCCACAGGGACGGGCGGGGTGACTTACCAGTGGCGCTTGAACGGCACCAACCTCGCGGGCGCGACCAACGCCGCCTACACCATCGTCAACGCCAGCACCAACGCCGCCGGCACCTACGACGTGCTCGTCACCCACGCCTTCGGCTCCATCGCCAGCACCCCCGCCGTGGTCACCGTGACGCCGAGTTCCAATCCCCTGCCCTTCACCGCCGCCGTGCGGCTCGGCGGCACGGGCGCGGATTCAGTGCAAGCGCTCGCCCGCGACGCGGCAGGCAACTCGTATCTCGCCGGTTTCTTCACCGGCACGCTCGCCCTCGGCACCACGAACCTCGTGAGCGCGGGCGGCGATGACATTTTCGTCGCGAAAGTCAGCCCCGCCGGCACGGTGCTTTGGGCCGCGCACTGCGGCGGCCCCGGCGAGG
>JBEBFV010000471.1:0-4976 GCA_040081795.1 Limisphaerales bacterium | reverse complement strand
GGGTGGTTTTCACGCGCGGGGCCGGGGACAGGAGTGTCCCCGTCACGGGCGGTTGTTCGACAGCTTCGTGTAGTCCACGGGCTGGCGCGGGTCGGTGCCGTTGAGGAACTCCTCGAGGTTCGTGTAGCCGTCGGCGTCGGCGTCTTGCGTGGCGTCGGCGGCGTTCGCGGGGTTGAAGCCGTGCTGCTTTTCCCACGCGTCGGGCAGGCCATCGCGGTCGGCGTCGGCGTGCGGCGCGCCTTGGTATTCGGGGTGGCCGCCGACTTGCGAGGGGTGCGTGATGATGCCGAGCGGGATGAGCCGGGTGAGTTCGGCGACGGTGTTCTTCTGGTAGCCGTAGCGGGCCAAGTCCGTTTCAAGCGCAGTGAGGTCGCCGGGCTTGGCCGTCACTTCGCCGGTGCGGACGGTGCGGACGATACGTTCGTCCACGGCGTCACGGCGCGGAAGCGTGGCTCCGGCGTTTGCGAGGACGGTGGTGAAGGCGTCTTGTGCGGTCTGGATTTGCAACGGCGCGTGGGCGACGGGTTTCGCGAGGCGAATGCTCGGCAGCACTTCGGCGACGGGGGCTTTCGAGCCGGGTTGCACGCCGCCGTCCCAGTTGTCCTTGGTCACGCGGTCGTTGCCCGCGACGACGTTGCCGGTGACGTAGGCTTTGCCGAAGTTGTCGAAGACGGTCTTGCTGCGCTCGGACTCGGGCTTGAGCAGGCGATGGGCGATGGGCTGGCCCTTCGGCGTGGCGGGGCCGGGCTTGAGGTAGTTGTTGATGATGTTGAACTCGCTGCGGTGGTCGCCGCCGTCCACGGTGCGGTGGACCCAGTTGAAGAGGACGTTGTTGGCGAAGGTGAAGTCGCCATACATGCCCACGCTGGGATTGCGGCCGGTATTACAGGCCCAGAGGTTGTGATGGAAGGTGCTGTTCAGCCCGCCAATCGTGCTGCCGAACGCGTGGTGGTAGGTGTTCAGCCCCTCGCTGAAGATGGAGTTTTGGATGGTGATGTTGACGGTCGGGAGTTTCAGCTCCTTGCTGCCGTCGGGCGGCTGATACATGTGGCGATACATGGACATGTTCTCGTCGAGACCCCAGCTCGCGGAGACGTGGTCAATCATGATGTTGCCGGTCGGGTTGCCGCCGATGGAGTCGTTGCGGTCGCCCACCCATGTCTCGCCGCGCCTGAAGCGCAGGTGGCGGATGACGATGTCGTGCGACTCCAGCTCGACGGTGTCGCCGGCGATGCAGACGCCGTCGCCGGGTGCGGAGCCGCCGTCAATGGTCACGTAAGGCGCGCGGATGCGGATGCGCTCGGTGAGGCGGATGAGGCCGGCGACGTTGAAGACAATGGTGCGCGGGCCACCGGCCTCGCACGCCTCGCGGAAGGTGCCCGGGCCGCGGTCGGCGAGGCTGGTGACGACGAAGACTTTCCCGCCGCGTCCGCCGAAGGAATACATCCCACCGCCCCACGCGCCGGGGAAGGCGGGGATTTTGGCCTGCGGCAAGTCCTTCGGCTCGGCGGCGCCGGGGAGGTAGGGTTTGCCCTTCGCGGCCCACTCGCGGATGACGGGGAGCGCGCGGGCAAAGGCTTCGTCAGAGCGCTGGTCGGCGGCAGCTTGTTTCGCGGCGGCCTCCTCAGCGATGGCTTTGGGGACGCTTGGATATTGGGCGTGGGCAGATGTGACTCCGAACACGGCGACCGCAAGCGTGAGTGGCTTCAAAGGCATGGCTGAAATCGAAAGCGGACAAAACCCGCCCGCTTGTCGCAACAGTGGTGCACAGGCGGGCCGCTAAGGCCCCCAGACTATGTTCCCGTTGGGATCGCCGGTTCCAGCGATGGCCGCGCCCAATTTCTCTGTCTTTACAGCTGACACGCTGCCATCAACCAACCCGATGTTGCCAACTCTTCCGCGATGTCCGAGCGGGTCGCTCCATTCGATGTTCACGGGTGTGGAACGAGGCGGAATGTAGCGATCCAAATCCTTATATCCGTTGATGCTGTTTTGGTTGTTAATCTGAACCCGATGCCGATCTCCTGATAGGAATGAACCCGGGTAGTTTTGCGAACTCATCCCGATGAAGTAGGAGACGTTGCCCTGAGTGATGGTCCCCGCCCAGTCGGGGGCTGCTGGCCGAGTGTTGGGAGAGGTCAGGCTGTTCTTGTCAGCCGGACAGACGATCATTTTCGTTGGAACGCTGTTACTGATTCGCCGGTAAATGTCCACCATGCGCGCTTGGTTGTTTGTGTTGGCACCCACTGTCATCTCCTGCCGCCCGTAATCGGCTTCTATCGCGACGGGTATTTCCCAAGGAAACCGACCTGCAAAATCCGTGGCTAGAGTGATCCAGCTAATCAGTATCTGCTTCTGATTATTTACACAGGTCGCTGTCTTGGCCTTTTCCTTCGCCTTGGCCAGCGCCGGCAGCAGCATACCCGCAAGGATGGCGATGATGGCGATGACCACGAGCAGTTCAATGAGGGTGAATGCTGAACGCCGTTTTTGGCTTTGCTGTTGGGGTGCGTTGGTTTGCATGGTCAATTTGATGGTTCATCGGCGCTTGCGACGGAAACTTAGCAAACCACGAAGCTTCGGCGGGAATTTGCTTTGCTAAGAATGCCCGTTGCGGTCGGATGACGTTCCGATGGCCAGCGCTGCAACTCCTGATCCAGATCAACAGGCGCTCGTGCAGGGGCTGTTCGTGCAGCATCTGCCCGCGCTGCGCGGCTTCGTGCTCTCGCTGGTCAGCGACTACTCGCTGGTGGATGACGTGGTGCAGGAGACGTTCCTGGTGGTGACGGCCAAGGCGGGGGAGTTTCGGCGCGGGTCCAACTTCCGCGCGTGGACATGGACCATCGCCCGCTACAAGGTGCTGCAGGCCCTCCAGAAGAAACCCGCCGCCGAGCAACGGCTCTCGGACGATGTCCTTGAGGCGCTCTGCGCAACGGACGCCTCGGAGGACTGGCTCGCGGAGGAGCAGTTGCGCCAGCTCGCGGCGTGCCTCCATGAACTCGCACCCAAGGCCCGGCAGGCGGTTGAGCTTCGCTACCAGCAGGCGCACAAGCCGCCGGAGATCGCGCGGCGCATGGGATGGACCGTCGAGGCCGTCCACGTCGCGCTCTCGCGGGCACGTGTGGCGCTGCGAACGTGCGTGCAACAGCGACTCGCCGCGCAAACCCCCTGAGCGATGGACCAGGACCGCCTCCCATTGCTGCTGCAACGCTACTTCGACCAGATGCTCTCCGGCACGGAACGGGCGGAGCTTGAGCAGATGCTCCTGGCCTCGGCGCGCGCGCGTGAAGCCTTCTGGGAGACAGCCCGCTGGCACGCGTTGCTGCGCCAATGGGGCGAGGCGGAGTGGGGCCGGATGTCGGCTGATTTCCGTGACGTGCAACAGGCCGGGCCAAGCCGGTGGCGCGCGTTGGCGGGCGGCAACCGGCGTCGCTGGGTGTTTGCGGCGCTTGCAGTCTCCCTGCTGGCATTGGGCGGACAGCACTTCCTCAACGATCGCGCCGCTCGAGTGCCGGTGGCAGCGACGCAAGTTCGCGGCGGCATCGCCCTGCTCGCCAGCACCGCCGACGCGGTCTGGATCAACCCCACCGAGTCACGCCAGGCTGGGCAGACTCTGCCGGCCGGCTGGCTGCGCCTGGCCAGCGGCGCGGTGCAAATCGAGTTCGCCCGGGGCGCGCGTGTGGTGCTGGAAGGCCCGGCAGAGTTCCAACTGATTTCCGAGAGCAACGCGGAGCTGCGCTCCGGCCGGTTGCGCGCGCACGTTCCTGAGCCGGCCAAGGGCTTCACCATCACGACTCCGGGGATGGTGGTCGTGGACCGGGGCACTGAGTTCGCGTGCAGCGTCCCGGCGCAGGGCGGCGCGCCGGAAGTCCATGTCTTTGTCGGCGCGGTGGACCTGAACCTCGCCCGCAGCGGTGGCATTTCCCAATCGCTCCGGGAGAACCAGTCCGTCCGCATCCAGGACGGACAGGCCTACGCGATCCAGTCGAACCCCGGCGCTTTTCTAAACGAACAAGAGCTGGCCCGCCGCACGGCGGAAAACATCCGCGTCCGCGTCGCCACGTGGCGCAAGGCCAGCGGGAAGTTCAGCCAGCATGCCAACGCGCTCGTGCATCTGGACTTCGAGCCGGAGGGCACCTGGCAGCGCTTCCTCGACAACCGCGTCACCAACGCGCCGCAGCGCACCGCCGCCAGCGTCATCGGGTGCGACTGGGAATACGGCCGCTGGCCCGGCAAGCTCGCGCTGGAATTCAAGCGCACCGACGACCGCCTGCGCTTCAGCGTGTCCGGCGGCCACGAGTCGCTCACGCTCCTGGCATGGGTGCGCGTGGACAGCCTGGCCCAAAAACAGCACGCGCTCCTCATGTCGGACAGCATCCAGCGCGGGGCCATCCACTGGTATCTCCAGCAGGATGGCCGCATCGGCCTGGGCATCCACACGGCCGACGAGTCCGCCCCGAACGGCTGGCGTCACGTCGTGAGCGCGCCCGCCGTACGCCCGGAATCACTCGGAGCGTGGGTGATGCTGGCAACCGTCGTGGATGGCAACGCAGGCACCGTGACGCACTACTGCGACGGGCAGCTCGTGGCCAGCGCGCCGGCCATCTTCCCCAAGCCACTGCGCCCCGGCACATGCGAGCTTGGCAACTGGACCATCAATCCTGCGGAGCCAAAATGGTTTTGGTTCAACCCCCAGCCCGGCGACGACTACATGCGCAGCTTCGACGGGCGGATGGATGAGTTCTCGCTGCTGGCCGACGCTCTTGACGCCGCCGAAATCACCCGGCTCTACGAGGCCGGACGCCCCGGCGACTCCACCACTGTCTTGAGCTATCTGCCACTGGCCAAGGGTTTTTAGTCTGCCCGCTCGGCCGGGCTGCGCAGGAGTTTTTCAGCGGGTGAAAGGCGCAGGAAGCGCTCACACAGGCCGGTTTTGACGGTTGACGGGAGGGTGCCGGCCACTAGACTGCCGCTCC
>JBEBFV010000470.1:0-4985 GCA_040081795.1 Limisphaerales bacterium | reverse complement strand
AGCAGGTCCGCGCCGCCGAGCGTGTAGCCGGCGAGGATTTGCGCGGCCTGCATCACCTGCTCCTGATAGATGAGCACGCCATAGGTTTCCTTGGAAATCCCTTCCAAGAGCGGGTGCTCATACTCGATGGCGACCTCGCCATGTCGGCGCTTGATGAAGTCGGGAATCAGGTCCATCGGGCCGGGGCGGTAGAGCGCCACGAGCGCGGTGATGTGCTCGACGGAACTGATTTGGAACTTCCGGCAGAGGTCCCTCATGCCGCCAGATTCCAACTGGAAGATGCCGACGGTGTTGCCCTTGTTGAGCAGGTCGTAGGCTTTCGTGTTGTCGAGCGGCAGATCGTCCACCGCGATGGTGATGCCCTGCGTCTGCTTCACCATGTCGCAGACATTGCGGATGACGGTGAGCGTCTTGAGTCCGAGGAAGTCCAGCTTCAGCAAGCCCAGGTCGCCGACCGGACCCATCGGGTATTGCGTGACGATGGTGCCGTCCTCGTCCTGCTTGAGCGGCAGGAGGTTCACGAGCGACTGGTCGCCAATGACGACGCCGGCGGCGTGGACGCTGGAGTTACGCGCGATGTCCTCGAGCACGAAGGCGTTGTCCAGCAGCTCGCGCGTGGACTCCTCGGTCTCGTAGGCGGTCTTGAGTTCCGCCGACTGCTTGAGCGCCTTCTCCAGCGACATCTTCAAGTCCACGGGCACCATCTTCGCGAGCCGGTCGCACTCGCCGTAGCTCAGGCCCATCACGCGGCCCACGTCGCGGATGACGGACTTCGCGCCCATCGTGCCGAAGGTGATGATTTGCGCGACGGACTCGCGGCCATATTTCTGCCGCACATACTCGATGACGTCGCTGCGCCGGTCGTCGGCGAAATCAATGTCAATGTCCGGCGGGTTGACGCGCTCGGGGTTGAGGAAGCGCTCGAAGAGGAGGTTGTAACGGATCGGGTCAACGTTCGCGATGTCCAGCAGGTAGGTGACAATCGAGCCGGCGGCGGAACCGCGCGCCACACACGCCACACCCATCTCGCGGCCCTTCGCGACGAAATCGGCGGTGATGAGGAAGTAGTCAATGAACCCGGTCTTCTCGATGACGGCGAGTTCGAGGTGGAGGCGGTCGAGGACGAGCTTGATGGCGGCGGCGATGGGAGGGGAAGTAATCAGTGAACAGTGTTCAGTATTCAGTGGGGGAACCGCAGCTCCATCACCTGACTGATTACTGGTTACTGAACACTGATCACTGCTCAAGGTCGGCAGCTTCCTCGGCTCCCGAATCCCCTCGACCACGAACTCCTTCCCCACCGCCTTCACGTCGAGCGTGTAGCGGCGGCCCAGGCCCTCGCCCAGCAGCTTCCGCAGATAGCCTTCGCGCGTGAACGTCTCCGGCGGGTGGAAGACCGGGTAGTGCAGCGTCTTGAAGTCGAACTCCACGTTGCACTTCTCCGCGACCTCAAGCGTGTTCGTCACCGACTCGGGCACCTCGGCGAAGAGCGCCTTCATCTCCTCCGCGCTCCGCAAATAGAACTGGCCGGGGACGTAGCGCGGCTTCGTGTCGCTCACCGCGATTTGGCGACCGATGCACACGAGGCAGTCGTGCGCGGCGGAGTGGCCTTTCTCGACGTAGTGAACGTCGTTGGTCGCGACCAGCTTGAGGCCGAACTCCTTGGCCCACGGGATGAGGTGGCGGTTCACCTTCGCCTGCTCAGGGATGCCGTGGTTCTGGAGTTCGAGGTAAAAGTTCTCCGCGCCGAACGTCTGCTTGAACCAGTCCACGGACTCGCGCGCCTTGTCCACCTGGTCGTGGATGAGGTGCTGGCAAATCTCGCTGGCGAGACAGCCCGAGAGCGCGATGAGACCGTCGTGGTGCGCGGTGAGGAGTTCCTTGTCCACGCGCGGCTTGTAGTAAAAGCCTTCGAGATGCGCGGCGGTGACGAGCTTGACGAGGTTCTGGTAGCCAGCCTCGTCCTTCGCGAGCAGGAGCAGGTGCTGGTAAACTTCCTTGCCCCCGCCGCCGCCGGAGCCGGCCTTTTTCTCGAAGCGGCTGCCGTGCGCCACATAGACCTCGCAGCCGATGATGGGCTTGATGCCCTTCTCGCGGACGGTCTTGTAGAAGTCCACCGCGCCGTAGAGCACGCCGTGGTCCGTGATGGCCATCGAGTGGAACTTCAGGTCATGCGCGCGCTGGGCGAGCTTGTCCAAACGGCACGCGCCATCCAAGAGCGAATACTCCGTGTGCAGGTGCAGGTGGACAAAGTCGGCGTGCGACATGGGAGGAAAAGTTTGGGCGGCAGCGGGCGGATGTCGAGAGTGGAGTCGCCTCAACTCCTGCTCGTAAACCTAATCCCGCTCCTGCGCCTCCCCACTTGCCGGAAGAGAGCAGGAAGTCAGAGCGCGGCCACCGCTGTCCACGCGCTGGGGCCGAACTTGGACTGGAAGCGCTCGCGGAGCCGCTCAACGGCCTCACGCGTCGGGGCGATGGCAAAGGTCGTCGAGCCACTGCCGGACATGAGCACGGCGGGCGCGCCGCTGGCCCGGAGGAATTCCTGGTAGAGCGCGAGCAGCGGGTGCTTCGGCAGCGCGGGTGCTTCGAGGGAGTTGTAGAAGGCGCGGCCGGCAGCTCCGAGGTCCGCGCCCTGGAGCAGGCCGATGAGGTGCTGCGCGCGGCCGGCCTTCCCGATCAGCGCGTCGGGGAACTTCGCGAGGGACTGGTAGGCCCAGGCCGTCGAGATGCCGAAGCCGGGATGGATGAGGAGAATGTGCGCGCCGCGAAAGACCTGGAAGGGCGCGAGCGGCTCGACGATTTCGCCGCGACCGTGGGCGAGCGCCGGGCGGGATTGGAGGAAGAAAGGCACGTCGGAGCCGAGCGCGGCGGCCAGCTCGTTGAGCTTCGCTGAACTGAGTGGCAGGTCGAACAGCTCGTTGAGCGCGCCGAGCGTGTGTGCCGCGTTGCCGCTGCCCCCGCCCAGACCGGCGGCGAGGGGAATGTTCTTCTCAAGGTGGATGCTGACGCCGTCGGTGATGCTGGTGGCCTTGAGGAAGGCAGTCGCGGCCTTGTGGACGAGATTGGTTGCGTCCACCGGCAGCGCGGCGTTGCTGCACGAGAGCGTGATGCCGACGGGTGCCTTGGCAGCTTCCAGCCGGTCGCAGAGCTGCACCGGCTGCATGACGGTCTCCAGCTCGTGGAAGCCGTCCTCGCGCCTGCGGAGGATGTTGAGCAGAAGGTTGACCTTGCAAGGCGACTGGCGGACGACGGTGCTCAAAGCAAAAACGCGCCAGCACTCTCGTGCCAGCGCGAAGGAAGGAGGGTTTGCTTAATACTCAAACACCCGGAAGCGGCTGCCCGGGACGATGGGCATGATCTCGCCGCCGGCGAAACCAATGCGCGAGTCCGTGTGGAAGATGGTGTCGTTAAACAGGCGCGGCTGGTAGGCGTCCGGATATGGGGAGATGGTCGCGAACGGTTCGGCGCGCAGCTTGTTGGTCGGGTCGCGGAACCATTTCTCGGGGAAGAAATACGGGTCGTATGGGGGAAAGGGCGCTGAGAATACCTCGCTGAAGCCGATGGCCGTGCGGGCCATCGTGCGGCCCATGCCGCGCACCAAGCCGGTGGAAAACGCCGCGTCGGGTCCCTCCCAAAGGCCGGCCTGCTCAATGGAGCGGCGCATCTCGCCCATGCGGAAAATCTCGGTGGCGTTGTTCATGCCGCGGCCCAGCTTGCGCTCCACGGCGCCGCAGCCGGTGAGGACTGCTGCCGTAACCGTCAAAGCGAACATCATTGAGATACGCATAGATCGTAGAAGTTGTGCGGCGCAGAGTAGCCGGGCGCGGGTGGCTGTAAAGGTGGAACTGGCAGGTTCAGAGTTGCAGCGGCACCACGAACTCGCCGGCCTTGTTGATGTAGCCGTAGCCGGTCTTGATGATCCGCACGCGAGCCCGGCCGCCGTTGAATTTCTGCGCCTCGTCGAACTGCGGCGGGACGGCCAGCTTTCCCGTGCGGTCTATGTAGCCGAGCTTGCCGCCAATGCCCACCGCCGCCATGCCCTCGGAGAAGTCATGCGCACCGTCGAACTGCGCTGGGATGACCACCTGCCCCTGAAGATTGATGTAGCCCCATTTGGTCCCGGGGAACTTGCCCACCCCCACGACTGCCAGCCCCTCGCTGAACTCGCCCGCGTAGTCGAACTGCGGCTGGATCACGAACTCGCCGTCCTTGTCGCGATAGCCGTATTTGCCCTTGCGCGGGAAAGGCGTGGGCGGTTCGCCGGGTTTCTTCGTTTCCTGTGCGGAGCCGAGAGCGAGCGCGGTGGCAAGCACCAGCACGAAGGACAATCTCATGCGCCACTCGTAGCAAACCGCCCTGCGTTCCGCAACCGAAGGGAGGGAAAATGTTCATGGGCGGAGCCGGGAGCCGGGGCTGAAACTTCGTGCCTGGACGAGACTCTTGCGGCATGCTCGCGCGCATGAGCGTGCCGCGCCAGATTCGCAACATCGCGCTGGCTGGCTTCATGGGCGTGGGCAAATCGTCCGTGGGCCGGCTGGTGGCGGCTGAGTTGCAGTTCGAGTTCGTGGACACGGACGAGGTCATCGAGAGCCGGACGGGCGTGAAGATCCCCGAGATTTTCGCGCAGCACGGCGAGGCGGCGTTCCGCAAGTTCGAGTGCGACCTCGTGGCGGAGATGGCGGGCTGGAGCGGCAAGGTCATCTCCACCGGCGGCGGGCTGGTCGTGGATCCGGCCAACCTCGCCAGCCTGAAGGTGCATTCGTTCGTGGTCTGCCTGTGGGCCACGCCGGAGACGATTTACCAGCGCACGAAACACCAGACGCACCGGCCGTTGCTCCAGGCTCCCGACCCGCTGGCGAAGATCCGCGCGCTGCTCGCCACGCGCGAGGCCGCTTACAAGCAGGCCGATGTGCTGGTGAGCACCGAGCAGCGCTCCATCAAGGAGATCGCCGCCCATGTGCTGCACAATTTCCGCTCGGCGCAGC
>JBEBFV010000469.1:0-4986 GCA_040081795.1 Limisphaerales bacterium | reverse complement strand
CTTCATCAACAACCCGCAACAACCTTCCGTGGTGAACAACGACTGGGCCACCTGGAATCGCACGCCCGCGCTCACCGGCACGCTCACCCGCCTCTTCGCCAACGCCGCCTACCTCGTCCGCAACAGCAGCGGCGCGAACTACACCTGGAACATCGTGGGCCGGCCCATCCCGCCGCGCTACTCGTGGACCGCGCAGGGCGTCAACTTCATCGGCCTGCCCACGCCGCCCAGCAGCCCGCCGGTGGTGGACACGTTCTTCAGCCCCGTGCCCGCGTTTCAGAGCCAGGCCGAGTTCTTCCACTACCCCGGCAACGAACTGGCCGGCGCGCCGCCTGTGACCGCGCAGTTGTTCGCGCTCTTCTCCACGCCGCTCAAGCGCGGGCAGGCCTTCTGGATTCGGGCGAACAACCTTTACAACAATTACTTTGGCCCGCTGCAAATCTTCCCGCAGAACCCCGACGGCATCCACTTCAACACCGACCTCGGCCAATACAGCCTGCGTGTGCGCAACCTCACTGCCGGGACCATCCGCGTGACCAACTCGCTCGTCGCCTCCGCCACGCCGCCGCCGGACATGACCACGATCGTCGGCCTCGCGCCGCTGCTCCTGCGCGGCCCTTACAACGCCACGAACAACACCTACGCCTACACCAACTTCTCCACGCCGCAGGTCATCACGCTTGCGCCCGCCGGCACGCCCGGCTCGGACGCGGAACTCGTCATCGGCCTCAATCGCGCCGCCATCACCAACGCGCCCGGCCAGCCCGATGATCTCTACGCTGGCATCTTCCGCCTCAACGACTCGCTGGGCTACACGCACATCGAGCTGCCGGTCACCGCGCTGAAGACCTCGAACCGCGGCCTCTGGGTGGGCAATGCCAACGTGGACCAGGTCCGCCATTATCTTAAGGCCTACCAGCGCGACGCCTCCGGCAACCCGGTCACCGCCCCGCTTTCCGCGGCCGGCGCGGCTTTCGTGGTCACGAACCTTGACACGTCGTGGGGGCCGGTCCGCTCGCCGATGAACCTCCGCCTCATCGTCCACAGCGACACGAACAACACCGTGCGCCTGCTCCAGCGCGTCTTCGCCGGCTGGGACGTGAACACGAACTCCATCCTCTGCCTCCGCGAGTCGCAGCTCGACCCCAAACAGCTCGACAAGGCCCGCCGCATCAGCGCCGCGCACCTGCCGTGGTCGCCAGCGAACACGCCGTGGACGTTCACCGGCCAGTTCCAGACCGGCAGCAGCCTGACCAACGTCGTCTCGCTCAACTACAACGACCATGCCTCGAACCCATTCGTCCACACCTACCATCCCGACCACGACAACCTGAACGCGCTCTTCAGCGCCGTGCAGCCCGTGGGCGTCGAGTCCTTCGGCGTGTCGCGGAGGATGATTCTCAACTTCACCACGCCGCCGGCCACCTACACCAGCCTCACGGGCGGCAGCACGCGCGTCGAGGGCACCTTCGAGGAGGACATCACCTTCACCGGGCGCGCCTACGTGCTCGGCGGCACGCCGACGAACGAGACGCGCACCGTCTCCACGCGCGGCACCTTCCAGCTCAACCGCATCAGCCCCATCTCGCACCTGAGCCTGCCCTGACGCATGAACCGCGCGAACTCTCACCGACCTATGGAAACGCAATTCTTCTCCTTCGCCAGCGTGGTAGGGCCGCGCTGCGCGCGGCCTCGTCAATCTGAATGGACCGACCAGGCCGACCACAGGTCGGCCCTACCCTCGGAGCGCGGCTTTCAGGCCGCAGAGATGGACGCTCCTGGTATTGTGTTCGGACATCTCCTGCCACTCCATGCCTTCTGCGGCCTGAAGGCCGCGCTCCTCGCCGCGTTCCTCGTCCTCACCCTCCCCACCTCCGCCGCTGACCAATACCCACCGGGTCGGCTCACCTTCCAGGGCCACCTCACTGATGCCGCCGGCGTGCCGCTCGGGCAGACGGCGACGACGAACGTGCAAGTTCAGTTCCGTCTTTGGCGCACCGCCGCCGGCACCACGGCGGGCGACCTCATCTGGGCCGAGAAACAGACCGTGAAGGTCACGCGCGGCTTCTTCAATGCGCTGCTCGGCGCGGGCAATGCCACCGGCGTCGCGGGCGAGTTCTTCACCAACAACCTCGCCGGCCTCTTCCTCGGCGCGGACGCCTCGGACCGCTACCTCGGCGTCACCGTCGTCGGGCAGGGCGCGGAGATTGCGCCGCGCATGCAGTTCCTGTCCTCGCCGTTCGCGCACCTCGCGCGCACCACGGCCAACCTGCTCAACAACGCCGGTCAGCCCGTCTTCAACACCGCGCCCGGCGCGGTCGGCGTGAACACGCCCGGCGCGCCCGGCGCGACGCTCGACGTGGGCGGCACCGCGAAGGCCACCACGCTCATCGGCAACGGCTCCGGCCTCACTGGCGTGCCCGTGCAGGCGGCGAACGTCACCGGCACCTTCGATGCCTCGCGCCTCGCGGATGCCACGGTGACGGGCGCGAAGTTCGCCTCCAACTCCATCGCCGCGTCGCTCGTGGCGAACCAGGCCGTCACCGCCGCGAAGCTCGCGCCGGACGCCGCGCTCGCCCTCGCCGCGCAGGCCGGCGGCGTGCCCAACGGCGGCGTCATCGTCTCCGCCAAGAAGCTCGACCCCGTGCTGCACAACATGGGCTACGTGAACATCGGCCGCGCGAACTTCGACGGCCCCAAGTGGACCATCCGCGCCACGAAGGACACGCCCAACGCCCCGGTGGGCCGGATGTTTAGCGTCGGTTCTTCGGATCATCGGGAGGCCGCGACGATTTGGACGGGCAGCAAGTGGATCATGTATTCGGGTGTTGCTACCGCCGGCGGTTACGCCACGGACGGCGCGTCCTTTGACCCCGCGCTGAACTCCTGGACTCCCATTTCCACCGTCGGAGCGCCAACGCGACGGAATGAGGTCAACTTCATCTGGACCGGCACGAAGGGAATTTTCTGGGGCGGTCATGATGGCAATCCATACGCAGATGGCAGGCTTTACGATCCGGTCGCGAACACCTGGTCGCCCATGGGCACGGTCAACGAGCCGCAGGCCCGCAACCGCCAGCGCAACGTGTGGACCGGCTCCGAGATGTTCGTCTGGGGCGGCGAGCTGGTGAACAACATCAACAACAATCCCAACAACGGCGGACTTTACAGCCTCGCGACCAATGGCTGGCGGGTTCTGCCGGCTGCACCAATTGCGGGACGGCGCGACTACAACGCCTTCTGGACTGGCACCGAGGTGCTCGTCTGGGGCGGCGTGGCGGCGGGGGTCTACCAGCGGGACGGGGCGCTTTACAACCCAGTCAGCAACACTTGGCGTTCGATGAGCAGTTTCAGCGCGCCTTCTGCACGCGAGGGGGCAGCCGCAGTATGGACTGGCACGGAGTTGATCGTGTGGGGTGGGTTTGGTGGCGGGTGGAACACCGACGGCGGCCGTTATGACGTGGCCTCGGACACTTGGATTCCGTTCAACACCTCCCAAGTCAACTTTGGGGTTGAAGGCGCTGCCTTTTGGAGCGGCTCCAAGGCCTACTTTCTCCAAGGCCGGAACTCCGGGGGCTACTGGAACGAGTCAGGCGGCACCTCCGGCTTGAGCTTCGACCCCGCGAACAACAAATGGGACTACCTGCCGGTGGCTCCCATCGCGCAGACGTGGATGCCCTTCACTTGGACCGGCACCGAGCTGCTGACCTTCGCCACCTTCCGCGATGGCAACGACCGCACGGTGCTCTCCTTCAAGCCGGAGTCGGAAACCTGGTTCTACGCCAAGACCACGCCGCCCTCCGACAACTGGACCATCCGCGCCACCAAGGACACCCCCAACGCGCCGCTGCCGCTTGTTTACGACTACAGTGGCACGCCCCACCGGTCGCTCTGGACTGGCAGCAAGTGGTTGATCTGGGGGGGGATTGCCGCTCCTTACATCAGCCCCTTTATCGCTTTGAACACTGGTGCCGCCTTCGACCCGGCGAACAACAGTTGGCAGCCGATGGCCATCACCAACGCGCCCACCCCGCGCACTCAGTTCTCCGCAGTGTGGGCGGGCGACCAGGCCATCTACTGGGGCGGCTACACCAACAACTTCATCGGCGATGGCAAGCGCTTCTTCCCGGCGAACAACACCTGGAGCAACGTGACCGCCACCGGCGCGCTGTCGGCCCGCTGCCGGCACACGGCGGTCTGGACCGGCACGGAGATGCTCGTTTGGGGCGGGGCCATCGCCACGGGCATGACCGTGACCAACAACGGCGCGCGCTACAACCCGGCTACGGACACTTGGACCGCGATGGCCGCGCCGCCGACGGGCTTCACCAACCGCGCCGACCACGTCGCCGTCTGGACCGGCACGGAGATGCTGGTCTGGGGTGGCACCACCAATGCCAGCATTTTTGGCACACCGCGCGCAGACGGCGCGCGCTACAATCCCACCAGTAACACTTGGACGCCGATGAGTTCAGTCAACGCGCCGGTTGGCCGCAGCTTGGCCCTCGCTGTCTGGACGGGCACGGAGATGATTGTCTGGGGCGGCTACCTCGGCCACACGAACCTCAGTTCCGACCTCAACACAGGCGGACGCTACAACCCGGCGACGGACACGTGGGCCACCTTCAACACCGGCCAACATACTTGGTCGCAGGAGTCCACTGCCGTCTGGACCGGCTCCAAGGTCATCTGGGCCGGCGGCATCAACGCGGTCGGGATGGTCAATCGAGGCGGCATCGGTGGCATCACCTACAACCCCGTCACGGGCATCGTCGGCACCCTGCCCGTTGCCCCCATCCAGCAGCGCAACATGCCCTACACCTGGACCGGCACCCAGCTCCTCACCTTCGGTTCGTGGGAGGATGCCCTCGACCGCACCGTGCTCTCCTACCAGCCCTGACGCGCCATGAACTTCAACGCACCCCGCACGAACATGAGCAACGAATTCACCACCGCCCGTGCCGGCGACTTGCAGTCGCCGTCGGT
>JBEBFV010000468.1:0-4994 GCA_040081795.1 Limisphaerales bacterium | reverse complement strand
TGGCGCGCGGCGGCGATGAACGTCTCCTGCACGATGTCCAGCGCGGTCTGTTCGTGGCGGACGAGTTCGGCGACGTAGGCATACAGCGGCAACTGATGCCGCCGCAGGAGGGCGTCCCAAGCGTCGGGGTCACCGCGACGGGCGGCGCACACGGGCGGTTGTTCCGGCTCGGCCACGGCGGGCATCGTTGCAGAGTGGAATGCGGAAGCGGAGGAAAGGTTCAACGCTGACTGGGAAAAGTGATTAGTAATTAGTGCTTAGTCCGAGCCGGTGCTCGGTCCATCCACTAATCACTAACTACTAATTACTTTCCCCGCCCCGCCCTCTACTTCTTCCGCGTCTGGAACGCGCGCAGATGCCCGGTGCTCGGCACGGAGACGCTGTAGCTCTCGCCGTTGGCGTTGACGTTGAGCTTGAGGAAGTGGGCCTCGCACTTGTCCGCCTTGTCACCGGGGTTGGCGATGAGGTCTTTCGCGGTGTTCGTGTCGGTCTCGTTGCGGACGTTCTCGTGGACTTGGTAGATGGCGGCGATGCTCTTGGTGCCGCGCAGCGTGGCGACGACCTTCGGCATGGTGCCTTTGCGCGGGCCGTTGTTCATGATGGCCACGGTTGGCTCGATGGACTGGATGAGCAGCGGGTTGTTGCTCACGTCGAGGCCGTGGTGGTTGACCTGATAAACGTCCACCTTGCCGACGATGTTGAACGGCACGACAAGCGACTGTTCGGTGCGGAGCGTGGCATCGCCGCCATCGAAGAACCGGAAGCTGCCGTATTGAAGGAGCAGCACCACGGAGTTGGCGTTGTCGGACTTGTCCTCGGGCTGCAGCTCGGCCTTGGCGGCGAGGGGATTTTCGCGGCGCTGGTCGGGGCGCGGGGAAATTACTTTCTGGTTCGCGCATAGCACGCGGAGGTCGAGCTTCGGATTGCCGGGAACCTTGGGCTGGAGCAGCGGGATGGGGTCGCCGGCCTTGATGGTGACGCGCTTGCCGACCTTGGCCTCGCGGTAGGGCTTGCTCAGGAGCGGCCAGCGGGTGTCCTTCGCGTTGCCGTCGGGGCTGGTGTCGGTGAGGCCCTTGTCGTAGAGCGCGCCGACGGGCATGAGGTCGGCGAGTTCCGCCAGGCCGCCGAAGTGGTCAATGTGGAAGTGCGTGATGACGACGTGGTCAATCTGCTTCAAGCCCGCGATCTCGGTGGCGAGCTTGTGGATGCGCTTGGCGTCGCGTCCGCCGGGATTGCCGGTGTCAATGAGCACCGACTCGCCCTCGGGCGTGACGATGAGCGTGGAGCCGCCGCCCTCGGAATCCACCCAGTAGATGTCGAGGGTTTTGTCAGCCTTGCCGGCGTGCGCGCAGGCGAGTGTGAGCGTGAGCGACGCAATGGCGAGGAGGCGAGAAAGCACGGTGTTCATGGCGGGGAGTTTGGGAAAGCGTGGCGTGGGGTGCAACCGGAAAGGCAGATTTCAGCCACAGATAGGCACAGTTGAAACACAGATGCGAACTCGCCTGAAGGCGTGGGTTGCCTTTCGCCGCGCTTCATCTGTGTTCCATCTGTGTGCATCTTTGGCCAAAGAGTCGTGCCTTGCTTAGGCGGCCAGTGGATGCCTGCGATTCGTGAGCGGCATCGGCACACGCCTCGCGGAGAGCGCGGCTTGATAGACGGCCATCACCATCTCGACGGCCTTCATCGCGTTATGGCCGCTGCATTCGGGCGTGCGGTTCATGGCGATGGCGTCGAGCCAGTCGTCCACGAGGCTGGCGTTGGAGGGAGTGAAGCCTTGCGCGGCGGCGGGCACGTTGAGCGTCGGGTCGTCGGGCAGCCTGCGCCACTCGTCGGCCTTGCCGTCGGGCTTCCAGCCGCTCGACTTGAGCAGGAAGATTTGCGGCGGGAGGTTGGCCAGCAGGCGGGCTGCGCCCTTTGTGCCGATGAATTCAATGCCCCAGTGGCCCGTGTGCTCACGCAGCTTGCCCCGGCTCGTGAACGTGGCGGTCACGCCCTTCGCAAAGCCGAACTGCGCGCTGACCTCGTCGCCCGCGATGGGGCCGACGTTGTCCTTCATCAGGCGCGCGTCGGCAGCGGTGATGTCCCGACCGGCCTGAGTGACGCGCGCGGTGCACCAATGCGGGTCGCCCGCGAAGAGGCGCATGAGGTCGAAGAGGTGCGTGCCGAGCACAATCATGTCCTCGCCGCCGGCGCGGGCGTCCTGCTTGCCCCAGGCGCGCAGTTCGAGCAGCTCGCCGATGAGGCCGTCCGCGATACGCTGCCGGAGGTGGACCGCGCCCGCAGCCATGCGCGTCTGGTGCGCGACGGCGATTTTCAAGCCGCGCTTGTCCGCCGCCGCGAGCAACTCGTCCGCCTCGACGAGCGTGGGCGTGAAGGGTTTCTCCATGCAGATGTGCGCACCGACCGCGACTGCCGCCATGCCCATCGCGTGGTGCTGGTCCGAATGGCGCGGCGCGATGCTGACGAGTTGCGGGCGTTCCTTCTCGAGCATCGCGCGATAGTCGGCGTATTGGCGCGGGGCTTTCAGTTTTGCGGCCATCTTCTCCAAGCCTGCGGGATTCGCGTCGGCGACAGCGACCAGCTCCACGTTGGGGCGGTCGTTGAAAATGATGTCGAGCCCGTGGCCGTAATCACCGCGCCCGGTGTGGCCGATGATGGCGGCCTTGAACTTCGGGCCATCCGCACCTCGCAACAGCGCGGGCGCGGCGGCAGCAGCGGCGGACGTGAGGAGGAACTGACGGCGGGAGCGGACAAGCGCGGTGGTCATGGTGATCGAGGTCAGTGGACGGCCTGGAGGCAGGCCAGATTCGCCCAGCGAATTCCGCCGTGCAGCCACTCGTCACGACTCGCATGACTCCGCAGTCCTTTACCCGCCGCCAGTTTCTCCACGCCACGAGCTTTGGCTTCGGTGCGTCGCTGGTGTCATCCGGCCTGGCTGCGGAGCCGCCTGCCCGCAAGCGCCCGCTCAAGAAGGGATACATGCTCAACACCTTTCCCACGCGCGAGCTGCCGGTGCTGGAGAAGTTCAGGATGCTCAAGACAGCGGGCTTCGAGGGCGTCGAGCCGCCGAGCCACATGGATCAGGACGAAGTGCTCCGCGCACGCGACACGACCGGTCTCTCGGTGCCGAGCGTGAGCTGCGGCGCGCACTCGCGGATGCTTGGACATCCCAGCCCCACGCAACGCGCGCAGGGCGTTGCGGGCATCCAGCAGGCGCTGCGCGATGCGAGGCGTTACGGCGCGGGATCAATCCTCGTCGTGCCCGGCGGCGTGACCGAGAAAATCACCTACGAGCAGAACTGGGAATGGACCTTCGCCGGCATCCGCCAGTGCGTGCCACTGGCGGAGGAACTCGGCGTGAAGCTCGCGATCGAGAATGTCTGGAACAACTTTCACCTCAGTCCGCTGGAGGCCGTGCGCTACGTGGACGAGTTCAAGAGCGCGGCGGTGGGCTGGCACTTCGACATCGGCAACGTGATGTTCCTCGGCTGGCCGGAGCAGTGGATTCGCATCCTCGGCAAGCGCATCGCCACGCTGCACATCAAGGAATACAGCCGGAAGAAGATGGAGGCGGAGGGCAAGCGCAAGGGCTTCGAGGTCGAGTATCTCGCAGGCGACAACGACTGGCCCGCCATCATGCGCGCGCTGGACGACATCGGCTTCCGTGGCTGGGGCATCGCGGAACCGGCGTGGCGTCCGGCGGGCGTGGAGGCAGCGGTGCGGCTCAGGCAGATTTCCGACAAGCTGGAGCAAATCTTCGCGGCGTGAGCACCTTCTCCTCCTGCTCGTAATTCTGCTCCTCATCTCGCATGGACCGGCGGGGCGCGGAGCTGGATCAGGATTGGGATCACAAGCCCGGTTGGTTGGACAGTCTCGCAAGTTCGCTTGCGGACGCATGGAGGTGATTGGCAGCTTCCCCCGTCCCGACGCACAAATTTCACAGCCTTCGTGGATCCAGCCGAGGATCGGTGTCGGCGTTAACGGCGCGGCTGCACGTGGGAATCCGAGGCAGGAGTCAAAACAGCGTAGGAAGCGAGCCTTATACTGGCGGCCGGGGTTCACCGCGCTGTCTCACCGCATCTGCATGCGGATCTGCCGCGCGTCGTTGATGCCGAGTTCGAGGAGCGCGGCGTTCTTGTAGAGGTCGGAGGCGAACTTCGTGGTGGGGATGCCTGCTTTCTGCCGCTGGCCTTCCAGTTCCGCCAGCGAGAGCGTGTCCAAGGCGACGGGGTCTTTGGAGAAGCGCAGTTGGTTCAGCGATTTCGCGTAGTGCAGCAAGGTGCGCTGCTCGCCTTGATACTGGCAGATGAGGGCGTCGGTGATGCAAAGCGCGAGGCGGTCGTAGATGGCCGGCAGCGCAAAGACTTCCGGCACGGCCTCGGCCAGCGCGCGGCTGGTGGACTCGAAGCGCAGGGAGTTGTCCACGCTCCCGAAGGCCAGGCTGTATAGGTGTCCGCTCACGCCGGCGTGGTTGTGGTTTATCAGCGGCGCGATGCTGATGTGCCGCGTGATCTCCCGCGCGACGAGTTTTGAGACGAAGGATTTGCGCCCGATGCCGTCGCCTTTCCTGCCAAACTCGGCGTCGCCCCAGATGAGGTTTCCAAGGAGCGAGTTCTCGTAATAGGTCTGCTCGTCCCAGCCCGCGCTTGCAGCGGAGGCGACGCGCACGCCGTAGCGCCCAGCCAGCTCGTGGTAGCCGGCGATGCGCAAGTCCACGAGCTGCCGGTCCCAGATCACGATGTTCCTCGGCGGCAATCCGGCGGCGAGCAAACCTTCCACGACGGCGGCGACGACCGACGGCCGTGTCCCGCTCGTGTGGCCGGGCGCGGAGAAAACTTTCAGGCCGACGATGTCGTTTGTCTTCACCACTGCACGCCAGGCGTCGGCAATGTTCGTCTTGCCCGTGTGCGCAAGGATGCCGCGCTCGACCATGCCGCGCACGACTCCGGGCTGCGGCGTGAAGGCATCCATCGCCTGCGCGTCCTGCACGACGA
>JBEBFV010000467.1:0-4999 GCA_040081795.1 Limisphaerales bacterium | reverse complement strand
GCTCACGGTGTCCAACTCGCGGAAGGTGTATTGCGTGTAGTGGACGCCCTGCGCGTCGCGGCGGGCTGGGAACAGCACGGCCGGCCGGCCGGGCTGCCGCTCGGCCATCACGGCGAGGTGCGAGGCGATGTTGGCTGTGATGGTGGCGGCGCTCACGACAGAATAGTAGAAGCTCCAAATCCCAAGCTCCAAATCCCAAATAAGCGCCAAACGCCAAGCGCCAAACACCAAGCAGCATCGTGGCCGGGGACCGATTTGGAATTTGGAGCTTGGAGCTTCTTTGGAACTTGGGATTTGGAGCTTGGAGCTTTCACACCAGTCAACTCACCCCGCCAGCGGGTGCTTCGCAATAAACTGCTTCACCAGCGACAGGACTTCATCCGGCCTGTCTTCGAGCACGAGATGGCCGGCATCGGGGAAGCGGTGAACTTCGGCTTCGGGCAAGATGCGCTGCCACTCGGCGAGGAAGTGTTTGTCGAAGACCCAGTCCTGGTCGCCCCAACAAATCAGCGTCGGCGTCTGGCGAAACTGGCCGAGTTTGGACTGCACCTCGCTGACGAGCGCGTGGCTGGGATGGTCCGTGCTGAGGGGAATGTCCTGCACGAAGCGGAGCTGGGCGAGACGGCTGGCCTTCGCGGCGTGCGGCGTGAGATAGGCGTCGCGCTCCTCCGGCGACAGCTCGCGCGTGCGCACGCCCCAGCGCGTGACGAGGCGGACGAACAGGCCGGTCTTGCGAATGAGCAGCGCGTCGAGCGGCGTGTTGCGGCAAACCCAGAGCGAGGGCGGGAGTTTCTTCGCCTTGGGCAGATGGAACGCGCCGGTGTTCAACAGCGCGAGCCGAGCGATGCGCTCCGGGTGCCGCGTGGCGTAGGTCATGCCAATCATCCCGCCCCAGTCGTGCAGCACGAGCGTGAATTTGGACGGCAGCTTCAAGTGCTCGATGAGCATCTCCAGGTCGCGCACGCGGCGTTCGAGCGTGAACTCGTAGTGCGCGTCGTCGGGCTTGTCCGATAAGCCGCAGCCGATGTGGTCGGGCGCGATCACGCGGCACTGGCCGCGCAGGCCGAGCACGAGCTTGCGGTAGTAGAACGACCACGTCGGATTGCCGTGCAGCATCACGACGGCCTCGCCGCTGCCCTCGTCGAGGTAGTGCATGGCGATGCCGTCGCGGTCGAGGAAGTGGCCGACAAAGGGATAGTGTTCGCGGCGGAAGTTCACGATTGAGTGCGTAGGTGACGACGTGAGGAGTCTCTAACTTCCGCTTGGAAACAAGTGAGACCCCTCACGGCGTCTCTTACGGTGGGAGGGAAGGCGTTCACCACTCCACCCCCATCATCAGGCACGTCAGCCCGCTGCCGATGCCCAGAAAGGCGACGCGCTGACCGGACTTCAACACGCCGCGTTCATCGGCGATGGCGGCGGTCACGGGCAGCGCGGCGGTGCCCATGTTCCCGAGGAAGCGGAAGGTCGTGTAGTCCTTCTCACGCGGCACGCCGATGGATTTCAGAATCGCATCCTGATGCCCGCTGCCGACCTGATGGCAAATAACCTTGTCCACGCTGGCCGGCGTCCAGTTCATCGCGTCGAGAAACGCCGCCCAAGTCTTCTGGCCCAGCGCAACGCCGTTCTTCAAAACCGCGACCGAGTCCGTGGTCATGAACTGTTCGTGCAATCCTTCTTCGTTCGGCTTGATGCCCCAGCGGCAGAGTTGGTGAAACTCCGGTGCAACTTCTGACACCGCGCCGAGCAGACGATGCCCGCGCAGGTTCGGAAAGGAGCCATCCGTCAGCAACACCGCGACCGCACCGGAGCCGCCGGTGAACGTCGCCAGCGCAGGTGCGAACTCCTCCATACCGCCCGTGCCGTTGAGCATTCGCGCGAGGGCAATCTCATTTATCTCCCGCGCGCTCTCGCAAGAGACGACCAGGCCAGCGCGGATTTGGCCAAGTTCAATGCGGTTCGCCACTTCAATCATCCCGTTGAGGACACCGAGGCAGGCGTTGCTCAAGTCATATACGAACGCGCCACCGCGCAGGCCGATGCCATCCGCCACAGCGCATGCGGTGGCAGGCTCAAAGTTCTCTCGGCACACGCCGCAGTAGAGGAGCATCCCGACGTCGCTCGCGCTGAGCCCCGCCTTCGCCAACGCTTTGCGTGCAGCCGCCGTCGCCCCTTGTGACAGCAGTGTGCCCGGCTGCCACCAGCGGCGCTCGCTGATGCCCGTCCACGCCTCCAACTGCCCCGGCTGAATCCCGAGCCGCGTGAACGCAGGTGCGAGCCGCTCCTCCAGTTCCGCCGTCGTGACCACGACGGGGCCTAGCTCGTAGCCGAGCGCGGAGAGGAAGACGCTTTGGTATTTCGGCATCATGCTCAAGCGTCCTTCACCCCGCGCACGACGAAGTTCTTCATCCCGTAAATCACGCGCCCGTCCACGCACAGAAACCCTCGCCCGTGAGCGTGCGCGTCGCGTCATCCACGGCGGTCACGACAGCCTCGACCGTCACCAGCGAGTCGCGCGGAATAACCTGACCGCGATACGTCCACTCGTGCTTCGTGTTGGTGGCGATGGCTTCCCAACGCGTGCCGGGCGTATGGCCCCAGCGCTCAATGGCGGCGAACTTGAGCAGTTGTAAGAATGATTCGAGGCCCAGCGAGCCGGGGACGACGGGGTCTTGGTAAAAGTGCGCCTGGAAAAACCACTCCTCGGCCACGACGCGCTTGGTGCCGCGAATGAAGCCGAGTTGCTTCGGTCCGCCGTCTGCGACGAACACCGTGATGTCGTCCACCATTCGCAGCATCGTGTCCGCGAACGGCGCTGCGGCCGGATAGACGAGCGACTTCGCGCGGGCCAGTTCTGCCGCGCTCGGCTCGTAAAGCTTCGCGCCCTTGATGCCTTCCTGTTTTTCCAGCGCGGCTTTCGGGAAGAATCCGAAGTATGTGTCGCCGCGATAAATCTTCTTAGCGCCCGCGCTCACCTCGAAGTCGAACCACTGGATAATCATCCCCGCCGAGCTGGAGAGCCGCGTGTTCTTGATGCGCGTGGTGAGTGTGCCGACATCCGGGCGAACGGGCGCGAACTGCGTGCCGGTGCCACCGAGGTTGCGGTAGGAGAGGTCATCGCTGCTCGTGAGAGCGGAGCCGAGGTAGGCCGAGAGCCAGCCGCAGGGTTGCAGCGCAATTTCCAGCAGCACGGCGAACGGCATGTCGCCTTGGCGGTTCGCGGCGAAATACCACTCGCCCGGCGGCACGTCGTAATCCGCCGCTCCCTCGCCGCCCGCGACCATCTTGAACGCCTCGCACCCGCGAATCTCCGTGACGCGGTCGAGGAACTGATACGGCGCGCGGGGTAGTCGGGCGATGCGTCGCGTCGCGCCCTCGTCGAAAATGCGATACGGCTCGCCGAAGGCCTCGGAAGGATTGCCGCTGGAAAACGCGGTGATGCGCTCGGGGCCGTAGAAAGCTAGTGGGGCAGCCGTCTCGGCTGCCGCTAGTGGCGCAGGTGTCCTCACCTGCGTCGAGTCGTTCAACCGTCCCGGTTGAACTCGCTCCGGCAATCGAGACGATTGCCGGACGGACGGCAGGCGGGACGCCTGCCCCACTACGGAGCCCGCCACCGTCCAATTCCCCATTAACTCCTCCCGCGTCACGCCCGTGTAGCGCAGGCTCATGTTGCTGATTTCCACGATGGCCTTGCCGTCCGCATACATCAGCGCGTCCGCGATGACATACGGCTCCGGCCCGTAACCGATTTCCCGAATCTCAATCTCGTAAGTCACCAGCTTCGTCGTCTCCAGCACCTGCCCTCGGCACTTGAGCTGGCCCACCACGCCCGGCACCGGCTCCAGCGCCACGCCCGGTCGCGCCTCGACCACCCAGCCCAGCCGCAGCAGATGCACGCGGAGGGTGTGCAGGCAGCACTCATACATCAGCGTGCCCGGCATCACGCGGTCGTCCACAAAATGGCACGTGATGAACCAGTCGTCGGGATGAATGTCCGCCTCGCCGCGAATTAGCCCGAGTCCGAACCGCCCGCCGCTTGGCTCCAGCCGCTCGATGCGATGCACCAGCCGCATCCGTCCGCCGGGCAACGTCACCGGCCTCGCCAGCTTCAGCCCGGCGAACTTCTCCCCGAAGCACTTCACCAAGTCGCCTTCGCGCAACGCATCGAGCTGCGCCGCCGAATACGACTCCACCGCCATCGGCACGAAATCTTCCCAGTCCGCCGGACGCTTGCCGGGCTGCGGCTTGAGTTGCAGCGAGGTGCGGATGACGCCCTTGCCCGCCGCCAAATCCTGTTGCGAGAAAAAGCCCGCGCAGCCCTCGCTCATCGTCAGCAGCGGCTGGCCGTTGACCGTGGACTCGAAGTTGAACTTGAAGAGCCACACGCCGCTTTGCTGGACGAAGCGCTCGATGCGGATGTCGTAGCGAATCGTCTCGCCGGGCTCCGGCAGACTGCGATGGAAACAAACCTTCGCATCGAGCAACCGATACATCGCCAGCCCGCGCGTCTCGAAATCAATGCCGAGGAAGCCGCTGAGAAACAGGTCGGCCTGCCCGGCTTCGACCGCGATGCACGTCGGGATGCGCCCGCAGTCGAGATACCAAGCGCCGGGATGAACATCATGCTCCGTCACGACACGCCCGTGCGTCATCGAACGCGGTTCGCCCTCGATGGCCGTGATGCGGTCCACGAGTTGGAGCGGCGCATCCGGCAGTCGCACGCGCGTAGGAAAGGAATCCACTTCGGCGAAGGTGGACCCGAGTGCATTGCCAATCTTCCCGATGGCGAACTCGCAGCACTGCTCCCGCGTAAGCGAGCGCGGCACCGCGCCGGCGACTTCCAGTCGCCGTCCGAGGGCTTCGCCGGTCTCGCTGGGCGACGACTGGAAGTCGCCGGCACGGGCTGCCGAGTTTTCGCGCGCGAAGTTGGAATCGAGCCGCTCTCCCTCACCCAAGCCCTCTCCCGCTGGGAGAGGGGACAGCCACGTTGCCGTCCCGA
>JBEBFV010000466.1:0-5004 GCA_040081795.1 Limisphaerales bacterium | reverse complement strand
GTAGGCGTAAGGCCGGCTGGCGGATTGGGTGGTGCCCTCGAACAGCCCGCGCGCGTCGAGCATCTGCAACGCGAAGCGCGGCTTCTCCGGCTCATGCACGGGGGCGACCTCGACGCTCGCGGCGTTTTGGAGGAAGGCGCGCACGACGAGCCCCGAACCGTCACCGAGCGGGTGCATCCCGAGCAACTGGTGGGGCGAGGGATGCTGCGCGTTGACGAGGCTGTCCAGTTCCGCCGGCGTCAAAATCATGGCGGCAGAGTGGCAGAGGGGCACGGGGATGCCACGCAAAATGCTCCGATCTGGGGAATGACCAATGACCAGTTCCCAATGACCAATGAATGCGCAATGTCCAATGCCCGAGTTGGCTCGCAACTGCGGCTGGGAACATTCGTCATTGGGCATTCATTGGTCGTTGGATATTGGGTATTGGTCATTTCCTCCTCCGCCACAGGTCGAAGTGGTAGAGCGCCACGACGACGAGCGCGTGCTGAATCTTTCCCGACGCGACCAACCCCGGCAACTCAGCCACCGGCACGAGGTGTGTGTGGATGTCCTCGCAACTGTCGAACTCCACCGGGTGCGTGAGCCGGCAGTTGCGCACGAGCAGCGTGTGGCAGGTGTTCGACATGATGGCGGGGTTCGGAAAGATCTGGCCGATGAGTTCCGCGCGATCGCCTTCGTAGCCCGTCTCCTCACGCAGCTCGCGCTGGCCGCCAAGCACCGGCGAAGTGTCTTCCGCGTCCATCACGCCGCCGGGAATCTCCAGTTCGACCGTGTCCGAGCCGTGGCGGTATTGCTCCACCATCACCAGCTTGTCGTCCGGCGTGACGGCAATGACGTTGACCCAGCTCCGCGTGTCGAGGACGAAGAAGTCATGCTCCGCTCCCGTGCGCGGCGAGCGCTTCACATCGGTGCGCACCGTGAAGATGCGGAAGTCCGCGAGCTGCCTGGAACTGAGGACGGGCCACTTCTGAATCATGGCGGCGGAGCATCGGGCGGAGGGTGGGGAGTTGAAAGTTGAAAGTTGAGAGTTGAAAGGCGCGCTTGAAGTCCGGCGGCTTCTCTCAACTCTCAACTCTCAACACTCAACTTTCAACCCTCAACTACTTTTCCGGCGTGATCGCGACGCGCTTGAGCAGCGTCGTCGGCGCGTTGGTGGTGCGGATGAGGATTTGCGCCCACTTCATCTTGTCGGTGCCGGTGAAGACGTGCTCGGTGGTGCCGGGGTTGAAGGGCGCGGAGTCCACGACGGGCAGGCCGGGGTGCGTGTTCGGGCGGAAGCGGAGGACGACATCGCCGAGGGCGGGCTTGTCCTGCCAGTTCAGGCGCAGCGTGTAGCGCGCGCCGTCTTTGAGCGGGATGAGGTCGCCTTCCCAAACTTCCTTGCCTTGATACCAGCCTTCCGGACGGTTGGCGCTCGTCCAGCGGACAGTGAAATGCGGGTTGCGAACCAAGCCTGTGCCGGTCAGGCCGGGCGTCATCATGTCTGTGGTGGTGTGCTTGCCTTCTTGAACTTGGCTTGAAGAGTGAGGCAACCCCACGCCGCCAAAAATCACGGCGGGTTCGTAACGTCCCGGCGTCAGACCGCGAAACTCGAATCGCCCGCGCGCGTCAGTGAGCGTGCTGTATGGAGTGCCCAACAGAACCACTTTTCCCGGCAGCCGCTCCAACCCTCGCTGTGGTCGGAGCACGTATTCCGGTGAGCCTGAGAAGCTGCCGCCAGAGGGTCGTTGGGCGGCGTGGAGTTTTCCCAGCGTGTGCAACAAATCCGCCACCACGCGGCTCGTCTCCAGCGCGCTTTCGAGGACGATGGGTTCCACCTCCGCGCGCTTGTCGGCGAGCACCAGCGGACGGCAGCGGTCGCCGCGCTCCTTCGAGTAGGCGATGAGACCGTCCATGCGCCGCATGAAGCCGGCGAGCGCCTTTTCCTCCGTGTCGCCGAGGAGTTGCGGGCGGTAGCCGGGCAGGTGGATGAGCTTCGCGTCCACCCAGTTTTCCATCTTGCCATGCACGTCGCCGCGAATCTCCGCCGAGTGTGGCGGCGAGCCGGTGTCCTCGACGAAGTGCAGCAGCGAGCCGATCCAGCGCGCGGCGTTCAGCGGCGTCTCGGTGCGCAGCGCCTGGAGCGCGCGGCGGAAATACGGCTCGTAGGTGCGCTTGACCTCTGGCACTAGGTGGTCGAGGTGCCGCTCCATGCCGGGAAAGAGCAGGTAGTCGTCAGCGTAGAAGAACTCGCCCTGCCGCTCGTAGGGCGTGCGCCGGTAGTCGCCCATCCAACAGTAGTGAACGAGCTTGGGCGCGTTGGTGCCGAGGTGCTTGAGGAGCGCGTCGTCGGGGGCGAGGGAGTCGAGGGCGGCCTGGGTGATTTCGCCGTGCGGACCCCAGGCGCAGAGCGGAAGGCAAAAGGAGAAAGTAAAAAGGCAAAAGGCCAGCGCCGTGCCGGTGACTTGCAGTCGCCGCCTTGGGGCAGGATTTGGGCGAGGTGCGGCGACTGGAAGCCGCCGGCACGAGTTGCGTGAGGACATGCGCTGCTTCTACAGCACTGCCTGCGGGTTCACAACTCGAAGTCCACGACGGTCACCTTCTCGATGAGCGGCATGGCGTTCTGCACGAACGCCTGATGCTCAGGGTGCGTGAGGTAGGCGTCGCGCGCGGCGGCGTCGGTGAGCGTCATCACGAAGGCGTGGGTGTGGCCGGCGCTCTGGCCCTCGGGGCTGTTGTTCGGGCCGGAGATGAAGTCCTCGACGCCGGGGATGCTCTCGGAGAGGTCGAGCAGGGCGCTGAAGACCTGGTCAATCTGCTCGGGCGTGGTGTCGGCTTTGAACTGAACGAGTGCGATGTGTTTGACTCTGGCCATATTTTTTTCGGTTGCCCCGCGCCGGATGAACCCACCCCGCCGCTCTGGACGATTTAATAATCGGCGGAGTATGGGGACTGGCCGGGCCAAGTCAAACGCGCGTTCTGACTTTGCGTTCTCCTGCTCCTGATCTTGATCCTAATCGTGCTCCTCCCGTGCTGAAAACGGAGGGAATGAGCAGGATTAGGATCAGGATCACGAGCAGGAGGGCGGCTGGCTGGCTTCGCAATCCCTGCCCAGCCCGTGCCAAGATTGGTGAATCCCCCCGCGCTGCCGCACAGTCTAGTTGGACCATGTTAGCTGCTCGCCCAGTCCGCGCTGCCCGATGGTTCCTCGCCGTCGCGTGTTCGGTGCTGCCTTGGCTTGCCGCCGCCCAGTCCGACTTCCAGGGCGCGACGCACATGGTGCCGTTCGAGGAGGACACCATCAGCTACAACAAGACGCCTTCCACGGGTGCCATCGCGCGTCTCCAGAACCGGCTCGACCGGGGTGAGGTGAAGCTGAAGTTCGACCCGCAGACCGGCTGGCGTGACTCGCTGCTCGCCGCACTCGAAATCTCGCCGAAGTCGCAGACACTGCTGTTCTCGAAGACCTCCCTCCAGCGCGAGCGCATCGCGCCGCAGACGCCGCGCGCGGTCTTCTTCAACGACGAGGTTTACGTCGGCTGGATTCCCGGCGCGCCGGTGATGGAGTTCAGCGAGGTGGACGCGAAGCTGGGCGGCGTCTTCTACACGCTGGAGCAGACTGCGACGGACAAGCCCAAGTTCGTCCGCAACAACCAGTGCCTCGAATGCCACGCGTCCGCGAAGACGATGGGCGTGCCCGGCCATCTCATCCGCTCGTTCAAGACCGACGAGCAGGGCATCATTGACCTCATCACGGGCGTCTCCGAGGTGAACCACCGCACGCCGCTCGAAGACCGTTGGGGCGGCTGGTATGTCACCGGCACGCACGGAAAGGTGACGCATCGCGGAAATCTTTTCGGCAGGGCGGCCTTCGCCAAGGCCGAGGAAAAGCCCAACCACCTCGGCAACCTCACCAGCCTCAAGAAGCTCGTGGACCTCACCGACTTCGCCACGCCGCACAGCGACATCGTCGCGCTGATGGTGATGGAGCACGAGGTCCACATGCACAACTTCCTCACGCGCCTCCACTACGAGACGCAGATGGCCTTGAGCCGCTACCAGCACATCCGCTACCTCCGCAGCATGGGCGAAGGCTTCCTGAAATACCTGCTCTTCACCGAGGAGACGCCGCTGAAGGCGAAGGTCAAGGGCACCTCCGGCTACAGTGACTACTTTCCCACGCTCGGCCCCAAGGACCGCAAGGGCCGCTCCTTCCGGCAGTTCGACTTGGAGACGCGCCTCTTCAAATACCCGTGCAGCTTCCTCATCTACTCCGAGGCCTTCGACCTGTTGCCGAAGCCGATGCGCGAGCACCTGCTCCAGCGCCTGCACGAAATCCTGACGGGCAAGGACACCTCGCCAGAGTTCGCGAACATCCCGACAGACACGCGCCAAGCCATCCTCGAAATCCTCGTCGAGACCAAGCCGAACCTTCCCGGCTACTGGCGCGGCGAGAAGCAACGCGCCGGCCCGTAACCAGCAGAACGATTCTCCCTCGAGGCGAGCGCTGATGGCAGGTTTCGGTGGGGCGAGGCTCCCGTTGAGCCGGAGAACGCGCTCGGGCTCGGCGGGTGCCTCGCCCCACCAGCGGATGTTGTCGGTCGCTACTTTTGAGCTTTTTGCGCCCCCTTGTGGCGGACAAACTGCGGCCATGAAACTCCGTATCGGCTTTCTCGGCATCGGCGCGATGGGCATCAGCCACGTCCGCCAGTTTCACACCAAGCTCGCCGCGCGCTCTGAGGCCGTCGCGATCTGTGGTCGCAACGAGGCCAACCTCCTCCGTGCCCTCGAAGTCGCGCCCAACGTCCGCGTCTTCAGCGATGAGCACGAACTCATTCACTCCGAGCTCGATGCCGTCTGCATCTCGACGCCGAACTTCAACCACGTCCCGCTCGCGCTGGAGACGCTCAAAGCCGGCAAACATCTCTTCCTGGAAAAGCCCTGCGGCATCACGCGTGCCGAGTGCCGCCTGCTGGAGAAGGCCGCCGCGCGCACCGACCGCGTGGTGATGATCGGCCACGA
>JBEBFV010000074.1:0-17948 GCA_040081795.1 Limisphaerales bacterium | reverse complement strand
CGTCTCGAACCTCTACGCGAACTTCAGCGAGAACACGAACTTCTCGACCCACATTGACACCAACGGCTACGCGGCGCATGGCTTCCACGACCTGGGCTATCTCATGCCCATGAAGTTCATCCCCGCGCCCTTCTCCGCCGTCATCTCGCCCCCGCGCCTCTTCACCAACGCGACCAACCTCACCTTTGGCTACCGCGACACCATCGGCAGCGTGAAGGAATCCCCCGGCGGCATGGCGCAGCTCGGCGGCTCCCTCTTCATGGCCGGCGTGGCGGACCGTTTTGGAACCAAGGACGGATTCCTCGTGTCCTACCAGTCGCCGATTGTGACGAACCGGACCTCGACTATCACAGTCCCCCAAATCATTGCGGGCATCACGGTTTCGAGCACTCTCTTCAGTTATCCCGTCACCAACTTTGCGGTCACAAACTTCTGGTCGGGCCCGTTCAGCGGCTATCGTGGCGTGGGCGTCGGTGGCACGGAGCCGCAGCAGACCTTCTTCAACAGCGTGGCAGCGACTGTGGACGGCGTCGTGGCCGTGGGCCAGACGCGCAACTGGTTCCCGCCTGTGCTGCACTCCTGGAGCGGCACGAATGCGACGCAGACCTACGATGTGGACCTGGGCTGCACCTCCGGGACGATCCAGTTCACGTTCGCCGGTGCCGCCGCCAACCGGATGGTGATCGAGTATCAGGGCCTCTCGATCATGGACACCACCGGCACCGCCGCCTACACGATCAACATTCCGTTCAGTGGCGCGTCCCGCTTCATGCGGGTCACCGCCAACCCCACGCCCGTGGCGGTCGGCTCCACATGGGCAAACACCCTTGTCGTCTTGCGCAGCGGCGGAGTGAGCTACGCCGTGTCCGACTATGTGTCCGGTGCCGTGCCGGGCATCACAGTGCTGCCCACCACGCTTTTGCAGCCGCGCGGCGTCGCGCTCGACAGCACGGGCAACGTCTATGTGGCGGACTCCGGCAACAATCGCATCCTCCGCTTGAGCCGCGCGCTGACCATCACCGGCGCTGGCACGGACGGGACGTTCTCCCCGTTGAGCGTGGCCTTCCCGGTGATCACCGGGCTTCTCAGCCCCGGCGGCGTGGCGATCAACTCGACGAACGGAGACATCTACGTGGCCGACACGGGCAGGAACCAGGTCAAGCGCTTCAGCAACGACGGCACGCTCATTTCCACATGGGGCGATGCGGCGCAGACCGCCGGCAGCGAGGACAGCGGCGTCGGTGGCTTCGCGAATGGTCGTTTCAACGGCCCGCAGGGGATCGCGCTCAGAAACAACAGCGATGTCCTGGTGGCGGACACCGGCAACAACGTCATCCGCACGATCATCGGTGGCGTCGTGGGCACGCTGACAACCCCGGTTGCCGTGGCTCCGCTCTCCGGACCCAGGGACGTGCTGGTGGTGGGCACGAGTATTTATGTCGCGGACACGGGCAACAACCGCATCAAGACCGTCAACGGACTTGGCAGCGTGTTCGCCGGATCGGGCGTCGCAAGCTCCGTGGACGGCGTGGGAGTGCTCGCCACCTTCAGCGCGCCCTCCGGCATCACGCGGGACGGCTACGGCAACTTCTATGTGTCCGATGCCGGCACGCACCGCATCCGCAAGGTCACGCCGCTGGGCCTGGTCGAGACGATTGCAGGCAGCGTGCAGGGCAATCTCACGGACCCCGTCGGCACATCCGCCCAGCTCAACACACCGCGCGGATTGGCGGCGGATCACTTCGGCGCTGTCTTCATCGCGGAGGAACGCTTGGCGAACAACAGCGTGAAGCTGATCGGGCCGTATCAGACCCGCACGCCGACGAACTCCTTCGTGGCCATCTTCCCCTTCAACGGCCCGACCAACGCCCAACCCGTCGGCACGTCTGCGGTCGTCGTCGCGCGCGGCATCACGAACTCCGTCTTCGGCCTCGAGCACGCGGGCGCGGACAGCCGTGAGACGTTCAACGGTGTGGCCAGCAGCTCGGAGGGCGGCACGAACTTCTTCTACGCGGTCGGTTCCGCGCAGTTCTCGATGGATGACACGGTCACGCCCACTGGAATTAAGAGCACCTTTGACCGGATGTTTCTCACCAAGTTCGGCACCAACGGCCAGCCCATCTGGACGCGCGGCCACATGGCGGCGGCCTCCATCAGCGTCGTCACCAACGGCCTGACCAAGAACATCACCTCGTTCATCATCGGGTCCGGCGGCTCGGGCTACGCGGTCGCGCCTGTCGCGGTTCTGTATGACGAGGCAAGCGGACCTTCCATCCCGTTGACCGTCACGGTGGCGGGCGGCGCGGTGACGGCTGTCACGGCACCGGCGCTGCCCATCGTCCGCACTTTCGTCTCACCGCGAGTCCATGTCGAAGCGCCCGTGACGCCGAACATGCCGGGCAACGCCCTGGCCGTGGCCTACGGCACGAACGTCATCGCTGCCGGCCTCACCAACGTTGATGCCGTGGCGATCTCATACAACAACGCCCCGTTTCTCATGAGCCTTCAGGCATCGAACGGCGCGCCGGTCTGGGCGCACGCCTCCACCAACGGTGTCGGCACGACGACCAAGGGTCACTACAACTCCATCGCTGTCTATGGCGACAAGCTAATCGCCGTGGGCGCGGCCTACGCGGCGGCGGGTGACACGTTGAACACCTCGTGCCTGCTTGAGCAGTGGAGCCTCATCGGCACGCAGCTCACTTCGCTCACCACGAACTTCAACCTGGGCAGCGTGAGCGTCCTCAACTCGGTGATCGCCATCGAGAGCCTGGACCGCGCCTACGCCGTCGGCTCCCAGATCAACGCGAACGGGACGTGGGACGCGATCATGCTGGAGATTGACCTGACCACGCTGAGTGTGGTGTCCATTCTCACCAACAACATCAGCTATCCCAGCCTGCTGCTGCCGACGCCGTCCAAGAACATCGGCAAGGCCATCACGACGGATGGCGTGGACCTCTACGTCGCCGTGGAAGGCCCCGGCGAAGGCCAGCCTCAGGATCGCCAGGCCGCCGTCTTCCGCTATCGCGCGAAGAACTTCTACCTGCCGGAGGAGTCGCTCAACGCCTTCGTCGGCGAGCGGACGTGGAACCCTTACACGCTCTACACCGCCGCCGCGCCCACCGGAACCAACCTGACGAACAACGCGTGGCGGTTGCAGGTGGCCGACACCCGCGCGGGCGGCACAAACGGCACGGCGCAGGTCGTCTCGTGGAACTTGAACTTCTCCTACGCCGCCTCCAACACGACCGCGATCACCGTGTCGCCGGGTGTCATCAATCCCATCGTCCTGCTCTCCTCCGCGACGAAGTATTTCCATGTGCCAGTGCCCTCCGCCGCCGGCAACGCGACGAATCTCGTCACGGCCTCCGGCCCCGTGCGCGTCACGTTCCATCCCGCCTCCCTGCCCCTGCCCGGCGCGCCCGGCACCAAGGAGATGTTCAGCGGCGCGTCCACCGGCTCGTTCATCGTGTCCACGAACACGAACTCGACCGCCCTGCTGCGGCCCGGCAGCGCGTATTATCTCGGCATCCAGGCGCTGAACCCTGCCGGCCCGGTGAACGTGTCGTTGAACATCAACTTCGACCAGACCTCGCTGCCGCCGGTGATCCCCGCCCTCGCGGACGGCGTCTCCCTCAGCAGCTTCATCCCGCGCACGACCGCGCTGAACCAGTTCAAGTTCACCGTGCCCGCCAATGCGAGCGCAGCGACCTTCGAGCTGCTCAACGCCAACGGCGACGTGAACCTCTACCTGCTCCGCTCCAACAGCCCGACCGCCTCGCCAGGCGTGTCGGAGTATGACTACCGCAGCGCCAACCCCGGCACGCTCGCCGAGCAGATCTTCGTCGTCACCAACGGCACGGCCAATTCGCTCACGCCGGGCGTCTGGTTCCTCGGCGTGCAAAACGCCGACAACTCTCCGGTGAACTTCACCGTGCGCGCCACCAGCCAGGCCGCCACGCCCTACAACGTCGTGACCGCCGCCGACGCGCAGCCGTTCGCCGCGACCACCACACCGGGCAACGCGCCCAACTCGGTCTTCAAGCTCACCGCGCCCGCCGGCCAGAAGGCGCTGCTCTTCGAGGTGCGCAACCTGACGGGCCCAGGCGACCTCGTCGTGCGGCGCGGCACCTATCCCGTCGCCGGCGCTGTGGACGCCATGGGCACGCGGCCCGGTGCGCTGCCGGAGCTGCTCGTGATCCGCACAAACGGCGCGCTGCCCAGCCTCACGGGCGACTGGTATTTCGGCGTGATGAACCCCGGCTCGGCCAACGTGAGCTACACGGTCATGGCGCGCCAGCCGACCAACGGCGTGCTCCTGAGCGGCAACCCGATTCAAATCGTGCGCTCCCTCGGCTCCACCTCGCTCGTCACCGGGACCAACTTCGGCTTCGACCTCGACGTGGTGCCCGGCGAGAAATACCAGGTGCAATACCGGACGAACCTCGCCACCGGCTCATGGCTCGTGCTGACGAACATCACCGCGACATCAGACGGCCTCGTGAGCTTCCTCCACTCCGGCGCGCTCTCGAACAAGAACCTCTACTACCGCATCCAGGTCGTCCCCTGACCTGGTAGGGCGCGTCTGTCCCCAGCGCGCCGCCACACTGTTCGGCCACCCAACCGGCGCGCTGGGACAGACGCGCCCTACCCGCCAACGCATCCGCAACATCCACGGATTGCCAAACCCGTTCCCTCCGTCAGTCTCCCCTCGTGCAGATTCTTGTGATCGGTCTCAACCCCGCCGTGGACATCGAGTGGCGCGTCGCCTCCATCCACTGGGATGAGAAGAACGTCGTGCTGGGCGAACGCCGCTGGGCCGGCGGCAAGTCCGTCAACGTAGCGCGCTGGCTTCGGCACTTGGGATCGCGGGTCAAGTTGCTTGTCCCGCTGGGCGGCGCGACCGGCACGGAGCTGCGCCGGCAGTTGCGCGCGGAAGGCGTTCCGTTGCGCGCCGTGCCACTCCGCGAAGCGACGCGCGCCAACGTCATGGTCACGCAGGAGCACGGGCCGCAGCTTCGCTTCAACCCGCGAGGGCCGAAACTCTCGGCGGCCGAATGGCGTGCCTTCTTCCACGCCGCCGGATTGGAGATGAAGCGCAGTTCACTGGTCATCCTCTCCGGCGCGCTGTGCCGCGACGCGCGGGCCACTGTCTATCGCGACCTCGTCCGGCTCGCGCACCGTCTCGGCGTGCGCGTCGTGCTGGACTGCGACGGCCCGGCCTTCGCGGCGGGCGTCGCGGCGAAGCCCTTCCTCGTGAAGCCGAACGAGTTCGAACTCGCGCAGTGGGCGGGACGCAAGCTGGGTTCCGACGCCTCCGTGCTGCGGGCCACGCGGGATCTCTCACGGCAAACGGGCGGCTGGGTGCTGCTGTCCCGCGATGCGCGCGGCGGGTTGCTGGTGAATGAGCCGGCGGGTTTCGTGTGCAGTGCCGCCGTGCCCCTTGTCCGCGCGCGAAACACGGTCGGAGCCGGGGACGCGCTGCTCGCTGCGGCCGCCGCCGAAATCCTGGGAGGCACGGAGCCGACCGAGTGGTTGCGCAGCGGCCTGGCCACAGCGACCGCCGGGGTGCAATGCGTCGCGGGCGAACTGGCCGCAAGCGGCACGATCTCAGCGATGCGCAGGCGGATTGAAGTGAAGCCCCCTAAAGTTACGCTCAGTCGGAGGCTGCCAAACTAATTGCCCCGGACCGCCGCCGCCGATAAAATCCGCCCAATGCAAATCGCGCCCGCCTTCAAAGCCCCGACCCGTCTGCTGATGGGCCCCGGTCCCAGCAACGCCGCCGCCGAGGTCCTCGCGGCCATGAGCCAGCCGCTCGTCGGCCACCTCGATCCCGTGTTCGTCAGGATGATGGAGGAGCTCAAGACCATGCTCCGGGCCGTCTTCCTCACGCGCAACGAGATGACCTTCCCCGTCAGCGGCACGGGCAGCGCGGGCATGGAGTTTTGCTTCGTCAACCTCGTGGAGCCGGGCGACGAGGTGATCGTCGGCGTCAACGGCGTCTTCGGCACGCGCATGGTGGATGTGGCCGAGCGTTGCGGCGCGCGCTTGACGAAGGTCGAGTCCGGCTGGGGCAACATCATCACTCCGCAGCAAATCGCCGAGGCGTTGCGAACGGTGAGCAAGCCCAAGCTCATCGCCATCGTCCACGCGGAGACTTCCACGGGCGCGCTCACGCCGGTCGAGGAGATTTCCAAGCTCGCCCACGACGCGGGCGCGCTGTTGCTGCTGGACACGGTGACTTCGCTGGGCGGCTGCCCGGTGCGCATTGACGAGTGGGACGTGGACGCGGTTTACAGCGGCACGCAGAAGTGCCTGAGCTGCCCGCCCGGCCTTGCGCCCGTGTCGCTAAACGCCCGCGCGCTGGAAGTCGCCCGCCGGCGTCGCACGAAGGTCCAGAGCTGGTATCTCGACGTGAACCTGCTCGCGTCGTATTGGGGACAGGAACGCGTGTATCATCACACCGCGCCCATCTCGATGAACTACGCGCTGCACGCGGCGCTTCGCCTCGTGCTGGAGGAGGGCTTGGAAAACCGCTGGCGGCGTCACAAGCAAAACCATCTTGCGCTCAAGTCCGCGCTCGGGGCGATCGGCCTCGAAATCGCCTCGCAGGAAGGCCACCAGCTCTGGCAGCTCAATGCCGTCCGCGTGCCCTCGGACGTGGACGAGGCGGACGTGCGCAAGCGGCTCCTGAACGACTTCAACATCGAGGTCGGCGCCGGCCTCGGCCCGCTCAAGGGAAAAATCTGGCGCGTCGGCCTGATGGGCGAGACCTCCTCACGCGAGAACGTCCGGCTCTTTCTCTCCGCCTTCTGCCAGGTGCTCAACGAGTGCGGCCGCAAGACCGACGCAAAGGCCGCGCTGGCGGCGGTGGAGTGAGCGGGTGCCGGATAATTTACTTTGAAGCACCCCTGCGAGTTGCCAGTATCCACTCGTGATTTTGACGCCTGCTTTGCCAGCGTGAGCTTATGGCCAACACTTCAATGACGCGCAAGTTGCAGGATGTGGAGGCTGTCCCCGCCGCCGTGACCCCGCCGGACCACGCGACGGAAACGTCCTTCTTCAAGAAGCCCAAGCTGGCCACCGGCAAGTCCCGCAAGCGCGACATCCCCGAGGGGCTTTGGACCAAGTGCCCCAAGTGCGCGACGATGCTCTACGACAAGGAGCTGGATGCGAACCTCAAGGTCTGCCTCAACGTCAAGTGCGGCCACCACTTCGCCATCGGCTCGCGCGAGCGCATCAACGCGCTGGTGGAGACCTGCTCCTTCGAGGAGATGGACGCGGGCATGACCAGCGTGGACGTGCTCAAGTTCACCGGCGTCGCCACCTACGCCTCCAAGCTCGAGGCCTACCGGAAGAGCACAGGCCTCAAGGACGCGGTCATCACTGGAATCGGCGCCGTCGGCACGCAGCGGATCGCGCTGGGCGTGATGGATTTCAGCTTCCTCGGCGGCTCGATGGGCTCGGTGGTGGGCGAGAAGCTCACGCGAATGATCGAGGCGGGCACGGACCGGGGGCTGCCCGTCGTCATCATCTCCACCAGCGGCGGCGCGCGGATGTATGAGGGCATGTTCAGCCTCATGCAGATGGCCAAGACCAGCGCGGCCCTCGCCTACCACGCACGGAACAAGCTCCCTTACATCAGCGTGCTCACGCATCCGACCACCGCCGGTGTCATGGCCAGCTACGCGAGCCTGGGCGACCTCATCATCGCCGAGCCGTGCGCGATGATCGGCTTCGCCGGCCCGCGCGTCATCAAGGACACCACGCAGGCCGAGCTGCCGCCGGGATTTCAGACTGCGGAGTTCCTCCTGGACCACGGGTTGATTGACGCCATCGTGCCGCGCAAGGAACTCAAGACCGCCCTTGGCGGCTACCTGGAGTCCATGATGGCTGGGCACCGCCGGCAGCAGGCGGCGTAGTTCCTCACTTCAGCTTCGTCCGCTTCTTCGCCTCGTTGAACTCCCGGCGCAGGTCGCCCATCGCGACGCTGTATTTCCCGTTCACATTGCCCTTGTCCAGCAGGTCATTGAGCTGGCTGAACTTCTCCTCGATCAGCGGCCGGGTGGCGAAGTCATCCACGCGGATGTTCGGAAAGCCCAACTGCGTGATGCGCGCGATGCAGATGTTCATGTTCAGCTCGTCCTTCGAGCGGGCGAAGGCGACGGCGGCGGCGAGGAAATACTCCGTTGCGGCTGGGAAGTTCTTCTGCGCCGCGTTCACCGAGCGGATGGCGTAGTCGAAGTAAAGCAGGCCGAAGGGGTGCGCGTTCCGGTTCTCGATCAGCTCCGTCATAAGGAGGATCTTCCGGTTGATGTCCTCGTTCTGCTGCGCCATCGAGTTGCTGGACACGCCACCGGCGGAGGCCATCTGAGTGCGGAGCGACTGCGCCAGCTCCGCGAGCTTGCGGTCAATCGCCTGCTCACGCGCAGTGAGGCGGGAGTTGAGCGTCGCGTCCAGGTCGCGATTGAAGGCGGCGTAACGCAGGTCATTGGTCATCTCCAGCGCCTTCTGGATGACCTGCTTGTCCTGCTCGTAGCTCTTGTGGCTGGCGAACCACGCGAAGACGACGAGGATGGCCGCCATGCCGATGAGCAGGCCGGCATAGACCTTGACCATGTCCATGAGCCGGCGCTCGTTCTCGTGCAACGCCTGCACCTGGGCCTTGATGGTCTCCAGCTCGGAATTCAGGTTGCCGGGGTCGGCGCTCATTTCTTGGTGCCGCAGAATGGCCCTCGTCCGCACGCTTGTCCAATTTCAAATGGCGCGCCGCTCATTCCGCGATCTGCTCCGGGTCCGCCCCGCCTGCGGGGAGTGAAATACTCACGGTGCCGGGTGTGGTGCGGTGCACATCCAGCCGGCCCCGGTGCAGCTCGACGATCTTGCGCGTGACTGTCAGGCCGAGGCCCAGGCCGACGGTGCGCTGCGAGAAGAACGGATCGGTGGCGTGCGCGGCGCTCTCGGCGTCGAAGCCCTTGCCCGCGTCTCGCACGTCAATGCGCACCCAGCGCGCGCCGTCGGGTTGGATTTCCGTCGAGGACGTGACCTCGACCGGCTGGTCATCGGGCGTGGCTTGGAGCGCGTTCAACAGGACTTCGGCGAGCGCATGCTTGAGGCCGGCACGCTCGGCGATGAGCGAGAGTGCTTGGCCGCCGCTCTCGTATTGCAGGCGGGCGGACGCGCGCGGGTTCTCGGCATGGGCTTCCGCGAAGGCCTCTTCAACCAACTGCGCCAGCGGCAGGCTCTCCACCCGGCGCAGTCCATCGCGCGAGAGGAACTGCATCTGGCGCGCGAGCCGGCTGATGCGGCGGACGCTGTCGCCCATGACGCCGCTGATCTCCTTGCGCGTGGCGGCATCGTTCGCGCCCTCGCTCAAGAGTTGCTGGCTCGTCGAGATGGGCACGAGGGAGTTCCCGATTTCGTGCGCGAGCTGTTCGGCCATCTTGCGGACGAGGCGGAGGTTCGCGGCCTCCACCTCCATCTGCTGCGCGCGGTCGGCCTGCGTCACGTCGTCGAGCAGGAGCAGCACGGCCTCGGTCGCGGTCGCGCCGCGGCGTTGGAAGGGTTTGAGGGTGACGCGGAAGTTCACGTCGCCGGCGCCTGGGAGCCTGCACCGGCTCGTCGCCGGCGCGGAGCCGGTTTGCAATGCCTCGAACACCTTGCTGCCGAGCGCCTGTGGAAGGTCGTTAAAGGTGAAGGAACCGATGACACCGGCACGCCGGAACAGCCCGCGCGCCGTGCTGTTCGCCTGCAGGATGCCCAAATCCCGCGCGACAACGACGACCGCGCTGCCAAGCTGGTCAAGCGTGTCGGTCATCATGCCATGCTGACCAGCCAGCGCGTCGTGCAGCCATGTGTTGCGGATGGCGAGGCCGAGTTCCTCGAGCAGATGGAAGACGAGGGAAAGCTCCTCGCTCGCGAAGAGTTCTCCGGTCAGCCGCCCGTCGAAGAGGGCGATGCCCAGCCACGACTCGCGGTCGAAGATGGGGATGGCCACCTGTGCGCCAAGAAGCTCGAACTCGCGCGCAATGTCGGGATCGCCTGCGGCCTCGGCTGTGCCGCGACGCAGGATGCGCGCGTGGCGCTGGAGGTGCGCGCCGATGCCGGCCTTGGTCGAGAGCGCAAAGTGGTCGAAGAGCCGTGGTGAGATTCCCAGTGCACAGGCGACGTGGAGTGCCGGCGATGCTTTCGCCAACCCCTCTCCCTGGCCCTCTCCCCTGCGCGGGGAGAGGGAAGAAACAGAAGGGCGCAGGAAGATGGCGGCGCGGTTGACGCCGAGGATTTCCCTCAGAAGCTGGAGGAACTGTCGAAGCAGCGCGTCGGTTTGCAGGCTGTGCGTGAGGATGCCGGAGAAGTCGCGGAGCGCGCCGAGCGCGGGGTCTGTCTTGCGCGAGGGAACGGGGGCGTCGGCGGTGGAAACCGATTGCGGCACGGGCGTCTGTCCTTTCGCCTTCAGCCAACTGCGCTCCAGCAGCGAGGTCAGCAGGCGGGCGCGGACGGGCTTGGTCAGGATGTAATCCACGCCGAGCAGGTAGGCTTCCTCCTCCCATTCCCACTGGCTGGCGGAGGCGTAAAGGACGACGGGGCAGCCAGGCATCGCGCGGCGGAGATGCTCGATGGCGCGGATGGGCCGCACATCGGTCAGCTCGGCATCAAGGATGACGGCGTCAATGCTGCCCTGGCTGAAGAGCGGCTCGGCGGCGCAGACCTCGACGTGGTGCAACACGCGGAACTCGCCTGCATCGAGCACGGCGCGGACGGCTTCCGCGAGGCCGGACTGGGTGGCGATGACGAGGAGGGTTTTCATGCCTCCTCCATCGGGATGGCTGCCGGCGGGGTCGCCTGCACGAAGCGCACGGGCAGGTCCACGGTGACGGTGGTGCCCTTCTTCTCCTCGCTGGCGATGTTCAGGTTGCCGCCGTGCTGATGGACGATCTTGCGGCAGATCGCCAAGCCCAGGCCGAAGCCCCGGTTCTCATCGCCGGAATCCTTCGTGGTGAAGTAGGCGGAGGTGAGCCGCTGGAGGTTCTCGCGGCTGATGCCCTCGCCGTGGTCAATGACCCGCAGTCGCACCCACTCGCGGCCGGCCTCGTTGGTGCCGAGCCGTTGCAGCTCGATGCGCACGGAAGCGCCGGCGGGCGAGGCGTCAATCGCGTTGGACAGGATGTTGCCGAGGCAGCGCTGGACGAGGACGGAGTCCATCTCGACGACTGTGGGCGGATACTCCGGGAGGTCCGCGCGCACCTGACGGCGCTTGAGCTTTGGCTCGGCAAGCTCGACGACCTTGTGGATGAGCTGATCCAGCGGCGCGGACGCGATCTGGACGGTGTGGTTTTGGGAAAAGAACAGGGCGTCCTTCACGTAGGCCTGGATGGTGCCGACGTTGCGCAGGCAGGTCGGGATCAGCTCGTTTGCGCCGTCCGTGCGCCCGTTCATCTCTGCGCTGGTCATCTGGAGAAACGTGGAGACCGGCGTGAGCAGGTTGTTCAAGTCATGCGCCATGCCGCGTGACATTCGGCCCAGCAACTCGAGCTCCTCCGCGAGGAGCACCTGTTTCTTGAGGCGGATCTGGTTGAGGATGAGGCTGAGGTTCTTGACGAGGCGGGTGAGCAGCGAGAGGTCGTTCGGCGTGTAGGGCGTCCCGCTGGACTTCTCGCCGATGAGCAGCAGGCCGAACGGCTCGTCGCCGCTGAAGAACGGGAAGCAGAACTCCGGCTCGAAGCGCTTCAGGAGCTGACGCGCCTCGCGCTCCATCTCGGTCTCGCCGGGCATGATGTAGGCGAGGTTGAAGGCGAGGTGCGTGGCGGTGGTGTTCTGGAAAATCTGGAAGATGGGCGAGTCGGCGCGCAGCTCGGGGAGTTGCGCCTGCGGGGATTTCGGGTGGCCGCGAAACACGGTGAAGACGTGCGTGGACTCGTCGAGCAGGATGATCTGGTAGTTGCGCACGCGGATGGTCTTCACGAACAGCGCGTCGAGGTCGTTCAGCAGGAGGTCGGCGTTGTTGTAGAACTGCACCTCCTGGAGGAAGGAGCGCACCTTGTCGTGATACTCGAAGCGGTCGCCGTAGCGGTCACTCAGGATGCGCTGCTCGAGCGACTCGTCGCCCTTGCCGAAGAGGCGTGGGAAAAAGATCGAGGCCACCAGCGCGCTGACCAGCAGCACGCCCAGCGAGCCGAAGAAGGTGAAGGGCGTAAACTCACCGCGTTTGAAGACGTTCAGCAGCAGCAGCAGCAGCAGGCCGATGAGGAACAGGAACAGCAGCCGCACCGCGTGCGCGGCGGCCTTGCCCAGCGTGACGTGGATGTCGAGAAGGTGATGCTGGAGCACGCTGTAGCCCACGATGATGCCGTAGAAGATCGCCGCCGCGCTGCCGAAGGGGAAGATGGCGATCTTCGTGAGCGGATAGGTGTCGAAGCCGACGATTGGAAGAATGTCGTTCCAGCCGAAGGCGATGAGGATTCCGTTGGCCCAGAGCAGCGCCTTCACGCGCGCCCGGTGCAGCCGTTGGAGCGTGCCGAGCTTCTGGTAAAGGATGACAACCGTCGCGGTGGTGATGACGACGTAGCTCGCCATGAACGCCCAGAAGCCCGGGCCGGCCACCGAGTAATAGTAGGCGTCGCCAAAATAGCGGACGCCGGAGGTGAAGAAGCCGAGGACGTTCGTGAGCGCGAGCAGGCCGAACCAGCCGTAGAGCACCGGCAGCCAGCGCGGCAGCTTCACCTGCGCGATGAGGATGCTGAGATGGAACAGGCTGATGGGCAGAAAAATCACACCGTAGTGGAGGAACGACGACCAGAAGCGCGCTGAGTCTTCTTCCTCCACGCTGAACATGAAGAACGTGCCGAGGTTCCAGACCGTGATGGACAGGCCCCAGAGGAGATAGACGCGGTTCAGCGTCGAGCGCAGGTCGCGCGTCAGCACGAAGAGCGTCAGCGCAAGGTTCGTGACGGCGGCGGTCAGCGGGATGAGCTCGTAGAACTTCATGCGCGCGGATACTCCTTGAAGACGAGGCACGAGTTCTTGCCGCCGAAGCCCACGTTCAGGTTCATCGCCGCTCGTATCGGGTAAGGTCGCGGGCGGATCGGCACGTAGTCGAGGTCGCAGCCCTCAGCGGGTGCGGAGTGGTTCGCCGTGGGCGGAATCTCGCGGTGATGGATCGCCAGCGCCGTGATGACGGACTCGACCGCGCCCGCCGCGCCGAGCAAGTGGCCGGTCACGGGCTTGGTGCCGCCGACAGCGACGCGGTGCGCGTGCGGGCCGAAGAGTTTCTTGATGGCCTTGGTCTCGACCAAGTCGTTCGTCTCGGTGGCAGTGGCGTGCGCGTTGATGTAGTCAATCTGCGTCACGTCCATGCGTGCGCGGCGCAGCGCCTTCTCCATCGCGCGGTGCATCCCGGCGCCCTCGGGGTGGGGCAGGACGGAGTTGTAGGCTTCACAGTTGCGCCCGTGCCCCGCGACCTCCGCGTAAATCTTCGCGCCTCGGCCGAGCGCGTGCGCCAGTTCTTCCAGCACGAGAAACGCCGCGCCTTCGCCTAGCAGAAAGCCGTCGCGCGACTCGTCGAACGGGCGCATCGCCGTTTTCGGCTCCTCGTTGCGCGAGGTCATCACCTTCGTCAGGCAGAACGCGCCCCAGAGCGGCGCGAGGATGGGTGACTCCGCGCCACCGGCCACGAAGACATCCGCGTCGTCGCGCTGGATGAGATCGAAGCCCAGGCCCACCGCGTCATTGCCGGATGCGCTGCCGGTGCTGATGGAGATGGCGTGGCCCTTGATGCCGAGTTCTAGCGCGATTTCTCCGCTGCCGCCGCCGCAGTAGGCGTTGATGAGCGTGAAGGGGCTCATGTGCTTGAACCCGCGCTGCTCGAAGGTGGTCTGGCCCTTGAACGAGCTTTCCATGCCGCTGACGGTCGTGCCTTCGATGATGCCCGCGCGGTCCGGGTCGAGCTTGCTGAAGTCCACGCCCGCGTCCGCCGCCGCCATGCGTGCCGCCGCGATGCCGTAGCGGATGGACACCTCGAAGCGCTTGGCCTTCTTGTTGTCCATGTAGCGGCTCGCGTTGAAGTCGCGGACTTCGCACGCGATTTTGTTCGGCAGCTCGCTGACGTCGAAGCGCGTGACCGGCCCCGCCGCGCTCCGCCCCTCGCGCACCGAACTCCAAAACGTGCCGAGGTCGCAGCCGTTTGGCGCGACGACGCCGAGGCCGGTGATGACGACGCGGCGGGTTGGAGAATCAAGAGCCATGTCAGCGCGGTTGGGCGAATGCCCAATGTCCAATGTCCAATGTCCAATGAATGACCAAGTCCGAATGACCAATGGCACTGTGGCCGCGACCGGCGGCACAGGCATTGGGCGTTGGGCGTTGACTGGTCATTGCGTCATTGGGCATTGGTCGGTCCCTTCCACGGAATCACCGCCGGCGTGCTCTGCTGATACGCGCGGTAGGCCTCGCCGAACTTCTCCACCAGCGCCGACTCTTCGAGGCGCACGCGCGCGACCAGCGCGGGCACGAAGAGCAGCGTCACCACTGCCAGCGCCACGGGCGCCTGCAGGATGAACGCGGCGGAGAGCAATTCCAAAATCATTGAGAAGTAAGTCGGGTGGCGCATCCAGCGGAACGGGCCGCCGCGCACGAACTCGTGGCTGTCGCGAATCTCAACATGCAGGCTCCAGAACTTGCCGAGCGCCGTAATCGCGCTGCGCCTGATGCCGAACGACGCCAGTCCGCACGCCCAGCCGAGCACAAATGTCGTCGTGTTCCACTCGGGTTTGCGCCAGAAGGATTCTCCCAGCGCGCCCACCAGCATCAGCGTCCCGGTCACGACGAACCATGTGAGCGTCCGCGTCTCCCGCACCTGCCCCGGGATGGTGTCCCGTTTGGCCCGCAGTTCCACGATCCGGGCAAGGTAAATGCCCAGCACCGAAAGGACTGCCAGCCAGGTTGCCATCGAAACGAGCGCTACCGGGTTCTACCCCAATTACGTGTGGTGCTGCAACTGGATTGACACAGTATTTGGTGGGTTCACCGAGACGGCGATGAGCGGCGCTGCCTCGAAAGACCCGCTCTGAGCCACAGATCAACACAGATGAAACTCGGGGAAGACCCGGCCAGTAGCCGGAACCGTCTGGCTGTAGTGGTGCGACAAAAGGCGGATTGATCCTAGAATCTTCGCCTTGAGCGCTGCCCTCCAGCCGAGTGCCAACTTGCGATGCGTGGTCAAGCCATGTGAGAACGCGCACGCGCTCGAAAAGAGACATGTCATTTTTTCGTTTGTCCGGAGGTCGGCTGGAGAACATCGTCACTTGTGGTCGCCACCAAACTCCTCTTCGTTTGCAGCCGCAACCGCTGGCGCAGCCCGACCGCTGAGAAACTTTTCCACGGCGTGGTCGGCCTCCAGGCCCGCTCCGCCGGCACCGAGGAGGGCGCGCGCGTCAAAGTCACCGCCGGGCACCTCGGCTGGGCGGACCTCATCTTCGTGATGGAGCCCAAGCACGCGCGCCGCCTGCGCGCGAAGTTCGCCGAGGAACTCGCCGGCAAGCCCGTCATCTGCCTCCACATACCGGACGAGTTCCAGTTCATGCAATCGGAGCTGATTGCATTGCTGGAGTCCTCCGTCAGCCCGTATCTTGCCGCCGACGCATGAACTCGGAAGCCAGACTTGACGCGAAGACGCAAAGACGCAAAGGCGCGGAGAAGGCGAATTGGCGTTGGGCTGTCGGGTTGAATCCCTTTCAACAACGCGGTGAGGCCTGGCATGAGATAGATGAGCCGGTTCCCCTCGCGTCTCTGCGTCTTTGCGTCTTTGCGTTAAGTTTCAACCGCTGGAACTAGGATGAAGCCCCCGCGCCTGCCCACCGCCTTCCGCCGCGCTTGCACGCGCCTGGGCGTGACGCTGACGCGCCATGTCTTCACGGTGCGCATCGCGGAGCAACGGGCGGCGCTGTTTGAGTGTCCATCTGTAGCGGCGGTCTGTGACCACCGTTCGGCACGCGGGGACGAAGGCTCGGCGGTCGCAGACCGCCGCTACAGGTGCGTGAAGGAATTCGCCTGCTCCACCTCGAAGTTCGGCATCGGCCAAGTCTCCGGCTCGAACTGCACGCCGCTGGGCTTGCACCGCATCGCGGAGAAGCACGGCGCGGACGCGGAGCCGGGCACGGTGTTCAAGGGCCGCAAGCCCATCGGCCACCTGCGCGACGGCCTGCCGCTGGAGTCCATCACCACGCGCATCCTGTGGCTCGACGGCCTTGACCCCGGCTTCAACCGCGGCGGCAACGTGGACACATTCAAACGCTACATCTACATCCACGGCTTCGGCGACCAGGCCAGTCTCGGCCGCCCCGCTTCCCACGGCTGCATCCACCTCGCGGACGCGGACCTCATCCCACTGTTCGACCTGCTCCCCGTCGGCACGCTGGTGTGGATTGCTGAGAAGAAGCCGCCGAGGTGAGGAGGCGGAACAGAGGGAAGGCGAAGCAAACTTCCAACGTCCAACGCTCAACTTCCAACTTTCAGAGGTGCGTCCGAACGCCGTCCGGCTTTGGACGTTGAGCGTTGGAAGTTGAACGTTGGACGTTGCCCCTCCCTTTGCCTTACTTTCCGCCCATGTCGTTGCTCGACCAGATGACGCAGCTCGCGCAGCAGGCCAAGGCCGCCTCGCGCGAGTTGGCCAAGCTTTTCACTGACGAGAAGAACCGCGCTCTTCTCGCGATGGCGGATGCGCTCGAAACGCGCGCCCCGCAGCTCAAGGAAGCCAACGCCAAGGACATGGCCACCGGTGCGCAGATGGGCCTCTCCGCCGCGATGCTCGACCGGCTCAAGCTCGACGACAAACGCATCGCCGCGATGGCGAAGGGACTCCGCGAAGTCGCCTCGTTGCCCGACCCCGTGGGCCGCGTCCTCGACGACCGCACGCGCCCGAACGGCTTGCGCCTCCAGAAAATCGCCACGCCCATCGGCGTCGTCGTCATCATCTACGAGTCGCGTCCGAACGTGACCGCCGACGCCGCGAGCCTGTGCTTCAAGACCGGCAACGCCACCATCCTGCGCGGCGGCAAGGAGGCGTTGAACTCCAACACCGTCATCGCCGGGACGATGGTCGCCGCCGGTCGCGCCGCGTTGGGCGACCGCTTCCCCGCGCACGCCATTCAGGTCGTGCCCACCACGGACCGGGAGGCGATTCCCGCGCTGCTTTCGCTCACGCAATACGTGGACCTGTGCATGCCTCGCGGCGGCGAGGGCCTCATCCGCGCCGTGGCCGAGTGCAGCAAGGTGCCCGTCATCAAGCATTACAAGGGCGTCTGCCACGTCTTCGTGGACCGCGAGGCCGACATCGCAATGGCCGAGAGCATCGTGATGAACGCGAAGGTCCAGCGCCCCGCCGTCTGCAACGCCGCAGAAACGCTGCTCGTGGACAAGGCTGTGGCGGACAAGTTCCTGCCGAGCATCGCAGCCAAGCTCGACGAGAAGAACGTCGAACTCCGCACCGACGAGGCAACGCGCGCCGTCCTCGCCTCTCAACTCTCAACTTTCAACTCTCAACTGAAATCCGCATCCGATGCGGATTTCTTCACCGAATACAACGACTACATCCTCAACGTCCGCATCGTGGACGGCGTGCGGGCGGCGATTGCCCACATCAACCACTACGGCTCCGCGCACAGCGACAGCATCGTGACGGGCGACGAGGCGGCGGCACGGCAGTTCCTCGCCGAGGTGGACAGCGCGGCGGTGTATTGGAACGCGAGCACGCGTTTCACCGACGGCGGCGAGTTCGGCATGGGCGCGGAGATCGGCATCAGCACCGACAAGATCGGCGCGCGCGGCCCGATGGGCTTGGATGAACTCTGCACTTACAAGTGGCTCGGCTTCGGCAGCGGGCAGGTCAGAACTTGAGCCACAGATGAACACAGATGGAACACAGATGGGCCGTGCGAGTGTTTCCTCCACGG
>JBEBFV010000465.1:0-5021 GCA_040081795.1 Limisphaerales bacterium | reverse complement strand
TCCGGCGCGGGCCTTGTCGCTCGTTCATCACTGGCTCCACGATCAAGCAAACGCTACTGCTTGACCCATTCTACCGAAACCTAATAGGAATTGGTATCACCTATGCCCACAAGACCTCCGGCCTTCCTTTCATGACGAACGCACCTGCCATTCTCGCGATGCTCGAAGGCTACGATGCGACCAACAAGCCGCCCACCAAGGCCGCACCGTGAGTTGGGGAGCGCACGCGTCTCGCGCCTTCTCCCTTCCTCGGAGGAGGGGAGAAGGTGGCCGCAGGCCGGATGAGGGGTGAGGGCCACGAACGACGACGCATGAAACCCCTCACCCCGGCCCTCTCCCCTCATCCGATGAAGGGAGAGGGAGACAGAGGATCTTGTCTCCACGCCGCTTTCCTTCGGTGCGACCCACCCCTTGCACTGCACCTGGGTTTCACTTGCTCACCAGCCGCATCTGGATGGGCGAGAGGTCCAGGACGTAGTGCTTGCCGGGCGGCGCGGGCGGGACGCCGACGAGATACTTCTGCTCGATCAATTCGTCCGCGTCCTTCGGCAGTCGGAGGTTGTCCTTGTGGAAGCGGCCGACTGCGACTTCGAGATCGCGCGAGGACATCACGGGGCGTTTCTCAGGGTCAGGCTCGGAGGCGTCCGAGGCGTCTGCAGCGGATGCTGTGACGCCGGGCCGGGCGGGGGTGCCAGGGGTTTCCGGGTTGGCGGCCACGAGTGGTTTGAATTCGATGGGCGGGCGCTGATGGACAACTTTGGCGGACTCAGTGCGGCGGTGTTGCCACCACCACAGGCCTCCGACGACGGCGATGATGGCCCATGTGGCCGGCTGTTTCAGCGAGCGGAGCAGGTAGCCGATGGCGACGAAGATGGAGAAGAAGACTTTTTGCATGGCGTAGGCGTGGGCTATTTCAGGAAGGAGGCCAGGTCGCGGATGGCGAGCACGTCGGCGTTGGTCATGGAGAAGTCGTGGTCGGGCAGCCAGTCCACCTGATAGGTGCGCAGCGTGTCCTTGTCGCGGACGCCATAGACATCCATGTGGCCGTCGGTGAAGGCCATCGCCGCGCGACCACCGTGGAGGAAGGATGGCATGTGGAAGTAGCCGATGGGCTGGTTGGTGTCCATGGGCACACGCGCCATGCTGGTGCAGATGGTGAAGGGGTTGAGTTCGAGGAAGGTGAAGGTCTGCGCGGGGTTGGGCACGTCGTGCGAGCGGGTGAAGGCGGCGTATTCCGGCAGCGTTTCGCTGCGGCTGCCCGCGCCCATGTATTGGTTCATGCCGAAGCTCCGGGTGAGCGGCACGCCCTGCACATCGTGGCGCACGGCGGGACAACGATAGACGCGGGGATTGGGTATGGTCCCGGCGAAAGCGGCGAGCTTGGGGTCGGTGAGAAAGTCGGTGTTGGTGACGCTGGCGTAGGTGTAGTGATAGTCGCCCTGCACCCAGGGCAGCTCGGTGGTGTTCGTCGCGTTCTGGGGTTTGTAGTTCAGGACGAGGCGGTCGTCGTTGTCGCCTGCGTGCTTGAGCCAGGCGAGGGTGATCTGGCGGAGGTTGCCGAGGCATTCGACGCGTTGCGCGCGGGTCTTGGCCTGCGAGATGCCGCCGAGAAAAAGCGAGAGGAGCACGGCGATGATCGCGATGACCACCAGGAGCTCGATCAACGCGAAGGCGCGGGCCGGGCATGGCACCAAGCCGGACCGGCAGCCTGCGGCAGCGATGGTGGAGTGGTGGACCTTGGGCACGGTGCGGGAGGAGCGGCTATTTCAGGTAAGTAGCCTGCTGGCGGATGGCGATCACGTCCGCGTTGGTCATGGCGAAGTCGTGGTCTTGAATCCAGTCCACCTGATAGGTGCGGAGGCTGTCCTTGTCGCGCACGGCGTAGGAGTCGAGGTGGCCGTCGGCGTAGGCCATCGCCGCGCGGCCGCCGTGGAGATATGTTGGCATGTGGAACTTTCCCTTCGCCTGCTTGGTGTCCATCGGCACATACGCCATGCTGGAGCAGATGGTGTAAGGGTTCATCTCGAGGAAGACGAAGGTCTGGACCGGCGGCGAGACGTCATGCACTCGGTTGAAGGTGGCGCAGCCCGGCTCGGTGTCGCTCTGGCTGACCGCGCCCATGTATTGGTTCATGCTGAAGCTGCGGATGAGTGGCACTCCCTTGACCTTGTGGCGGACGGCGGGACAGCGATAGGCGCGCGGATTGGGCACCATCCCGGCGAACGCGGCATACTTCGGGTCGGTGAGGAATTCTGAGTTGGTGACGGTGTCGTGGGCGTAGTGGCGGTCGCCCTGCACCCAGGCCGGCGGCGTGGAGCTGTTGATGGCAGACCGGGGGCGGTGGTTGGGCACCAGCTTGTCATCGTTCTCCGAGTAGTGCATCTGCCACACGAGCGTGAGCTGGCGGAGATTGCCCAGGCATTCCGTCCGCATCGCGCGGGACTTGGCCTTCGAGACACTGCCGAGCACCAACGAGAGGAGCACGCCTACGATGGCGATGACCACGAGAAGCTCGGCCAGCGTGAAGGCACGACGCGTCCGCCCCGCAGCAGATTGTGGCGTGCTCGCGTTCATTGGCCCCGTGTCATGTGGTTTGCGAACCACAGGAAGTCCGCGTTGTCCGATGCGTGCAGGCCCTGATGATCCGCGATCCACGGCACAGGCCAGGTGCGGTCCATCTCGGCGGTTTGCATCTTCTGCGGCTCCACGTGGCCGTCGGAGTAGCTGACCATGGTGACTTTGCCGTGCGGAAAGCCCGGCAGCGTGGCGAAGTCGCCGCTGTCAATCGTGCCATCGGCGGCGGCTGTCATGGCGTTGATGCGGACGGCGGTGGTGCAGATGATGTATGGGTTCATCTCTGAGAAGACCAGCCGCTCCGACGCCTGCGTGATGTCGCTCATGCGGCTGTAACGCTCAAAGCCCGACGGCGCGTTGAAACTCCTGGCGTTTTGGGTGCCCATGAAAGGATTCATGCTGTAGTGCCGGGTCATGGACACACCCTGAATGTTGTGCTTCACGGCCCCGCAGCGGTAGAGGCGCGGGTTCAGCTTCGCGTAGGCAAACGCTGAGTAGTTCGGGTCCGTGAGGAAGACTTCGTTCGTGACCGTGGCGTAGAACTGGTGCGTGCCGCCGGACGCCCACGGGATGTTCGTCGTGACGGGGACGGCGCTGCCGATAGGGTTGGAGTTCACCACCAGCCGGTCGTCGTTGTCGCTCGCAAACTTGTGCCAGACCTCGAGGAGCTGGCGCTGGTTGTTCAGGCAGGTGATGCGGTGCGCCCGCGCCTTCGCCTTCCCAAGGCCGCCGACTAGAAGCGACGCCAAGATGCCAATGATGGCGATGACGGTCAGCAGCTCGATCAGCGTGAAGGCTCGGATGGTGCGCGGTTGCATGGGGCCATGCGGGTCGAAACGCAGGATAGGTTCATTCGCCACTGAGTCAAGCCGCCCACCCGGCCCAGGTTGGAGTAGGGCGCATTTCAGATTCTCGCAAGGTCCGGCCTGGGTGAAGCAAGCCCTGGCTGGCCGGCTCCGCATCAAAGGAGCAATGGAGGGGAATGAACAGTGCTGCTCAAACGCAGAGGACGCGGAGGACGCAAATTCCCGCAGAGAAAACGGGCGAAAGACACCCCCGCAAGCCAATGCCGGTGGCGGCTCATTCTCTGCGTTAAGGTCGGGCTTCTCCCTGCAAGAAAGTGAGATGCGCCCGATGGAGTGCGGAAGGCCCGGGGAGGAGGCAAATTTGCTCGCCGACCCGACGCTCGCCGTTAAGCTGCCCACGCCGCTGATGAAAACTTTCCTCCGCCTCCTCCCGCTGCTCCTCTTCTCCGCGCTGGCTGCTCAAGGCGCGACACCCGCCAAAACGGCCGCCACCGCCAGCCGCTTCGGGTTCGGCGGCCCGGAGATTTTCCCGGTGGACTACCAGATCGCCCACCTGCACGCCGCAGACATAGACGGCGACGGCTTGAACGACCTGCTCGTGGTCAACAACGCGCGCTCCAAGATCACGATCCTCTTCAACCGCACCGGCAAGCCGCCCGAGCCAAAGACCGCGCTGCTCGCCACTCGACGCGATGTGAACGAGCTGCCGCCCGACGCGCGCTTCCGCATTGACTCAATCTCCTCCGAGAAGCGCATCAGTTGCCTCACCGTCGCCGACCTCAACGGCGACGGCCGCCCCGACCTCGCCTACTACGGCGAGCCGAAGGAACTCCTCATCCAGCTCAACCTTGGCAAGGGCATCTGGGCCGCGCCGCGCCGCATCGCGATTGACGACGCGCAGCTCACCCAGAACGCGCTCGTCACCGGCGACCTCAACGGCGACAAGCTCACCGATCTCATTGTGCTCGCCGAGACACACAACTGGGTGCTCTTCCAAAAGGCCGATCACACGTTTGCCGAGCCGGAGAAAATTCCGTTCACAGGCAGCGTGAAGGCCGTGCAGGTGCTCGACATTGACGGCGACGGACGCGACGACCTGCTGCTCGTGAACTGGGAGGACAAGAACCCGTTCCGCTTCCGCCTGCAAAGCTCCGCTGGCCAGCTCGGCCCGGAGGTTCACTTCGCCTTTCCGCAGATCCGCTCCTTCTGGGCCGAGGACCTCGACGGCGACCGCAGGATGGAGCTGCTCACCATCGCGATGCAGTCGGGCCGCGCGCAGGTTTCCAATTTCATCCAGAAGCCCGCCGAGCCGTTCGTCGGCGCGCTCAAGCAGGGCCAGCTTCAAATCCTCCCGCTCAATCGCACCGACAAAACCCGTCGCGGCACCGTCTGGGCCGACGTGAACGGCGACGGCCTCACCGACCTCCTCGTCGCCGAGCCGGACAGCGGCCAGCTCAGTGTTTATCTCCAGCAGAAGGACGGCGCGCTCGGGCCTGCGAAAAAATTCCCCACGCTCACCGGCGTCACCGAACTCGCCGTCGCGGACTGGGACGGCGACGCATTGATGACGAAATTGGCTGCCGCCGAGGTGTCGTTGATCGGCTCGATCCCCGCATACGTGATGAGCCGCGCGTCAAACGC
>JBEBFV010000464.1:0-5029 GCA_040081795.1 Limisphaerales bacterium | reverse complement strand
GATGGGTGACGACCGGAACTCGGCCAGTCCGATTGTGGCGGTGGTGTTCATTCGTCCTCTTCCTTCGCAACGTGAAACAGTTCCGTGACCTGCGCGAGCTGGTCGCTGCTGCCCAGGAGCAGGAGCTTGTCGCCAGCGCGAAGCTCCTCGTCGGGGCCGGGATTGACGAGGCTTTCCCCGTCGCGCTCGATGCCCACCACGCTCGCGCCGGTCCGGGTGCGCAGCTCCAGTTCGCGGATGAGCTTGCCGGCGACGGGCGAGCCGGGGTCCACGAGCACCACTCGGATTTGCGCGTGGGACAGGAGCCGGAAGAACTGTGTGGTGCTCTCCGGCCGCGCGGGCGGCGGACGCTCGAAGGTCTCGATGAGCGCGACCTGCGCCTTGGAATACCATTTCACAAACGCGCGCCACCACACCCACATCACCAGCCCCACGATGAGCACCAGCACCAGCAGCACCTCCGTCGGCGGCAGCAGCGTGGAACTCAGCGCCAGCACCAGCAACGCCAGCGCCACCGCGCCCGCCAGCGGGATGCCTTGCGCGATGACGGCGCGGATGCTCGCGGTGCGTTCGCCCGCCACTGCTGGACGCACGCCGACCTCCGCCACCAGCAGGCCAAGGGCCTGGAGCTTGCGGAAGATTGCGATGAGCAGCGGCAGCGACAGCACCGTCGCGCTCAACCAGAGAATGGCATTCATGCCGATCTCCCCGCCGGGAAACCTCGGCAGCCACGCGGGCTTCCGCTGCGCGAGGAACACGGCGACGATGAACACCCCCGCTATGAGCGCGACGTTCAGTCCCATCTGCCAGAACCACTTCTTCACCATCTTGCCGACGAAGCCGGACTTGCGGCTCTCGCGAAAGCGCCCGAGCCACTCGGTGTAGAGGTCGAGGTAGTTCGTCAGCGCGCGCGGGGCGTGGCGGCCCCACCAGGCGACCAGATCGTCCGAATGCTTCAGCCGCACGGGCGTGAGCAACGCCGTGATGACGGACACAGCGACGGCGATGGGATAAAGGAACTCGCTCGTGACCTTCAGTTGCAGGCCCAGCGCCGCGATGATGAAGGAGAACTCGCCGATCTGCCCGAGGCCGTTGCCCACGCGCATGGAGGTCCAGTTGTCGTTGCCCGCGACGAACGCGCCGAACGCGCACGCCACCGACTTGCCGATGACCACCGCCGCCGTGATGACCACGATGGGCAGCCAGTGCTGCGCGAGCACCTTCGGATCAATGAGCAGTCCGATGGCGACGAAGAACACCGCGCAAAACAAATCCCGCAGCGAGCTGGTGAGTATCTCGATGCGCCCGATCTCGCGCGCCTCCGCGATCACCGCGCCGATGATGAACGCGCCGAGCGCCACGCTGTAGCCGAGCTTGAGCGCCAGCAGCGACACGCCAAAGCACAGGCCCAGCACCGTGATCAGCAGGACTTCGTTGCTGCGAAACTTGGCGACCCAGCCCAGCAGTCGCGGCACCGCCAGCAAACCCAGCACCACCGCCACGACGAGGAAGATTCCCAGCCGCCCGAGCGTGTCCGCCACGTCGCCCGCCTTGAGCGCACCGGTCATCGCGATGCCGGAGAGCAGCGCCAGCAGCACGATGGCGAGGATGTCTTCCACGATCAGGATGCCGAAGATAACTTGCGCGAACGGCTCCTTCGTCCGCCCCGCCTCCTGAAGCGCCTTCACGATGATGGTCGTCGAGGAGATGGAAATCATCGCGCCAAGGAACAACGAATCCATCTTCCCCCAGCCAAACCACTGGCCGATCTGGTAGCCGACCAGAATCATCAGCAGGATTTCCAGCGGCGCGGCGATGAGCGCGGTCACGCCGACCTTGCGCAGCCGGCGGAAGCTGAACTCCAGCCCGAGCGAGAACATGAGGAAGACGATGCCAAGCTCGGAGAGCGTCTTGATGCTCTCCTCGTCATGAATCAACGGGAACGGCGGCGTGTGCGGCCCGATGATCACGCCCGCAAGGATATAGCCGAGCACGACCGGCAGCCGGAGCTTGTGGAAAAGCACCGTCACAAGCGCCGCCACCATTATTACGATGGCCAGGTCTTGGAGGAAGGTTGCGCCGTGCATCTTGCCGCAGAGTCTGACGACGGGCAGCGAGGCGGGTCAAACCCTCCTGCGAGGAAAATCACGGCGCTTCGCTGGTGCAGGCTTCTGCGGAGGAGCTGTTGGTGCAGCGGTCGGCTGGGGCGCAGGCTTCTCTTCGCGCTCGGTCCAGCCGTAGGTTTTCAGCCACTCGTCCGCCGACGCTTGTATGCGCACCGGCCGCTTCGTGAACGGTTCGCGATAGGCCAGCTCGATCGAGCGAAGCGCCAGCGGCGGACGGGTGTAAGGCATTTCCTCCGCCGACGGCCCGTAGAGCGGGTCGCCCATGATGCCATGGCCAGACGCGTTCAGGTGAACGCGGATCTGGTGCTGACGGCCCGTGAGCGGATGCGCCTCGACGAGTGTGAAATCGCCCTTGCTTCGCAGCGCACGGAAGGACGTTTCGCAGTCCTTTCCCTCGCGCTCGTCCACGCGCACCCGGCCAATGGCCTGCGGGTCGGAGCCAAGAGGCAGCCGGCAAGTCCACTCAGCGTCGCGCGGCCTGCCATGGACGATGGCGAGGTAGCGCTTCTCCATCTGCCGCGTCTGGAACAGGTCGCCATACGTCTCCACCGCGCCGAAGCTCTTGCCGAACAGCAGCACGCCGCTCGTGTCCGCGTCGAGCCGGTGGATGTAGCGGAGGAATTTCAAGTTCCGCGAGCGCGCCCAGTAGTGGCCGGCGTTGATGGAGGAGGAGATGGCCGCCTGGAGGTTCCAGCCGGTGCGCTGCCACGAGTGCGGCACGAGCATCCAGCCCGCCGGCTTGTCAATCGCGATGACCGACCGGTCCTCGAAGAGGATCGGGATCGGCGCGGCGTCGGCGAGTTCGATGAAGGGCGGCTTGGCCATGTGCGCTGAGAGAGTAGCGCACGGCGGGAAAGGGAGAAGTGATTAGTGATTTGTAAATAGTCGGACCGCACACCGACAAATCACCAAGCACTAATTACTTCTCTCCCTCCGCCTCCTCACCTCGGCGGCTACACCACCCTCGCCAGAACCGCCAGCAACCGACCCACATCCTCCGCCGTGTTGTAGCCCGCCACCGCGATGCGGATGCGGCCCGCGTGGTGCATGACGTGGATGTTCTCCTTGTCCAACGCGGCGAAAATCCCCGCCGTGTTCGGATGGAGAAAGGCGAGGATGCCTGTGGGATTCGTCGGCTGCGCAGGGGCCAGCGGCTTCAGGGCAAGTTCAAGCAGGCCGGCGTGAACCTTGGCCACGAGCGGGTCCGCGTGCCGGGAAATGGCCTCGACACCGACGCCCTCCACGTAGCGCAGCGCGGCGTTCAGCGCGTAGAGGGCGGCGAAGTTCGGCATCCCGACGGAGAAGCTCGCCGCGCCGGCCTTCATGTCCGCGCGCTCAAAGCGGTCGGCGTCGAAGGCGTTGCGCAGGTGGAACCAGCCACCCGCGTGCGTCGTGAGCCGCGCCGCCGCTCGCTCCGGGATGCCCACGATGCAGCCGCCGTGGACGGCGAGTGTCCACTTGTGCGTGCTGCTGATGAGGCAGTCGGCGTCCACGCAATCCAGCACCACGCGACCGAGCGCCTGCGTCACGTCCACGGAGATGAGGGCGTTCGGTGCGAGCCGGCGCACGGCATCACGGAACGGCGCCCACGCGAGGCGGTGGCCGTTGTAGAAGCTCACGAGCGAGACCTGCACGAGCTGCGTGCGCGCGTTGAGCAGCGGCGCGAGGTCTTCGACGCGAAGCTCGCCTTGCGCTGCCTTCCACACGCGCGTCTGGGGTCGGGTGGAGGCGGTGAGCCAAGGCGTTGCGCCCGCCGGGAAGTCGAGGTCGGTGACGATGACTTCGTCCGTGGGCCGGAGGTTGAGCGCGGTGGCGAGGAGGTTGTAAGCCTCCGAGCTGCACGAGCAGAAGGAGACTTCCTCTGTCTTAAAACCCGTCATTCGCGCGGCGACTTCGCGGCAGCTCTCGACTTGTTTGAAGTGCGCGTCGCGGCCGCGCATGCCGCGCAGCTTGTCGTGCCAGTAGGCTTGCAACGCCTCACCCACACACAGCGGCGGGATGCTCTCGGCGGCGGTGTTCAGGTAAGTCATCGAGTCCAGCGCGGGGAAATCGCGGTGGCGGGTGGCGGGTGTCAGCATGGAGGGATGTTGCCGCGAAAGGGCGCAAAGGACACAAAGAAATCCACAACGAGGCTCCCTGTAGCGGCGCTCTGTGAGCGCCGACGGATGTGTCGGAATTCCGAAAGCCCGGCGGTCACAGACCGCCGCTACAGGCCGGCATGAGGCCCTGCGCGAGCCGCACGTAGGCGTCCGTTCCTGCCTCCAAGTCCGCCAGCGCGATGAACTCGTCCACCGTGTGCGCCTGCGCGATGTCGCCGGGGCCGAGGACGATCACGGGCACGCCGCGCGCCGCAATCTTGCTGGCGTCGCACCCGAAGAAGACGACGTCCGGCGTGGGCTGGTTGAGCACGGAACAAGCAGTCTTCACCAGCGGATGATCGGCGGGAAACTCGAAGCTGGGATCAACGACGCTGGCTTCAGGAAACTGCCACTCCACGTCCGCCACCTGCCGGCAACGCTCGCGCAGCAGGGCGTGAATCTCCGCTTGTGTCGCGTGCGCGTCCTGTCCGGGCAGCAGCCGAATGTCCACCTGGATGGTGCAGCGCTCCGGCACGATGTTCACGCCCGTGCCACCGCTGATGAGGCCGATGGAGCCGGTGCTCGTGCCGAAGCCGGGCGCGGTGATCTGCGTGAGCCGCGTGGTGAAATAGCGCTCCAACTCCAAAATCGCGTGCGCCATCGCGACGACGGCGCTGCGGCCCTCGTGCGGCTTGCTGCTGTGCGCCGCGCGGCCCACCGCGTGGATGGCGAAGCGCAGGCAGCCCTTGCAGCCGCGCACGACGCGGAGGCGGGTCGGTTCGCCGACCACTGCGAAGTCGGGGAGCGTGGTGGCAGGCGTCCCGC
>JBEBFV010000463.1:0-5051 GCA_040081795.1 Limisphaerales bacterium | reverse complement strand
CCCCCAGTGGGGGCGAGGGAGAAGATACTCTCGCCCATCGCACGGTCTGTTGCTTACGCCCACGCGCTGGAGACCGGAGCACTCCAAGGCGGCGCCTTCACCGCCTTCATCTGCTGGACCTTCCAGCCGGAGAACGCCGTGCTGAAGGCCCCCACCGTCGGCGCGCACGAGTATCTGCGCACACAAGCTCTCAGCCGCATTTACCTCGACAACCTCCCCAGCGTGCAAAGCTCCTGGGTCACGCAGGGGCAGGAGATCGGCCAGCTCGCGTTGCGCTACGGCGCGAACGACCTCGGCAGCATCATGATCGAGGAGAACGTCGTGAGCGCCGCCGGCACCACCTTCCGCATGGGCGTGGCGGACATGCAGCGCCTCATCACCGACCTCGGCCTCGAACCCCGCCAGCGCGACAACTGGTATCGGCTGGTGAAGTGAACGAGGTTCAACTCACTTCCCCGCGCTGAAGCCGCCATCAATGATGAACTCCGTGCCGGTCACGAAGCCCGCCTCATCGCTCGCCAAGTAGAGGGCGGCGGCGGCGATTTCCTCGGGCTTGCCCATGCGGTTCACGGCCTGCGTGGCGCAGGCGTCGCGGTAGGCTTTCTCGGGGTCGGGATATTTCTTGAGCCAGCCGGTGACGAAGGGCGTCTCCACGCGGCCGGGGCAGATGGCGTTGGCGCGCACGCCGTCGAGGGCGTGGTCGAGGGCCAGCGCCTTGGTCATGCCGGCGATGGCGAACTTCGTGGTGACGTAGGCCAGCCGGTCTTTCACGCCGACCACCGCGCCGATGCTGGCGATGTTCACGATGGAGCCGGTCTTGCGCTCGACCATGCCGGGGAGGAAAACCTTGGTGACGTTGAAGACGCCGCGCACGTTGACGGACCAGAGGCGATCCAGGTCTGCGCCGGTGGTGGTGAGCATGGTGCCCACATGGCCGATGCCCGCGTTGTTCACGAGCACATCGAGCCGGCCAAAGCAGGACTTCACGGCGTTGCCCACGCGCTCGCAGTCGGCCTCGCTGCTCACATCGAGTGCGAGGAATTCGCCTTGGCCTCCGGCGCTGCGAATCGAGGTGACGGTCCCCTGCCCCGCCTTCTCATCGCGGTCGGTGACAAAGACGAACGCGCCGGCCTTGGCGAAGGTTTCCGCGATGGCCGCGCCGATGCCCGAGCCTGCTCCCGTGACGAGCGTGATTTTGTCTTTCAGTGAAAACATGGGCCGGAGTGTGGCAAGCAGCGGGAGCGGCGGCAACGCGCAACGTAGGTCAGTGCTTCCAGCCTGACCTTCTGACCTTCAGCAACCGCTTGTGCGGGATTTTCACAATGGAACGACAGGCGGGACGCGCTGTCCTACCACGTGTCACTGCGCCTTCTTCTTCCCTTTGCCGGCGTTCGGATTTGCGGCGGCCTTGGGCTGGCCGGGGAGCGGGGCGTTCATCAGGCCGGCTCCGAGGTCGCGCGGGCCGGGTGGAAGTTCCTTCGACCACGCGAGGGCTTTCTCGCTGAGCCGCGCGACGAGGTCGGGCTGCTTCTCGGCGAGGTTGTTGAGCTGCGTGAGGTCGCGCTTGAGGTCGTAGAGTTCTACGCGGCTGCGGTCGGGATTGAGGTAGAGCTTCCAGTCGCCTTCGCGAATCGCGAGCTGCGGGCTGTGGTGGAATGGCTCGCCAGCAATGCGGAAGCGCCATTCCCAAAGCAGCGGCGTTGCGCGGGCGCGGGACTGGCCTTGGAAGACATCGGCCATGACTTCGCCGTCGGGCCGGTGCGTGCCCGGCATCTTCACGCCGGCGAAGTGGCAGACGGTCGGCAGCCAGTCCACGCCGGCGACGACCGAGGTGTCGTCAATCTTCCCGGCGGGCACCTTGCCCGGCCAGCGGATGATGCCGGGCACGCGGATGCCGCCTTCATAGAGGCTGCGCTTGCGCCCACGGAACGGTCCCGCGCTGCCGATGCCGCTGTGCCCGGCGTTGCCGATGTGGATGTCCTCGGGCCCGTTGTCGCTGCTGAAAAGGATGAGCGTGTCCTTCGCGAGGCCGAGTTTCTCCAAGCCATCGAGCAGCCGCCCGATGTGCGTGTCGAGGTCGGTGACGCTGGCGTAGAAAATCTCAGCGGCGCTGGCGTGCGGGAACTTCGCGCCGCCGGCGCGGAAGCGGGCGTAGGGCTTCATCTGCTCGGGCGTCGGGCTCAAGGTCGCGTGCGGCACGAGCGTCCAGAGCTGGAGGTAGAAGGGTTTATCCTTGTTCGTCTCGATGAACTTGAGCGCCTCGTTGACGAACAACTCGGTGGACTTGGCGCGGAAGAATTGATTGTCCTCCGGACCATTCGCGCCGCCCTTCTCGCTCGTGCCGACGAAGTCGAAGCCATACGCGCCGGGGTCCGGGCCGCCGGAGTTGCTGCCGAGATGCCACTTGCCGATGTGTGCGGTGGCGTAGCCGGCGGACTTGAGCAGCGCGGCGGCGTTCGGGACTTTCGGGTCGAGGAACTGGCTCATGCCTCGCGCGGTGTTCTGCTCGGGCGCGGCGTAGTGTCCGTGAACTTTGTGGCGCGCCGGATACTGGCCGGTGAAGAACGCGCAGCGGCTCGGCGAGCACACGGAGCCGTTCACGTAGAACTGCGTGAAGAGCGTGCCCTCCTTCGCAAGCCGGTCGAGGTTCGGCGTCTTGATGTGGGGATGGCCGTAACAGCCGAGGTCGCCCCAGCCGAGGTCGTCGGCGAGGATGAAGATGAAGTTGGGCTTGCGCTCGGCGGCGGAGGCGAGGCACGCGAAGGACGCGAGGAGGCAGAGGAGAAGGCGTTGCATGAAGGGAGTTGTAGCAACGCCGCACTGGCGTCGCAACAAGCTACCGGGTCCGATTCTTGCGGAACATCTCTTCCATCTTCTCTCCCTGCGGCGGCTGAAAGGCGGCGGGCTTCGGCTGCGCGGACGTCAGCACTTGGGAGTCGCCCCAAGTTGTTTGGGCCTGTGCCAGCCGCGCCGTCATGGCCGCGACCCGCTCGAGATGCTCAGGCAACCCGGCGAGGTTCTTCGTCTCGTGCGGGTCAGCCTGCAGGTCGAACAAATAGCTCACGTTGATTTGCGGAAAGCGCATCAGCTTCCAGCGCTCGTCGCGAAGGGAGCGCTGCGTCTGCGTGTAGCCAAGGAAGACTTCATCGCGCACGCGGGGTTCCCTGGCCGCAATGACGCCCGCAAGGCTGCGCCCCTCGGTGCCGTCCGGCCCGGACACTTTCGCCATCGCCCCGAGCGTCGGAAAGATGTCGAGCAGGTAGGCGAAGGCGTCGCGACGCGCGTCCTTTGGAATGCCCGGGCCGCTGAAGATGAGCGGCGCGCGCATCGAGTGCTCGTAGATGCTTTGCTTGCCGAACAGCCCGTGGCTGCCGATGGCCAGGCCGCTGTCGCTGGCGAAGACGACGAGCGTGCGGCCGCGCTGACCCGTGGCATCCAGCGCAGCGAGGATGCGGCCAATCTGGGCGTCGAGGTAGGTGATGCTCGCGTAGTAGTCGCCGAGATGGCGACGGACATTGGCCGCCGTGCGCGGCCAGCGTTCGAGGAGTTCATCGCGGCCCACCATGCTCCCTATGTCCAGCGGGTGCTGCGGCAGGAAGTTGGCGGGCAACGGAATCTTGTCGTCATCGTAATCCTTCCGGAATTCCTCCGGGGCGACTCGTGGGTCGTGTGGAAGGTTGAAGGCGACGTAGCAAAGCCAGGGCTGCGTGGGTTTGCTCCTGGCCTGGGTCTGGATGAACTCGGCAGCGCAATCGGCAAAGACTTTCACCGAGTGCTGGCCGCTCTGGCGTTCGTTGACCAACTCGCCACCGACGAGGTCCTTCAGCGGCAGTTCATACGGCCAGCCCATGCCACCGAGGAAAACAGCCTTGCCTGATTGGAACGACCGCTTCACCGACGGGTCGCCGTTGTGCCATTTGCCGGTGATGAAGGTTGCGTAACCTGCCTTCGCGAAGGACTCGGGCCAGGTGCCTTGCTCTTGGAGGTTATCCTTCGCCCGAAAGAGCGTGCGCCCGCTCATGAGCATCGCACGGGACGGCACGCAGACCGCCCCCTGCATCGCGCCCATGCAATACGCCCGCGTGAAGGCCGTGCCGCCGCGCACGAGCGAGTCCAAGTGAGGCGTCCGGATGTGCCGGTTGCCCAACGCGGCGATGGTGTCGGCCCGCTGATCGTCGGAGAAGAGCACGAGGACGTTGGGGCGCTCCTCGGCGGCGCGGGCTAGGCAGCCGAGAACCATGAGCAAGCAGAACAGAACGCGTAGCATGGGCGAATCCTAAAGGGAGTATCAAAATGGGGGCAGAGAAAAAGTGCGCGAGATGGAGTGCACGCACTCTCAGCGGACGCGGACGAAAAGCTTGCCGGGCAGTTGACGCACCATGCGCTTCATCTCCAGGCCGAGCAGGCCCACGGAGACGACCGACGCGGGCAGGCCGCTGGCGCGGATGACCTCGTCCATGTGCGCCTCCTCGTGGGAGACGGCGGCGAGGATTTTGTTTTCGTTCTCCGAAAGTGAAAGCGTCGGGAGCATTCCGGTCTCGCCGGGCGACGGCGGCTTGTTCGAGGCGGGAAACAAATACTCGAACTCGCTGAGAATGTCGTCCGCGCCCTCGCAGAGCTTCGCGCCCTTCTTGATGAGATCGTGGCAACCCTTGCTGCGCGGCGAGTCAATGCGCCCTGGCACGGCGAAGACCTGCCGCCCGTAGTCGGTGGCGAAGTTCGCGGTGATGAGCGCGCCGCTGGAGAGGTTCGCCTCCACGACCACGGTGCCGAGCGTCATGCCTGCGACGATGCGGTTGCGAATGGGGAATGTCTGCTTGTCCGCCGGGCGATTGAACGGGAACTGCGAGACGACGGCTCCGCTCGCCGCGATGCGCTCGAACAGCTCGGCGTTCTCTGGCGGGAAGACGAAGTTAATCCCTGTGCCGAGCACGGCGACGGTGCGGCCCTTGGCCGCAAGCGCGCCCTGATGCGCTGCCGTGTCAATGCCGCGCGCGCCGCCGCTCACGACGGTGACGCCGACGTAGGCGAGCTGATACGCGAGCTTGCGC
>JBEBFV010000073.1:0-18116 GCA_040081795.1 Limisphaerales bacterium | reverse complement strand
CTGCCGCGCACGCAGTTTCTCCCGGACCATTCGCTGACGGCCATCGCCTACAACGACAGCCCGGACATCGGCTTCCGCACGAGCCTGAACCCCTATCGAGGCTGCGAGCACGGCTGCATCTACTGCTACGCGCGGCCCACGCACGAGTATCTCGGCTTCTCCAGCGGCCTCGACTTCGAGACGCGCATCATGGTCAAGGAACGTGCGCCGGAGCTGCTGCGCGCGGAGCTGGCGTCGTCGAAGTGGCAGCCGCAAACCATCGCCATGAGCGGCGTGACGGACTGCTACCAGCCGGTCGAGCGGAAGCTGGAACTCACGCGCTGCTGCCTCGCCGTGCTCGCGGAGTTCCGCAACCCGGTCGGCATCGTGACCAAGAACCGGCTCGTCACGCGGGACATTGACCTCTTGCAGGAACTCGCGAGGCACAACGCGGTCGTCGTCTTCATCTCGCTCACGACGCTCGACACCGAGTTGCGCCGAGTGATGGAGCCGCGCACATCGCCACCCGCCTCGCGGCTGACGACGATCCGCGACCTCGCGCAATCCGGCATTCCCGTCGGCGTGCTGACCGCGCCGATGATCCCCGGCCTGAACGATCACGAGCTGCCGAACCTGCTCGGTGCGGCGGCGGACGCGGGCGCACAGTTCGCCGGCTACGTCACGCTGCGGCTGCCGTATCAGAACAAGGCGCTGTTCGAGCAATGGCTCACAGAGCATTTCCCGCTGCGGAAGGAAAAGGTGCTCGCCGGCATCCGCGCCGTGCGCGAGGGGGATTTGAACAGCGCCGAGTTCGGCACGCGGATGCGCGGCAGCGGCAAGCGTGCGGACCAGATCGAGAAGCTCTTCGAGGTCGGCTGCCGCAAGGCCGGGCTGAACCGCACGGAGCTGCGGCTCTCGACGGCGGCCTTCAGCCGGCCGGGCGGAGTGCAGATGAAGTTGCTTTGATCTCCGAAAGCGCAGGTGGCTGAGACCTACTTCAACCACCTCGCCACGCTCTCGTTGGCCCAGATCGCTTCGACGGGCTGGCGCGTGCGGACGACGGCGGACTTCTTGCCGTGGACCAGCACCTCGGTCGGGAGGGGGCGGGAGTTGTAGTTCGAGCCCATCACGGAGCCGTAGGCACCGGCGCTCAAGAGCGCGAGGCAGTCGCCTTCGCCCACCTTCGGCAGCGGGCGGTCCTTGCAGAAGTAGTCGCCGCTCTCGCAGATGGGGCCGACGACGTCGGAGCTGACGGTCGCGCCGCCCTTCTTCGTGAGCGGGACGATCTCGTGATAACTGTCGTAGAAGGCGGGGCGGATGAGGTCGTTCATCGCGGCGTCCACGATGACGAAGTTCTTCTTCCCCGTCCGCTTCACATACTCGACGCGGGTGACAAGGATTCCGGCGTTGCCGACGATGAAGCGGCCCGGCTCGATGAGGATGCGCAGGCCCAGCGGCTTGAGCAGCGGCACGACGCGCTCGGCGTAAGTGGCGGGTGTGAGGATATCCTTCGCGGCAGGCGACTGCCACCACCAGGCGTCGCTGCTGGCGAGCGCGGGGTTGTAGATGATGCCCAGGCCGCCACCGATGCTGAAGAACTCGAAGTGGTATCTCGCATTCAGCTTTGTGACGAGGGGCAGGAGCTTCTTCACCGCCGCCTCGAAGGGTTTTACGCTCGTGAGCTGCGAGCCGATGTGCGTCTGGATGCCGCGCAGGCGGAGGTTCTTGAGCTTGGCAGCGCGGGCATAGACACCCTCGACTTCCTCGAAGGCGATGCCGAACTTGTTCTCGTAGGTGCCGGTGGTGATCTTGGCGTGCGTGCCGGCGTCCACGTTCGGGTTCACGCGCACAGCCACGGGGGCGATCTTCTTGAGGCGCGCGGCGACCTTGTTGATGCGCTGCAACTCCGGCTCGGACTCGCAGTTGAAGCAGTAGATGCCGACCTTGAGCGCGAACTCAATCTCCGCCTCGGTCTTGCCCACGCCGGCGAAGACGCACTTCGCAGGATCGCCGCCAGCGGCGATGACGCGGCGCAACTCGCCCTCGCTCACGGTGTCGAAGCCGCCGCCTGCGTTGGCGAGCACGCGCATGACGGCCTGGTTCGAGTTGGCCTTCATCGCGTAACAGATGAGGTGGTCCAGCGGCGCGAGCGCGGAGTGGAGCTTGCTGAAATGGTCTTCGAGCGTGGCCTGCGAATACACGTAGAGCGGCGTCCCGTGCTTCTTCACGAGCGACGCGATGGTGACGCCCTCACAACTCAGCTCTTTCACGGCATAGCGAAACGAATGCATGGCGGCGCGTTATGCCCGGTGGCGGGGAATGGGGAAAGGGGAAAGTGCGCGCGGAGCACCGCACAATCGTCTCACTTCACCAGCCGGCTGGCCTTCGATCGGCCGCCATTCCACACGTCGTATTGCGGGTCGGCGTATTGGCGGAAGAAGGCGTCGAGGCGTTTCGCCAGCTCGTCACGCTTCGCCTCGGTGCCGGGCTGGCCGATGAGGTTCACGCGCTCGCGCGGGTCGGCCTTCATGTCGTAAAGCTCATGGGGGCCGCCCGGAAAGCGCGCGACATATTTCCAGTCGTCGGTGCGGATCGCGCGGCAGCTTTCCATCTCGTAGAAGATCGTGTTGTCCCACGGGATCGTCTCGCCGCGCAGCGCGGCGGAGAAGTCCCGACCTGGCGATTTGGGCTTCTGCGGCATCTTGTCGCCGAGGCCAAGGTGGCTGAGGACCGTCGGGAGGAAATCGTAGTTGCTCACGAGGAAGTCATTCGTGCGGCCCGCCCGAATCTTCCCCGGCTGCCGGAAGAGCAGCGGGATCTGCATCATCAAGTCGTGCGCGCCGATGGGCCGGAAGTGGTCGCCCATGCCCCACATGCCGTTCTGTCCGCCCATCCATCCCTGGTCGGCCGCATAGACCACGAGCGTGTTGTCGTCGAGGCCGAGACGCTTGAGCGTGGCCATGACTTCGCCCACGCCGTCGTCCACGCCGCTCGTCTCGGCGGCGACGCGCTCCATCGCGGCCTGCTTGTTGTGGAACGGCTTGTTCGCGTGCTGCCACGGGTGCATCGCGTCGCGCGGGAAGCTGGTGAACGGCTTGCCCTTGTAGAACTCCGCGTGGCGGTTGCGCGCCGGGTTGAGCATGAGCTGCCCGAGCGAGTAAGGCCCGTTGTAGGCGAGGAACAGGAAGAACGGGCGCGCCTTGTTTTGCTCGATGAACTCGATGCCTTTGCGGGTCCAGAGGTCGGTTGTGTAACCGGCCTCCTTGCGCAACTTCCCATCCTCGATCACGTCCTGGTCGTAGAACTCGCGCGTCGAGCCGTCGGGCTTCGTGACCCAGAACGAGAAGCCTTCGCTTGGCGTGAGGTTCGCGCCGAGATGCCACTTGCCGCTGAGGCCGCAGACGTAGCCCGAGTCGCGCAGCACTTCGCCGAGCGACGTGAACTCGGCGAGCGTGTTGTAAGCCTTCGGCCCCATCATGAACTGCGGATCGAGGAACGAATGCACGCCGTGCTGCGACGGGATCAGCCCGGTGAGAAATGTTGCGCGCGTGGGAGAGCAGACCGGGTTGCAGCTCAACGCGCGCGTGAAGCGGACGCCCTCGGCGGCGAGGCGATCAATGTGCGGCGTGCGGATGTCGGGGTTGCCGTAGCAGCCGAGCGTCCACGCGCCCTGGTTGTCGGTGAGGATGAAGACGACGTTTGGCGGCTTGGCCAGCGCGGGGCTGTGAAAAAATCCAACCACGCACGAGGCGATGACCAGAAGGCGGGCGAGGTGCATGGGCGGAGATTAGTCCTCTCGCCGCGCCTGTGAAAAGCCGGGAGTCAGCGCGTCTGGAAGAGCCGGCTCTGCACCAGCTCGTGAATCAGCGTGCGGATGCCGCCGCCTTGCTTCTCCACGCGCACGACGAGATCGTCGAGCGACGCACGGTCGCTGAAGGCCAGCGGGCGGCCGGTGCTGTAGATGGTGAGTTGCTGCGCGAGGTTCAGCAGCAACGGGCGCGGCGAGGAGGCGAGGAGTGTTTGAAACTCCGCGATGTCTCCGAACTTCCGTCCGTCCGCCAGCTCGCCGCTCGCGTCCACCTTCGGGCCGAGCTTGAAGCTGATGCCGATGCGAGGGTCAATGCTGCCGCGCGGTGCAGCCTCGCCGTCGCCGATGGAGCGGTAGCGCTCGCGCAAGCCGCCGATGACATCGAACGATTCCAGCGCGAAGCCGGGCGGGTCCATCTTCGCGTGGCACGATGCGCACGACGCGTTGTCGCGATGCTTGGCGAGCTGGTCGCGGATGGTCGTCGTCCCGCGCACGTCTGGCTCCACGGCGGCGACGTTCGCGGGTGGCGGCTCCGGCTCCTGCCCGAGCAGACGCGCCATGACGAACGCCCCGCGCGGCACGGGCGAGGTGGTCGTTCCGTTGGCGGTGATTTTCAGGATGGCCGCCTGCGTGAGGAAGCCGCCGCGCGGTGAGCCGGGCGGGAGTTTGACCCGGCGAATCTCCGGCCCGCTCACGCCCTTGATGCCGTAGTGAGTGGCGAGCTTCTCGTTGAGCATCGCGAAGTCCGACTTCACGAGATGTTTGGCCGGGAGGTTTTTCTCCAGCAGCTCACGGAAATAGGCGCGCGTCTCAGCCACCATCGAGTCCTGTAAGTAGGGGCTAAACTCGGGGTAGAGCTTCTTGTCCGGGTCGTTCGCGGCGATGGCGCGCAGCTTCAGCCACTGGCCGAGGAAGTCTTCCACAAAGCGCTCGGACTTCTTGTCCTTGAGCAGGCGCTCGACTTGTTCGCGGAGCATCTTCGGCTGGGACAACGTGCCCTTCGCGGCGAGTGCGAGAAGCGTGTCGTCGGGCATGGAGTTCCAGAGGAAGTAGGAGAGGCGCGCAGCGAGGGCGTGGTCTGTAACGGGGACACTCTTGTCCCCGGTGCCGGGCTTGGCTGGCGTGTTCGCTTTGGCTTGGGGCTTGGGGACAAGAGTGTCCCCCTTACTCGTCTCCACCAGATACAGAAAGTCCGGCGAGCACAGCGCCGCGCGACAGGCCCAACGCATCGCCGTCTCGAAACAATCCCCGGCCTGCAACCGCGCTTCCACCTTCGCCACGTATTCCTTGCGCACGCCTTCCGTGACAGGCCGGCGGAACGCCTTCGGCAGGAAGCCCGCGAGCAGCCGGTCCGCGTCCACGAGCGGCTGCGTGGTCTGCGGCGTCCAGATGCCGGCGACTTGCTCAGGCCGGTTTCTCGCGCCGATGATTTCCTGCCGGAGAGGCTTGCGCGTGGGCGGGCGCACGTCCTTTTGCTCCGCCGCCTTGAACTCCGTGAGCGGCATTTCACCGAACAGCAAGCGGTGGCTGCGCGGCGGCCAGACATCGTGCAGCGGGCCGTCCACCTCGACCCAGTCGTTCACGATGCACGGGCCGGTGAAGCCCATCGTGCGATCCTTCTGTCCCCACGTGCCGACGCGGTAGAGCACCACGGGCGCGAGCGACGCGGTGTTGAAGCCGAAGCTCTCCTTGTAGTTCAGCCACACGTCCATCTCGTGGACCTGCGAGTCAATCGAAGGCGCGGCGTAGTAGCCGAGCACGCTGCTCGGATGCCCGCCGCCGCGACCGTTCTCGTTGAACTGCACGATGGACAGCCGCGCCGCCTCCACGCCGCGCGAGGGGAGAATTTTTCCTTGGTCCCACGTCATGCTCCAGAAGGACGCACGCACCTTGTAGCGGCCCGGGTAAAGCGTGGCGAAGGTCTGGAAGTATGGGTTCCACGACTCGTCCTCGTGCCGGAAGACGCCGTAGCTGCTCATGCGGGAGAACAAGCCGAGCTGCTCGTGCTGCCCGTGGCCGACGTGCGCGTAAACTCCGGCGGGCGGGACAACCGGGTCGAGCTTCTTGTCGCGCAGCAGGACGGCGTCGCCCTGCAGCACCATGAGGTTGGGCAGGGAATTGCCAGCCAGCGAAAGCAGCGCGGTCTCCGACTTGGGCGCGGCGGGCTGAGTGGCGATGGCGACGTTCAACGCGTGGTCGGCGGCCTCGACATACTTGGCGAGGTTCACGTGCGAGATGTCCAGCGCGTCGCTGTTCTTGTCGAAGCCGTGCGCCGAGCCGTCGGCGGGCAGCAGGTCCTGAAGGCGGATGCCCGGCAGGGCGAAGAGGTCGCGAACCGTGTTCTCATACTCGGCCCGCGTGAGACGCCGCACGCCCGTGCGCGGCTCGGCCGCAAGGCGCGTGCGCTCGGCGGCGATGAGCGTGTCCGATAGCGAGCGCGTAATCGCCTTCACCTCGGCGAGTGCGGGCCGCGCCTTCTTCTTCGGCGGCATCTCGCCGGACACGACGCGGTCATGGACCTTCACCCAGCGGGCGAAGTTCTCAGTGCCCGAGGCAGCGGGCGGGAGCGACGTGAGGTCAAGGTTTCCCTTCTTCGTCTCCGCGTCGTGGCACTCGATGCAGTGCTTGGAGAAGAACGGGGCAAGCTTGGGTTCGGCAGCCTGACCCGAGGTCCACAGAAGCATGGAGCACAAGATCATGGAGAGGCACTGGCGTGATGGGGCGGTGACCGGCACGCCGTCGGCAACGCGCCAGCTCCCGGCTCCGCCGGTCTTCATGATTTTGCGCCCCATGATTCCGAGTGATTTCCCGGCTTTCATTTCAATTCTGTGGCCAGGACCAGCTCCACGCGCGCCTTCTTCAGTGCGTCCTCCAGCGCCTCCCGGTTGGTTTTCGTCGGGTCAATCCACGCGATGACCGCACTGGGCGTGGCGCTGACGGTGGCGCGCTCAACGCCGTCGAGCTTGGCGACCGCCTGGTAAGCGGCGTAGCGGCAGCCCTTGCAATCCAGCACGCCAATGGGGATTTCCACCTTGGTCAGCTTGTCCGGCGGCACGGTGGACGGCGCGGTGATGGTGAACGTGTTCTTTGACGCCTGACCGATGAGGCTGCTGATGCGCTCGGTGATTTTCTCGGCGGCGGGCGGCTGCTTGGGCTTCGCGGTGGGGAAGAGCTTTTCCAACTCGTAGCGCAGCGTGACCTCGGCCTTCGCGGCATCAAGGCTGACCAGCGCCACGTCCGGCACGGCCTTCATCACCTCGCGCAAGTCCGCCTCGCGCTCGGCGGCGCTCAAGCCAATTAGCCGGTAAGTGCCCACCTGCTCCTCGGCATGGAGCGGCAGCGCCAGAAGAATCAGGGCGGCGAACGCGAAAAGCCGGCGGAGTTGAAGCAGCGGCTGCATACGAATTCTCTACGCCAGCTCCAGCCCGCGCAGCGTGCCCTTGCCCGTGCTGAACTGGTCGGCCTCGATGCCGAGGCGTTGGAGCATGGAGACGAAGAGGTTTGTGAGCGGGTAGTTGTTCGTCGTGTTGAAGGCAAGATGCTGGCCGTGCTTGAAGCCGCCGCCGGCGAGCAGCACGGGCAGGTTCACGTTCGAGTGCGAGTTCGCGCTGCCCATGGGCGTGCCGTAGAGAACCATCGTGCGGTCGAGGAGATTTTGGTTTTCCTCCTTCGTCCCGGCGAGCGCGGTGAGGAAGCCGTTCAAGGCGTCGAACTGCTTCTCCTCGTGCCCGCGCAACTCGCCCAGCACCTCGGGGCGGTTTCCGTGGTGCGTGATGTTGTGGATGACGGTCGTGTCGATGAAGAGGGAGACGATGCGCGTGGAATCGGTCTCCAGCGCGAGCTTCATCACCTCGAACATCAGCCGCGTCTTCGCGACGAACTCCTTGCCGTCATCAATGTCCTCGGGGGCCTTCGCGGTGACGACGGGCTTGGGGCGGTATTCCCATTCCTCGGAGCTGTGCAGGCGCTGCTCGAGGTCGCGGACGGAGGTGTAGTATTGGTCCATACGCACCTGGTCGGCCTTGGAGAGCGAGCGGTTGAGGCGCTTGGACTGGTCGCCGACGAAGTCGAGCAGGCTGCGGCCCTGCTTGATGGCTTCGACGTTGGCCGCGACTTCCTTGGGGTTGCCCTGGATGAAGAGTTTTTGGAACAGCTTCTTCGGGCTTTTCTCTGCCGGGATGGGCGCGCCGCTGCGGGTGTAGCTGAGGGTGGAACCTTCGTTGCTCATCGCGAGCACGAGCGACGGGTAGCGCGTGTGATTGCCGACGCGCTCGGCCGCGAACTGGTCGAGGGAAATCCAGTTGCGGAAGCCGCCGCGCTCCGGGTGCGGCGTGCCGGTGAGGAAGCACTTCTCCGCCGCGTGCGCGCCGGTGACGCCGGGATGGCTCGTGCCCGAGAGCACGGTCGTCTGCTGGCGGTGCGCGGCGAGGCGCTCCAGATAGGGGCTGGGCGAGTAGTCCTTGCCCGGCTTCTCGGGAAAGAAGAACTGCGGGAGGATGCCCATGTTCGTCTCGATGCAGACCAAGCGGCGGGGCGGGGCCTTGCTGGCGTCCGCGCCGAACGCGGGGCGCATGGCATCGAGGAACGGCAGGGTGAGCGCGACACCCGTGCCGCGCAGGAAGGTGCGGCGGGAGATCGGGGCACGGGTGGCAACGAAGGGGGAGTTCATCGTGGCTTTCGGTTCAGTCGTTCGACGCAAGGCCAGACGCTCGGCGCGCGCTTGCCTTCATCAGCCTCACGGCTTCTTGCTGAACTGCTCCTCGGCCGTCTTGCGGAAGACGCCTTGGGCTTTGCTGCCTTCGCCAGGGAAGCCCGCGTGCTGCACGAGCCAGACGGTCACGAGGCCGCGCGTGGGGTCAATGTTCATGCTCGTGGCCAGCGCGCCGCCGTGGCCGAAGCCGCCGCCGCCCACGCTGAAGCCCAGGCCGTAACTCTCCTTCACGCTCGCTGGCGTCTGACGCGTGGTGAGCTCCTTGAACGCGGGGGGCGAGAGGTAGCGTTTGCCGTTCAACTCGCCGCCGTTGAGCATCATCTGGCAGAACTTCGCGCAATCGCTCGCCGTGGCAAAGAGGCCGCCGGCGGGCATCGGGTAACGGCCGGGGCCGTCGAGCGGGTAGCGGAGCTGGCTGATGCTGTTGGTCTCCAGGCCGGTCTTGGCGGCGTTGACCTTGTGCGGGGTGGCGAGGCGTTTTACCTGCTCGGCATTCGGCCAGAAGGTCGTGTCCCTCATGCCGAGGGGCTTGAACAGACGCGCGTCCATGAAGGCTTCGTAGCTCTGGCCGGTGATGACTTCGATGAGCCGGGCGGCGGTGTTGATGCCGGCGTTGGAGTAGGTGTATTTCGTGCCCGCCTCGAAGGTGAGCGGGGTCTTGGCGTAGCTCGCCACGGCCTCGCGCAGCGGGAGGCCGTCGAGGGTGGGCTGCTCGACGGCGGACTTGAAGGGCAGGCCGCTGGTGTGGCTGAGGACTTCGCGGACGGTGATGGGATGGGCGGGGGCCTTGAGGAGCGGTTTCCCGTCGGGGCCTTTGCCGGCGTCGAGCTGCTGGCCCTTGAACTCGGGCAGGTATTTCTCCACGGCGTCGTCGAGGTTCAACTTGCCCTGGTCCACGAGCATCATCACGGCGACGGCGGTGATGGGCTTGGACTGCGAGGCAATCCAGAAGAGAGCGTCGGGCTTCATCACGCGTTGCGTGGCGCGGTCGGCGAAGCCGACGGCTTCGACGGCAAGCACTTTGTCCTTCGACGCGACGAGCGCGACAGCTCCGGCCAGTTCGCCCCTTTCGACGAAGGGTTTTAGCGCGTCAGCGATGGGCGAGGCGGCACCGGCGGGACGCAGCGAAGCAACCAGCAAGAGGGTGAGAACGAGTGCAGCGCGAAGGGTTGGGTTGCGGATCATGGGAAAAATGCCGGTGGGCCGACCGATCATGGCAAGCCTTTGGGGCGGCGCGGGGCGGGAACGGCTGGAACGGCTGGAACGGATGCGGCAGGCGCGGGCGCGACGGGTGCGGTGCGGGCGACCTTTTTTCCGGCAAGCTCGCTGTAGAGGTCGCGGTAGTCGCCAAGCATCGTGGCCATGCCATAGAACTGCTCGGCGCGCTTGCGGCCGGCCACGCCCATCTTCACGCAGGTCTCGGGGTTCGAGAGGATGGCGATGAGCGCGTGGGCGGTCTCGGCGGGCGACATGATCTTTGTGAGGCGGCCGGCGCGGCCGAGCGCGCGGTCGGGAGCCGTGCGACCGAACATGAGTTCACGGCAAGAGCCGACGTCGCTGCACACGTTGGGTTTTCCGGCGGCCATGCCTTCGAGGACGACGAGCGGCAGGCCCTCGCTGATGCTGGTGAGCACGAGCACGTCCATCCGCGGGAGGACTTCCATGATCTTGCTCATGCCGAGGAAATGCACTTTGTCCTCGATGTGCAGGAGCTTCACGATCTTGGAGCACTCGTCGAAGTAGGTCGGGTCCTCCGCGTAAGGGCCGGCGATGAGGAACTCCACCTCGGGCATCCGCTCGCAGACGACGCGCGCGGCGCGGAGCAAGGTCTTCACGTCCTTGATGGGGACGACGCGGCCGATGAAGCCTACGTATTTCTTCACCGGGCTGGTCTGCCAGCGCGCCATGTGCTGCGCGTAGATGCCGTCGAAGCGCGTCGGCTCGATGCCGTTGGGGATGATGGAGATCTTCCGCTCGTCCGCGCCAAACTCGACCTCGGTCGCCGCGTTGCCCGAGTAGAGCGTGATGATCTTCGAGGCCTGGGAGTAAGCGACCTTGCCGAGGAACATGAAGAGGCCGATCCACATCTGCTTCAGCTTGCCTAGGCCCTCGCTGAAGTTGATCTGGAAGCGATCCGGCTCGTAAATCCAGTCGGCCTGGCTGATCTCGGCGATGCGCTCCTTGGTGTAAATGCCGTGCTCAGTCAGCAGGAAGGGCGCGTGCCGCCGCCGCGCCGTGATCGCGCCGATGAAGCCCGCGTAGCCCGCCGAGACACTGTGATACACGCGCGCGGGCGGCACGAGGTCGCGGGCCTTCCAGAGATTCCAGAGCGGCAGGTGCAGGAACCGCGCGGTCCAGAAGAAGTCGATGAACGACTCGTCCGGGCAGAACTCCTCGTAGCCGGCGACGAGGATTTCCCACGCTTCGCGGTCGCGCAGGAAGTTGCCGAAGCGGAAGCGCTGCTCGACTTCCTGCAAGCCCTCGAGCGCGGCCCAGAAGCACGCCATGCGCTCGGCGTCGGTCCTGGCGAGGTAGAACTTCCCGAGCAGGTCGTAGAGGGCGATGCGCAGCTCGGCGGGGATGCGGCGGCGCTTTTGCTCGCGCTTGGACAGCTCGTTGTGGAGGTAGACTTCCTTCAGCGTGATGACGTTTTCCGGAAGCTTGTAGTGCCGCTTGGCATTCGGCTCATGCTTCGCGCCGATGTAGAAGAGCGAGAACTTGAGCTCCGGCAGACCAGTGATGATCTGGTGAACCCACGACGACACGCCGCCGAGGACGTAGGGATACGTGCCTTCGAGGAAAAGCGTGACGTCCGCAACGGGCTCGGATTTTTGGGTTTGTTGCATCAGCCGGTTACCCTTCCCCTCTTGCTCGCAATCCTGATCCTAAGCCTGCTGTCCCCCCCGTTCCCGAGGAGAGCAGGATTAGGATCAAGATAAGGAGCAGGAGAAGTCTTTTGCATCGTTCACACTTTCGCCGGCGTCAGCCAGAACTCCACCGGCCCGCGCAGCACGCCTGCTGCGGCACCGTCCGCATCGAGCTTTCTCAAAGTCGTGGCCAGCAGCTCCCAGTCGCGTTCGATGAAGGCGATCTCCGCCTCCCACGGGCCGAGCACTTCCGCCTGCCAGCCTTTCTTGCGCAGGAACTGGATGCAGGCGCGCGCCCTGTCGAGCTGGCCGGACTTGAGCGCGCACTTCGTCATCAGGAAACGCACAGAGGTGTTGTCCGGAGCGCTGCGCGCGGCCTCCTCGAGCAGCTCGATCGCGCGCCCGAGGTAGATCGTCTGCGTCTCGTCCGTGGCGAGGCCGAGATACACCATCTCGTGATACTGCTCGGCCAGCAGCAGCAGCTTGTTCAAGTGGCGCGGTGGCGTGGCAAGCTCGGCTTCGAGCGATTTCACGCGGCCTTCGAGGCTGGCGATGATGTGGTTGAACTGCGTCTGCGCGAGCAGGCGGACTTGCTCGTCGCTGTCCTGGATTGCCTTTTGCAGCAGCGGCAGCGCCTTCTTCGGCTCGACGGCGCGCAACGCGAGGATGGCGCTGCGGCGGGCCACGTTGTCCTTGCCGTTGAGGATCTCCGCGACGGAGCGCGGCTCCTCGGCCTCGTCCAGCTCGTGGCGGGCGAGCGTGAGATACTGCGTGGTGCCCAGGATGTATTTGCTCTCGATGTTGCGCGCCGGCTTCAGGAGCAGCAGGAGCCGGTAGCCGATGAGGAAGAGCGGCCCGATGACCGGCAGCGGCAGCGCAAAGCCGATGACCAGCGCGGCAAAGGTCCAGTTCAACCGCCGGTATTCCTCCGGGAACAACTGCCGCAGCGCAGGCACAGCGCAGAGGAGCGCGACGAAGTGAAAGCCCAGCACCGTGAAGGTGTTTGGCTCGCGGGACAGCAGCGCCCTGGCTGAAAGGATTTCCAGCACGATCGCGGCAAGCGCCCCGGGGAACGCGGCGAGGCTCAGGGCGTGGCTCCCCACTTCGGCCGACGGCTCGGCAGAGCCGGGGGGCGGCGCGGCAGGGGTCTCGGCGCGATTCCGTTTACGCGACATGCCGGGTGAGGTCGGCCCAGAGCTGGTCCATGCTGGTCACGGTGTCGAGGTTGACGACGTGCGCCTGGATGTGCGCGCCGAGTTCGGGGTCCTTGCGGCAGGCAGCGAGGATACGGTCGGCAAAGATGCCCACGCCGCGCTCGCCGCAGAGCGGCAGCAGCACGGCAAGGTGCGGGATGGGCAGGCCGATGGCCGCCGGGAAGTCGCCGCCGCGAATGTTCGCCATGATGAGTGTCTCGACCTGCGCCTGCTTCGCCTTGGGCTGACGCGCCGCTGCGAAGAGCACGACTGCCGACGGCAGGCTGTGCTTCTGCCACGAATCGAAGGCGAGCTGGACGTTCGTCCGGAAGAACTGCTCGGTGAACACGCGCTGGCCTTCGACACCAGCGACCACGCGGCTCGTCGTGTCCGCCTGCGCCTCGACTTCCGCCACGCGCGACGCCCAGCGGCAGATGAGCGCGATGAGATAGACGGACTTCTTCGTGAGCGAGATGAAGGGCATCCCTGTGACGATGAGGACGGCGAGCGGCTGGTCCCGCGAGTCGAGCAACGGCACGGCCATGAGGTAATCGCGCTGCTCGGCCACAGCGCGCTGCCAGAACTCCGGGATGGTCACGGCGGACTTGCTCTTGAGCGCGAGGCCGGCCATCTCGACATCCTTGAGCGCGATCCGTTCGCCCAGCGACCGCGCGCTTCCGAACAGGCCCTTGCGCACGAGTGTCTGGCCATCGGGTGAGAGCTTGTAAATGGCGGCGTCGCTCACGCGGGCCTGGCGGTTGAGCAGCAGGAGAATGTCCTGCCAAAGCTCGTCGCCCTCGCTGTCGAAGAGGCGGCGGATCTCAGCGTCGAGCGTGGACAACTCGGCGTCGCGCGTGGCGAGCAGGCGTTCCAGCTCGGCCTTGGCCTCGCGCAGCAGGAAGAGATCGGTGTCGAGTTTCTTGAGCCGCTCACTCGTGCGGTCGGATTGCGCGGTGACGAGAATTTCGCGGGACTTGAAGCCGCGCTGGATTTGCCCGCAGATGCCGCCGGCCGCGAGCATCGCCGCGAAGAGGTAGCCGTGATGGCGCAACAGCACGCCGAGGAGCACGTCGAGCTGCCGGGTCTGAAGCTCAGGACGCCCGCCCTGACGGCCATCGAGCACGACGACGGCGACTTGATTGGGGCGTTGCTCCACGAGGCTGCGCGTCTGCGCCGCAGAGTTGGGCGAGTGGACTTCCGCCTGCTGGAAGAAGCCGAACGTGACGACGAGGATCGCCACGCCCGCGCCCGCCATGCCTGACGCGAAGCCGTAGCGGCAGCCCATGAGGATCGGCAGGAGCAGCCAGGGCGTCGGGTGCAGATGCGTCCAGCCGATGTCGCGCGAGGCGAAGAAACCGTTCACCACGAGCAGGAGTCCAGCGAGGACCGCGAGGTCGAGCCAGCCGTGCTTGGGCGCGAGTTTGTTCAGGAAGTCCATCGGCACGCGGCTCGGCGAAGACGTTTCATTGGTCGCCGCGCCGGCGAATTTGCTCCACGTCCGGCTCGGATTTGCCACGGCCGTAACGGGAGGGAGCGCGGGAGGAAGCGGGCGCGCCGGGTTCCAGGACGGGTTCGCCGGAGCGGGAGAAGATGGAGCGCGAGCGACCGGCGGAGCGGGCGTTGCCGGACATTTGCTGGATCAGGCTTTCCATCGCGTCCTGCGCCGTGCGGCTGAGGCTGCCGAAGTATTGCGTCATCTTCGTGCTCGTGCCCTGCCAGACGGTCGCGCCGTCTGCGGCGTCCACGAGGCGCATCGTGATGCTCACGATGGGCGAGCCATCGAGGTCGCTCTTGTAGCGATACTCGGTGACGGTGCCGAGCAGGACGTGGGTGCATTGGAGCGAACGGGCCAGCTCGATGATTTGCGCGGCCTTGCCTTCCTCGGCGAGCGCGCGGCCGCGGTTGAGGCTGTCCTCGGTCTGTGCGAGCGGGACGCCGTGGGCGAGAAGAGATGTCGCAGCGAGTTCCGTGACTGCGCGCCCGGCGGTCTCGTCGGGCGTGGCGTTGTGCATCGGCGCGAGGAAGACGCGGCCCACGCCGCCCATCGGCGCGCGGCTGCCGCCCTGTCTGACCTCGGAGGAAGCACAGCCCGAGAGCACGGCGGCAAGGAGCGGGGCGAAGAGGAATCCGAGCCGGTTTTGGCGCATAGAAATCGGGCGGAGCTTTTCGGAGCGCAGGTTAAATTGCAAGCGCACGCTTGGCGGGAGTTGCCCTCCGCCGCGCCGTCTCGCTACGCTCTCCGCACGATGGCTCACGAATCCGTCACCACGCCCGCCGCTCTCGGCTACCGCATGCCCGCCGAGTGGGCGCCGCACGTTTCCACGTGGCTCACCTGGCCTCGCCCCGAGGGCATCAGCTTCCCGGACAAATACGACTCCGTGCCGGATGTCTATGCCGAGTTCATCCGCCACTTGGTCACGGTTGAAGAGGTGAACATCAACGTCTGGAACGCAGAGAAAGAGGCGTGGGTGCGCGGTCTCCTCACCGACCGCCATGTCCCGCTCGACCGCGTCCACTTCCACCACTTCCCCGCCTACGAGCCATGGTGCCGCGATCACGGCCCCATCTTCCTCACGCGCGAGCGCGATGGCCGACACAAGCGCGCCATCGTGGACTGGGGCTACAACGCCTGGGGCAACAAGTATCCGCCCTTCGACCTCGACGACGCCATCCCCCAGCACGTCGCAAAGCTGCGTGGCCTCCCGCTCTTCTCGCCTGGCATCGTGATGGAAGGCGGCTCCATCGAAGTGAACGGCTGCGGCACGCTCCTCACCACCGAAGCATGCCTGCTCAACCCGAACCGCAACCCGCACCTTACCAAGTTGCAAATCGAGCAGCACTTGAAGGACTACCTCGGCGTCACGCACATCCTCTGGCTCGGCGACGGGATCGTCGGGGACGACACGGACGGACACATTGACGACCTCACGCGTTTCGTCAGCCCCACGACCGTCGTGACTGTGGTGGAGGAAGACCCGGCGGATGAGAACTACGGCTTGCTCCAAGAGAACTTGCACCGCCTCCGCACGATGAAGGTCCAGGACGGCCAGCCCTTGCGAGTGGTGGAGCTGCCCATGCCCGGCCGCGTGGAATACGACGGCCAGCGCCTGCCCGCCAGCTACGCGAACTTCTACATCGCCAACGGCCTCGTGCTCGCGCCCACCTACCGTCACGCCAACGACCGCTGTGCCTTGGACATCCTCCAGCGCGAGTTTCCGCAGCACCGCGTCGTGGGCGTTGACTCGACGGAACTCATCTGGGGCCTCGGCAGCTTCCACTGCATCAGCCAGCAGGAGCCTGCGTAGGCTGCGATAAAAAAAGAACAGCCCCGTCGGACTTGCATCCGCGGGGCTGCTTTGAATTTGCGATGAGTGACTACTTCTTGCCTTTTTTCTTAGCGGCTTTTTTCTTGGCTGCCATTAGTCACTCACCCCCTTTCGACGCGCGCGAGCGCGTGTTGGAATCCGTTCCAAAAAGTTTCTCGCACATGGTGTGGTCTCGGCTGATGCGCATTGGAGTAGCGGATTCACCCCCGTCACGTCACGACAAACTTTCACTTCGCGTCACTTTTCTTTGCCGCTATCGTCGCGCTTGCGATGTCCACCGCCGCTCCCGAACCGCAGCTCACGCCCATGATGGCGCAGTATCGCCGCGTGAAAAGCGAGCTGCCGAAGGACGCGCTGCTGCTCTTCCGCCTCGGCGACTTCTACGAAATGTTTTTCGATGACGCCGTCACCGGCGCGCAGCTCCTCAACGTCGCGCTCACCAAACGTGGCGTCGTCCCGATGTGCGGCATCCCGCACCACGCGTTCAACAGCTACGTCGCGCGCATCCTTCGCGCGGGCCGCAAAGTCGCCGTGTGCGACCAGGTCGAGGAAGCGCGCCCCGGCCAGCTCGTGAAGCGCGAGGTCACGCAAATCCTCTCGCCCGGCACGCACTTCGATGAGCGCCTGCTCGCCGCCGAGCGGAACAACTTTCTCTGCGCGGTTTATCCCGCCGGCAAGACCACCGGCATCGCCGTCGTGGACCTGACCACCGGCGACTTCCGCACGACGGAAGTCGAGAGCGACGCCGAACTGCTCACCGAGCTGGAGCGCCTGCGCCCGGCGGAAACGATTTACCCCGGCGAAGCGTCGTCGCTGCGCACGCTACTGGAAGGCGCGCCCGGCATCCTCATCGGACACGACGACTGGGTCTTTGCGCCGGAGACGGCGGTCTTCACCGTGCGTGAGCACTTCAAGGTCGCGGCGCTCGACGGTTTCGGTCTCAAAGGCCGCATCGCGGCCACGGGCGCGGCGGGTGCGGCGCTGCACTACCTCGCGCAGCATCTCCGCCGCGACGTGAAGCACCTCACGCGCATCACCTTCTACCAGAGCCGCGACTACCTCGTGCTCGACAGCAACACGTTGCGGAACCTGGAAATCCTCGAACCCCTCCACCGTGACGCGCCCCGGAACACCTCCCTCTACGGCGCACTGAACCGCACCGTCACGCCGATGGGCGCGCGCCTGCTGCGCAACTGGCTCACGCAGCCGCTCGCCGCCGTGGAGCCCATCCGCCGCCGCCAGGACGCCGTCGCGTTCTGGCTCGTGAACGGCGCGGCGCTCGAAGCCTTCCGCGTGAAGCTCGCCGAGGTCCGCGACCTCGAACGCACCGTGAGCCGCCTCTCCGTCGGCACCGGCAACGGCCGCGACCTCCACGCGCTGCGGCTGGCGATTGAGCAAGTGCCGTCGCTGAAAGCGACGCTCAACCAAGTAGGACAGGCGTCCCGCCTGTCATCCATCTCTCCGTCTTCATTTCCCGCGCTAGCGGAAAGGGCAAACGAAAGAGAGATAGATGGAGAGACAGGCGGGACGCCTGCCCTACTTTTGAACGAGCTGCTCTCCCAACTCACCGAACTCCCCGCGCTCGTCGAGCTGATTGCCCGCGCCATCGTGGACGAGCCGCCGCTCGCGTTGAAGGAAGGCGGCCTCATCCGCGATGGCTTCGATGCGAACCTCGACGAACTCCGCGCCGCCTCGCGCGGCGGCAAGGACTGGATTGCCCAGCTCAAGCAGCAGGAAGTCGAGCGCACCGGCATCACCTCGCTGAAAGTCGGCTTCACCTCCGTCTTCGGCTACTTCATCGAAATCACCAAGGCCAACCTCGCCAAAGTCCCGCCCGACTACATCCGCAAGCAAACCATCGCCAACGGCGAGCGCTTCATCACGCCTGAGCTGAAGGCGATGGAAGGCAAAATCCTCGGCGCCGAGGAACGCGCGATGAAGCTGGAATACGAACTCTTCCTCCGCGTGCGCGAGGAAGTCATCGGCAGCCTCGCCGCCATCCAGCAAACCGCAGCCGCACTGGCAAACCTCGACGTGCTCGCGTCGTTCGCCGAGACCGCGCGCCACTTCAATTACACGCGCCCCGAAGTCGGCGACGCCGGGCAACTCAGCTTGAAGGACGCCCGCCACCCCGTCCTCGACCAAGCCCTGACCGAAGAACGCTTCGTCCCGAATGACACCGAACTCGCCAGTAGCGCCGCACCTTCTTCTCCCTCGCCCCCATCGGGGGAG
>JBEBFV010000462.1:0-5060 GCA_040081795.1 Limisphaerales bacterium | reverse complement strand
CCCGTCTGCTTCGCGACAACCTGCCGATGACGATGCAAGGCATCGGCGTGGTGGTGCCGCTCTTTGCCGGCGTGGATACCACGACAACGCCACACCAGCCGCAGATTTTCTTTTACGACCCGCTTGGCGCGCAGTTCCAGGCGGTCGGCTACGCGACGAGCGGCTCCGGCTCGCAGACCATCCGCAGCGTCCTCAGCTATCAAGAGCGCTACGGCCAGCCGCGCCCGTCGGAGATGACCTTGCCGCAAGCCGTGCAGTTCGCACTGCGCTTGCTGATGACGGCGTCGGAGTTCGACTCCGCCACCGGCGGCGTGCGCCCGGACACGCTGGCGTTCGCGACGCTGAAGGTGCTGCGTGGGCCTGGCGTGGAGACCATCTCCGACGCGCAACAGGCGGAATGGCTGAAGAGCTAGCCCGCGTTGGCCCAATTGAGTTCCCCGGTCCGTAAAAAAGTTCGTGCGCAACTGTTACGGTTTTGTGACAACTGCCGCGCATGTTCTCACTCGCCCGTCTCTTCGGTAAGGAAGACCGCTTCTTCGCCCTCCTGGAAGCCAGCGCCGAGGAGGCGCGGCACAGCGTCCAGGCCATGGTCAAACTCAGCAAGGCCGCCGGCCAGCCCGGTAGCCTGGAGGAGTTCGCCGAGTCACGGCGCGCGGACAAGAAGATCACCCAGGAGATCAGCGAGGCGCTCACCACCACCTTCGTCACCTCCATCGAGCGTGAGGACATCGAGACCCTCTCCAACGCGCTCTACAAGATCCCCAAGACCGTCGAGAAGTTCGGCGAGCGGCTCAACCTCGCGCCCGAGCAGGTGCAGGGGGTGGACTTCTCCCGCCAGACGGCGCTCATCGAGCTGGCCGTCGAGACGCTCGTGACGATGGTGCGCGGCCTCCGCCGCCCGGACTTGGCGCAGGTTAAGTCCCTCAACGACCGGCTCCAACAGCTCGAAGGCGACGCGGACAAGGCGGTGTTGGAGCTGATGCGTGACGTGTATGGCGGCAAGCACCCGCCGCAACGGGCGCTGCTGCTCAAGGACCTCTTCGAGCTGCTGGAGAAGGTGATTGACCGCTGCCGCGACGCCGGCAACGTCGTGACCCACATCGTCCTGAAGAACTCCTGACCGGCGATGGAACTCATCCTGACCGTCGTGCTGGTGGCGTTGGTGTTTGAATACATCAACGGCTTCCACGACACGGCCAACTCCATCGCCACCGTCGTCTCCACCAAGGTGCTCTCGCCCCGGCAGGCCATCGTCCTGGCGACGGTCACGAACCTCGTCGGCGCGATGATGGGCGTGGCTGTGGCCAAGACCATCACCAGTGGGCTGGTGGAAGCGGGGGTGGTGAGCACGCACACGATCATCTGCGCGCTGCTGGGCGGGATTTTCTGGAATCTGCTGACATGGTGGTTCGGCCTGCCGTCCAGCTCCACGCACGCGATGGTGGGCGGGCTGGTGGGCGCGGCCTTCGCGTCGGCGCACGGGAGCATGAGCGCCATCATCTGGTTCAAGGAGAAGGCCGGCCTGCCGGCGTGGCGGGCGGATGGGCTGCTGCCCAAGGTGGTGTTGCCGATGGTGACTTCGCCGGTCATCGGCCTGATCGGTGGCTTCCTGGTGATGAGCGTGCTTTACCTTGTGGTCTTCAACTGGCGCCCTCGGACGGTGAGCCAGACCTTCGGCAAGCTGCAGATTTTCAGCGCCGCCTACATGGGCTGGAGCCACGGGCAGAACGACGCGCAGAAGACCATGGGCATCATCGCGCTGGCCCTGCTCGCGGGCACGAAGGCCGGCGATCTGGCTGGCGCGCCGGAGTGGCTGAGTTTCCTGAAGATTGAGACACTAGGACCGAACAAGGACCAAATCCCCATCTGGATCAAGGTCACCTGCGCGTTGACGATGGCGGCGGGCACGGCGGCTGGCGGCTGGCGGATCATCAAAACCCTCGGCCATAAGATGGTGAAGCTCCAGCCCGTCCACGGCTTCGCCGCCGAGACCACCGCCGCGAGCGTGCTCGCCGGCGCGGCCATGCTCGGGATGCCCGTCTCCACCACGCACGCGATCACGACGAGCATCATGGGCGTGGGGTCGGCCAAGCGCTTCAGCGCCATCAAGTGGAGCGTGGTCGAGCGCATCGTCTGGGCCTGGGTGCTGACGTTACCGGCCACGGCGACGGTGGCGTATTTGCTGATGCGCGGCTGCCAGGCGGCGGGCTGGGTGAAGTGAGGAGGGCATTAGTCAGTTTTCAGTAAACAGTATTCAGTGAGTATCCGGATGCGGTTGCCAACTGAACACTGAACACTGGTTACTGAATACTGCTTCAGGAACCCAGCCACACCGCCGCCGCGCACGCCGCCGCGTGCAATCCCCAAATCGCCCCCACCGCCTGCGGCTTGCCAAGGCCGCGCCGCACGAGCCGGTGCGAGAGATGGTTCGTGTCGCCGACCCAGACAGGCTTGCCCGCGCGCCAGCGGATCCACATCACGCACACCATGTCACCCAGCGGCACGGCCAGCACGAGCAGGGGCGCGAGCACGGCGAGTGCACGCGGGTTTTGCGCCGTGTAGAAGTGTGGGAGAATCGCCAGCACGGCGAGCAGGAAGCCGGTGAGGTGGCTGCCGGAGTCGCCGAGGAAGGCACTCGCCTTCGGATAGTTGTAGGGCAGGAAGCCCGAGAGCGCGCCCGCTGCCAGAAGCGCGAGCGACGCGACCAAGTATTGCCCTTGCATCGCCGCCGTCGCACCGAACGCCGACGCGCCGATGGCCCCGAGGCCGGCACAAAGGCCGTTCATGTTGTCCATGATGTTGACCGCGCTGACGACGGTGAGAATCCACAGCACGGTCACGCCGCAACTCAGCACGGGCGAGAGCGGGCTTTCGGGAAACAGCTTGATGCGCACGCCCGCCAGGGCGATGAGCAGCGCGATGCCGAGCTGCGCGGCGAACTTCGGCCCGGCGCGCAGCTCGTGTTTGTCGTCCAGCCAGCCAAGCAGAACCATGCCCAGCGCGCCGATGAGAATGGCGGCGAGTTGCAGGCCGCGTCTCTCGAAGCCGTAGCTGATTTTCTCCACGGCTCCCGCTGGAACGAGGCCCAGTTGCAACGCTAGCGCGCCGAGCAGCAAGGGCAGGAGCAAACCCGTCAACACCGCGAAGCCGCCCGCGAGCGGGATGGGCGTGTCGTGGATTTTGCGATGGCCGGGATCGTCCACCAAACCCGTGCGCACGCACCATGCGCGCCACAGTGGCAGGGACGCGGCGGTCGCGAGCGCGCCGCCGAGGAATGCGAGCAGGTAGGCGTTGGCGGGGAAAGTCATGGCATTTCCGATTGCCGATTGCCGATTGCGGATTGTTCAGCGAGCAGCCGCAGGTAGAGCGCGTGCAAGTCATCGACCATGCGCTGGACGGGGAACTGGGCTTTCACCAACTCGCGTCCACGCTGGCCGAAGCGCTCGCGGAGCACGGGCTGGGTGATGAGTTCGCCGATCCGACGTGTGACCGCTCCGAGGTTGCCGGTTTGCAGGAGGAAACCGGTCTCGTTGTCCAGGCACACCTCGCGCGCGCCGTCACAGTCGTATGCGACGATGGGCTTGCCCGCCGCGAGGGCTTGTGGGAGCACGCGGGCCAAGCCTTCGCGGCGGGAGAGATGCACCACTGCATCCATGATGCCGATGTAGCCGGGAACTTCGTCCGGACGGACCAGCCCCGCGAAAACGACCCGCTCGCGAAGCCGTTTCGCTCCCGGCCCTCGACACGCAATTTTCTCCAAGGCCGTGCGAAGACTTCCATCCCCGACCAACAAGACCTTCGCCTGCGGAAAGCGGTCGGCAACAATCATTGCTGCGACCAGCAAGTCTCGGTGCCCCTTATGCTCAAACAGCCGCGCCACCTTGCCAATGACGAAGTCCTCCGGGCCAATGCCGAGCTTGGCGCGCAAGGCCAAGTCGTTCTTCGCATTCAGGAACGGCTCCAGGTCGAAGCCGCTGAAGATGCGGGTGTATTGCTCGGGGCGACCGATGCCGGCGGCGAGGTATTGCTCGGTCATCGCGTTGGCGACGGAGACGAAGTGCGTGGTGACGCGGCCCGCGCGGCGCTCGGCGGCGCGGAAGGCGAAGTTCGCCAGCGCGCCCTGAAATGGACCGAAGCTTGGGCCGTGGATGGTGTGGACAATGATGGGCACCCTCGCCGCGTGGGCGGCTAGTCGGCCCAGCACGCCGGCCTTGCCACTGTGGGTGTGGACGATGTCAGGCCGCCGCTCGCGGAAGAGGCGCGTGAGCTTGCGCAACGCGAGCCAGTCGCGCACGGGCGCGATGGGGCGGACGAGTTCGGGGACGATGGTGAGCAGGCCGGGGATTTGCGCGACACGCGGTTCGAGGCTGCCTTCCGGGCCGGAGGTCGGGCCGGAGATGAGGGTGACTTCGAGGCCCGCCTTCTCGCGCAGGCCGAGGACGCTGGCGATGGTGTTCTCCTGCGCACCGCCGACAATCAACCGCGTGATGACGTGGGCAACGCGCATGGTCCGCGTCATTTGGCGCTGCCCAGTTCCTTCAGCCGTTGTTGGGCGAGCTTGGTTTCCTCCGCGTCGGCGGGAGCGAGCTTGAGGCCGGCTTCGTAATGCTTCTTCGCGTCGGCGGTCTGCTTTCGTTGCCAGGCGATTTCGCCGAGGCCGAAGTGGCCGTTGTGGGTGGCGGGCGCGAGTTCGATGAGCTTCTTGTAATCCTTCGCCGCGTCGTCGAGACGGTTCAGATTCATCAAGGCCATCGCGCGGTTCAGGTGTGCGCCGGGGTGCGTGGGCTGAAGCTCGATGAGCTTGTTCAGCGGCACGAGCGCGGCCTCGAACTGTTTCATCTGGATGAGAATGCCGCCCTTGTTCACCAGCGCGCGTGGGCTGGTGGGCGCGACCTTGAGCTGCGCCTCGGTCATGGAGAGCGCGTTCGTGAAGCGGCCCGAGAGCAGGTAAATCTCAGTGAGCGAGTCGAGCAGCGGGAGGTCGGCGGGGAATTTTTTCACCGCGTCAACGAAGGCCTGCTCGGCTTCGTTCGTTTTGCCTTTCTGCGAGAGCACGAGGG
>JBEBFV010000461.1:0-5064 GCA_040081795.1 Limisphaerales bacterium | reverse complement strand
GTAGATGCCCTGCCAGGTTCCCAGCGCGAGTTCGCCGCGCATGATCGGGATGCTGAGGTTGACCGTGGTCAGCGCGGTGCGGATGTGCGCGGGCATGTCGTCGTCGCCCTCGCAGGTGTGCTGGAGGAGCGGGTCGCCATCCGGCACGAGACGGGAGAAGAAACGCTCCAGGTCGCGGCGGACTTCAGGGTCGGCGTTTTCCTGGATGAGCAGCGAGGCGGACGTGTGCCGCAGGTGCAGCGTGGCGAGGCCGGTTTGCAGGCCGGCCTGACGCACGCGCGCCGCGACTTCGAGGGTGACTTCGGTGAAACCACGACCACGCGTCGGGACGACGAGTTCGTGGGTGCTTTGCCGGAGCATGGGCGCAAGGGCGGCGACTACAAGTCGCCGGCACGTCAGTTCCGCGCGAGGAGCTTCTCCAGTTCGTCGCTCTTAGGATGGCCGACGGTGACGGCTTTCTGGTAATGCCAGCGGGCCAGCTCGCGCGTCGGAGGAGTTTGCGTGGCGTAATAGACTGCGAGGTTGTAGTGGGCGACGGCGTAACCGGGCGCGATCTGGATTGCCTTGCGGAAGGCGGCCTCTGCGGCTTCGCGCTGGCCCTTCATGCTCAGGACGAGGCCGAGGTAGTTCTGCGTCTGAGCGTTGTCCGGATCTAGCTTGGCAGCACGGCTGAGGGCATCAAAGGCGTCGTCGGCCTTCTGCTGGCGGAACTTGAGCAGGCCGAGCAGGGCGAGGGAAAAGGCGTCGTCGTTGTCGAGCGAGAGGGCGCGTTTCAAGTGCGACTCGGCTTCGGGCAGCTTGTTGAGCTCCATCTGCGCCGCGCCGAGGTTGGCGAGCGTATAGATGTTGTTAGGGTCGAGCGTAAGGACTTCGAGGTATTTCTTCTCCGCTACATCGAAGCGCTGGGCGGCGTAGGCGCGCTGGGCTTCGAGGGCCACGCTCGCGGCACCGGGCGGCAGGTCTGCAGAGTTTTTCTTTGCAGACTTGGCGACCGGCGCGGGAGCCGCGACCGGAGCGGAGGAGCCTTTCAACAAGGCGAGCTCCTCCGCAGTGTATGGTGTTTTGCGGGCCTCCAGTGCCGCCACTCTTGCGTGGGCGGCGGCTAGTTCCTGGCTTAACCTGTCGGAGGCGTTGCTGGAGACCTTCTTCTTTTCGTTCAACTGCTTTTGGAGCTCGTTTAACTGCTTCTGCAAATCCTCCCGCTCCTTCTCCAACTGCCGCAGCTTCGGTCCGTCCGCAGTGCCCTTCTGCACTTGCGACTCGAGGGCCTTCACGGCGGACTCCAAGTCCCTGTTCTTCTTCTCGAGTGACTTGAACTGGTCCACCGTGATGCCTGTGGCGTTGTTCGGATCAGTGAGGATGGCCTCCATCTTCTTGTTGGCCTTGGCGAGGTCGGTGGCGCGGTCCTGCTCGGCCTTGAGATCGGCCTTGGCTGCGACGAGCTGGCGGGCCAGTTCCTCGGATTTGTCGCCGGCAGCGGCGCGCTTGGTCAGTTCGTCCACCCTGGCCTTGAGCGCGGAATTCTCCTTTTTAAGCACGGGCACCTCGCCCTTGTCCTTGAGCACGGCGACCTGCTTTTGGAAATCGTCGCGCTCCTTGGAGAGGCCGGTGATTCTTTTCCCAAGGTCCTCAATCTCGATTTGCTTCAGGTCGGCGGCCTTCTGCAGGTCGCGGGCCTTCTGCTGGGCCTTGGTCATCTCGGCGGGATCCACATCCTTTGGGCGCGCTGCGAGCGCTTCCCTGAGCTTCTCCTTGGCCTCGCTGGCCTCAGCGCTGATCTTCACCAGCTTGTTGTTCAAGTCACGCAGTTGCTTTTCCATACCTGTGAGCTTCGCCGCCCCGGCGTCGTCCTCCATCTGGCTCAAGGGCACCACTGGCTTGGGAGCGGTGGTGCCGGGAAATTGAACCATCAGCCTGGCAATCGCGTCCTCCAGATACTTGAGGCGGAATTCCACCAGCTTCGGCTCCCACGTCTTGTAAGCAGCCTGGATTTTTTTTAAGTCCACCTGCGCCGCCAGGTATTTCTCCAAAGCGGCCTTGCCTTGGCCGGCGTCCTTCAGCGAGTCCCCTTGGAAGATGAGGTTGAACACCGGGACATAGAGCTCTTCTGCCGCCGCAGACCAGGCTCTGGGCGAGGCCAGGGCAAGACAGGCTGCGATCAAGAGCAATGAGACGTGCTTCATGCGGGCAGCTTAGGAACGGGTCGCGGTCATTTGCAATCCGATTTCGGCGGCTTCGGCTCCGTTCCAATGAACTTCTTATGGCGCACCGCCGCGCCTTGTTGCTAGCCTCGCCGCGTGAATTGGCAAAACTCTTCGGTGCTCATCACGGGGGGCACGGGCTCCTTTGGCAGGCGGTTGACGGAAACCCTCCTGAAGCACCATGCCCCCCGCAAGCTCGTCATCTTCTCGCGCGACGAGCTTAAACAGTTCGAGATGGCGCAGCATTTTCCCTTCGCCAAGCACCCGCAGCTCCGCTTCTTCATCGGCGATGTCCGCGACCGCGACCGCCTCACGCGCGCGCTCGAGGGCATTGACGTGGTCGTCCACGCCGCCGCTCTCAAGCAGGTCCCCACGGCGGAATACAACCCCTTCGAGTGCATCAAGACCAACGTCCTCGGGGCGGAAAACCTCGTCGAGGCCAGCCTCGCCGCCGGTGTGCGCCATGTGGTCGCCCTCTCCACCGACAAGGCCGCCGCGCCCATCAACCTCTACGGAGCGACCAAGCTCTGCTCCGACAAGCTCTTCATCGCCGCCAACAACATCCGCGGCAACCACGACATCCGCTTCTCCGTCGTCCGTTACGGCAACGTCATGGGCTCGCGCGGCTCCGTCATCCCGTTCTTCCTCGACCGCCGCAAGACCGGCACGCTGCCCATCACCGACCCGCGCATGACGCGCTTCAACATCACGCTCGATGAAGGCGTGAAGATGGTCATTGATGCCGCGACGACGGCGCTTGGCGGGGAGATTTTCGTCCCCAAGATTCCCAGCTACCGCATCACCGATGTCGCCGAGGCCATCGGGCCGGACTGCGCCAAACCCATCGTCGGCATCCGCGCGGGCGAGAAGATCCACGAGGAAATGGTCACTGAGACAGATGCGCTCCAGACCATCGCCACCGCGCACCAATACGTCATCGTGCCCATGCCGCACCTGCTCGACCAGGCGGAGGTCATGGCCGAGTATTGCAAACACCACGCCGGCGCGCCCGTGCCCGAGGGCTTCTCCTTCAACTCCGGCCGCAACACCGACTGGCTCACCGTCCCGCAAATCCGCGCCCTCATCCGCCAGCATGTGGACGCATCGTTCGACCTCACCTAGCCGCGCCCGCCCGCGCCATGAAGGTCATCCCCTACGGCCGCCAGCTCATTGACGAGGACGACATCGCCGCCGTCGTCGCCGCGCTGCGCTCCGACTGGATCACGCAAGGCCCGGCCATCGAGCGCTTCGAGCGCAAGGTCGCCGCCTACTGCGGCGTGAAATACGCCGTCGCCGTCGCCAACGGCACCGCCGCCCTCCACGTCGCCGCCGCCGCGCTCGACCTCAAGCCCGGCGACCGCCTCTGGACTTCGCCCAACACTTTCGTCGCCTCCGCCAACTGCGCCCGCTACCTCGGCGCGGACGTGGACTTCGTGGACATTGACCCGCGCACCTACAACCTGAGCGTCCCGCGCCTCGAAGAGAAACTGGCCGCCGCTGCGAAGTCCGGACGCCTCCCGAAAGTCATCGTCCCCGTCCACTTCTCCGGCCAGTCCTGTGAGATGGAAGCCATCGCCGCGCTCGCCAAGCGCCACGGCATCGCCGTCCTCGAAGACGCCGCCCACGCCATCGGTGCGAGCTATCGCGGGCGGCCCGTCGGCTCGTGCGCGCACAGCGACCTCGCCATCTTCAGCTTCCACCCCGTCAAGATCATCACCACCGCCGAGGGCGGCATGGTCGTCACGAACCGCGCCGACCTCCACGAGCGCCTCCTCCTCTTCCGCAGCCACGGCATCACGCGCGACCCGAAGCTCATGGAGGGCGAGAGCCACGGCCCCTGGTATTACCAGCAGACCGAACTCGGCTGGAACTACCGCCTCACCGACCTCCAGGCCGCGCTCGGCGAGAGCCAGATGAACAAGCTCGACGCCTTCGTCGCCCGCCGTCGCGCCCTCGCCCGCCGCTACGACGAACTCCTCCGCGACCTCCCGCTCCTCACGCCCTGGCAGCACCCGGACACCGCCAACGCCTGGCACCTCTACGTCATCCGCCTGCGCCTCGACCGGCTGCAGAAGACCCGCCGCCAGATCGTCGAGGAACTCCGCGCCGCCGGCATCGGCGTGCAAATCCATTACATCCCCGTCCACACCCAGCCCTACTACCGCCGCCTCGGCTTCAAGGCCGGCGACTTCCCCGAAGCGGAACGCTACTACGCCGAGACCATCAGCCTGCCGATGTTCGCCGGGCTGACGGATGAGGAGCAGGAGCGGGTGGTGGAAACGCTCAAGAACGTGTTGAGGTGACCGATGAGTCAGCTCCTCCTCCGCGCTGACTCTGGCCCGCAAATCGGCATGGGCCATGTGATGCGTTGCCTCGCGCTGGCGGAGCCGTGGTTGCAAGCCGGCAGCACTGTGACGCTGCTCACCGCTGCGCCTTCGCCCGCCGTGCGCGCACGCGCCGAATCGCTGGGCGTCTCCCTCTGCGAACTCCCCGCCCCACCTGGCTCGCCCGCCGATGCCGCCGAAACCATCGCCCTCGCTCAATCCCTCCGCGCCACCTGGCTCGTCCTCGACGGCTACCACTTCGACGATGCCTTCCAACGTGCCGTGAAAGCCTCCGGCCTGCGCCTCCTCGTCTTCGACGACACCGCCCACGCCGCCCACTACTCCGCCGACTTCATCCTGAACCAAAACCTCGGCGCGACCGCCGCGCTCTACCCGCACCGCGACCCAACGACGCGCCTCCTCCTCGGCCCCCGCTTCGTCCAGTTGCGCGGCGAATTCACCCGGGCAGCCGCGCAAGCGAGCACCACGCGCCTCCCCTCCCTCGCCCCCACCGGGGGAGAGGGCCGGGGTGAGGGGGC
>JBEBFV010000460.1:0-5105 GCA_040081795.1 Limisphaerales bacterium | reverse complement strand
CCTCCAGCCCAAGGTTGCGCCGCAGGCGCTACCTTGGGTGAGATGCCTGAAAGCGAAGCAACCCTGAAGGGGTTGCGGCCCTTACGGCTAGAGGCAGCCGCAACCCCTTCAGGGTTGCGCGACCAAGCGGCCTGTTCCCCAGGGTAGGCGCTCCGCGCCAACCCTGGGCTGAAGGCCGGAACGCCGTTGGCGTTCTGCTTCCCAGAACCTGTCGCCTCAAACCACTGGGAGGAAGCTGAACAAAGCGGCTGCGGACGTGGGCGTCCGCGCTCCATGGCGGGGGGACGGCTCACGACGATTTCTTCCCAGCTTTCGGCTCGGCGGGAGCGGGGGCTTTCTTCGCTGGCGGCTGGCCGGCGGGTTCTACCGTCACGGGCTGCCCGTTCTGCAAACTGCCCGGCCCCAACACCACCACATCGCCCGCCTTCACACCGCCGAGCACTTCGATGAAGTCACCCGCCCTCCGCCCCACCGCCACGTTCTTCTCCATGGCCTTGCCGTCCTTCACGAGAAAGATTTTCTCCATGCCGGCGAAAGTTATTAGCGCGTCCTTGTGAACAGTCGTGGTCGGTTCCGCCTCGGCGAGCACGATGTCCGCACGCGCGAAAGTGCCGGGCCGCAGCAGGCCGGTGGCGTTCGGAATATCCGCCTCCACGATGAGCATGCGGCTCGCGTCCGTGATGGCCGGGCTGAGGCGCGAGATGGTGCCAGTGTATTTGTTCGTGTCGCCCTCGATGGTGAGGCGGACCTTCTGGCCGGGCCTCACCCCGGCCGCGTTGCGCTCGGGGACTTCGACGCGCAGGCGCAGCGGGTCCACCTTCACGAGTGTTACGACGGGCGCGGCGGTGTTGAGAAACTCGCCGGGGCTGGCCTTGCGCTCCTGCACCATGCCGTCGAAGGGCGCTACAATCTTCGTGTCCGCGAGTTGCTGACGGGCAATCTCCACATCCACGCGCCGCTGCTGCAACACGCCCTGCCGCTGGCGGATGTCCTCCAGCGATTCGAGATGGCGGTTGAAGGCGATTTCGTAATTCGCCTCGGAGACTTCCAAATCCGCCTGCGAGCTGATGCCGCGCTTGGCCAGCTCGCGCGTGCGGTCGCGCTGCTTCTGCGATTCGAGCAACGACGCCTTCGCCTGCCGCACCGTGCTGGTTTCCTCCGCCTTCACCGTGTCATCGGCACCGACGAGCAGCAGTCCGAGCCGCGCGCGGGCCTGCGCGAGCAGCGCCTCAGCGGACCGGAGCTTCAGCTCGTAATCCACCGACTCAATCTGCGCGACGAGTTCACCGCGCTTCACGCGGGTTCCGAGGTCCACGCTCAGACTCTGGAGTCGCCCGTTGACTTTCACGCTCAGCGTCGCCTGGTCAATCGCCGCCAGCGCTCCGATGACGGACACCGCGCGCTCCATCGGACGCGACTCCGCCGGAGTCGCCTGCACGGTGCGCGATGTCAACGTGGGCGCAGCCTTGCCGTCCTTCTTGCCGCCCTTGGCTGTCTCCGGCGGATTGCAGCCGGCGAGCACGAGCGCGGCGAACAGCGAGATGGTCGTTTGCTTGGTCACGAGAGCGCGGAAAGGTAGCGCGGCGGCAAAGTGAGGGGCAACGGATTTTGCCCTCATGCCTTGGCGGCGCAAGCCGGACAGGTTCCCAATACCGGCCTTAGCTCCGGGCGGGACGAAAGAAACTCGTGCAGCCGCTGCTGGCTCCCCGCGTCGTTCTGGATGGTGTCGCACGCGCCGCAGAACGGCAGCGCCGCCGCGAGCGCCCGCAGCTCATGCTGCATCGCCAGCACGCGCTGCGCGACGCGAACCCGGCACCGGAGCATCTCCGGCTCGAAGGGCTTCACGATGAAGTCATCCGCCCCGGCGGCCATGCCCGCGACAAAGTTCTTCAGGCCGTCCTGGGCCGTCACCATCATGATGTAAGTGTAGCCGGACCGGCGCGGCGCGGCGCGGACGCGGCGGCAGAGTTCCAAACCGTCCAGTTCCGGCATCATCCAGTCTGAGATGAGCAGCGAAACCTCCTCGCGCTGGAAAGCCTCCCACGCATCCCGCCCGTTCTCCGTCGCCAGCACCTCGAAGTCCATCTCCTCCAGAATGGCCTTGATGAGGTTGCGCGAAACCCGCGAGTCATCGGCGACGAGAATCTTCATGCGGTCGGTTGCCTGAAAGATGCGGCCTTCAATGGTTGAAGACAAACTCCACCGTGTTCAACAGGCTCCATGCGAAGTCCTCGACGGCCTGCTGGCGGTTCGGGCTGGCGGCGAAGTGTTTCACGGCCAACTGCCGCTCGGCGTCGCCGGGCAGCCGGCTGAAGAAAGTCAGGTAAAGCTCGTCGGCCAGCTTCGCGTTGTCCGGGTGCGACGCGGTCAGGCGTGCGAGCTGGCCGTCGGCGTGCGTGAGCTTCGCATGGAGGCCCGGCGAGTTCAGCAGGTGCAGCACCTGGGCGATGCTGGCTTCGCTGTTGCGCTCGCACTCGCACGCCGTCACACGCACGGGGCGTCCGAAGAGTTTCAGGAAGTAGTGCTGCGTCTGGCTGTCCCAGAGCTGGATGGCGCGCGTGCCGCTCGGGACGCCATCGAACTTCTCCGGGACGCCCGTCACCTGGCACACGGCGTCCATCAGCACCTCCGCAGGGAGGCGCTTGAAGAGTGCCCGGGAATAATTCTGCTCGTCCTGCGCGTTGGTGTCGTTCGGAGTCGCCGAGAGCTGGTAGGTGCGTGACGCCGTGAGCGTGCGAATGAACTGCTTCAGATCGAAGCGCGAATCCGTCACCACGCGGGCGAGGGCGTCGAGCAGGGCGGGATTGCCGGCGGGGTTCGTCGCGCGCACGTCATCCACCGGCTCAATGACGCCACGCCCGAGGAAGTGCGCGGCGAGGCGGTTGGCGAGGTTGCGCGCGAACCACGGGTTCTCCGGCGCGGTGAACCACTCGGCCAGCGCGCGGCGACGGTCGCCGGTCTCTTTGGACGGCTCGGCGTCCAGCGCGTGCGGTGGGACGTTCTCGCCGGTGCGCGGATGCTTGGTGGCGGGGTTGCCCTCGGCCAGCAGCGTCTCGCCCAGCGCACCCTTGCGCACGCTCACCTGCGCGAACAGCCCGGACATGCCGTAATAATCCGTCTGGCTCCAGCGGTCGAAGGGATGATGATGGCACTCCGCGCACGCGAGCCGGATGCCGAGGAAGACTTGGGAAACTGCGTTGGCCATGTCGCCGGGCCGCGTGACGACCTTGTAAAAATGGCCCGCGGGCGCGTCATCCAGCGGCCCCTCTGCGGTCAGCAGAGCGCGCGCGAACTGGTCGAACGGGCGGTTCGCGGCGAACTGCTCGCGAATCCACCTGTAGTAGGCATAGGCGTCGCGCTGGCCGAGCTTCTGCCGGTCCACGCGCAGCAGGTCGGCCCACTTCAGCGCCCAGAAGTCGGCGAACTCGGGCCGCTTCAGCAGCGTGTCCACGAGTTTCGCGCGCTTGTCCGATGACTCGTCGGCGAGGAAGCGCCGTGCCTCCGCTGCCGTGGGCAGCGTGCCGATGATGTCCAGGTGCGCGCGGCGGAGGAACGTCGCGTCGTCGCACACTTCGCTCGGGCGCAAGTTGAGCTTCTTCAAATGCGCGTTGACGTGCCGGTCAATGAAGTTGAACTCCGCGAAGCCCGCGTCGCCGACGGGCTTGCCCGGACGCGGCACGATGGCCATAAACGAAGTCACCTCGCCGAGGTAGCGCGCCATCACCGAGGTCTGCCCCGGCAGCGTGCCGATGACCACCGCGCCGTGCTCGTCCACCTTCGCGAGTGAGTCGTTGTTCGACTGGAAGACACAGAAGCGGGTCACGTCGGCCTTGCGACCGTCGGAGTAAGTCGCGTTGACGCGAAGCTGGAGTTTGCTCCCCGGCGCGAGGATTTTCTCGCGCGGCTCCAGCTCGACGCGCACGACGCGCGCATCGTTCGTCGAGCCGAAGGTCGCTCCTGCCGCCAGCCACGCGCGGATGGTTTCGTAGTCCGGCGAACCAGCGGGAATCCGCGTGCCACCCTGATGTGGCACCATCCCGCTCGCCTTCGCGAGAAAGAGGCTCTGTTCCGGCGCGGCCGGCGACGTGCGCCTGCCCTTGCTCTCGACCGTCAGCGCGCGGAAATCCGCCAGCGCGTCGTAGCCGAACACGGAGAGCTTGAACCCGTTCTGCCCCTCGGCCTTGCCATGGCACTGCGACGCGTTGCAGCCGTGCCGCGTGAGCAGCGGGCTGATGTCGTTCTCGAAGTTGAACGTGCGCGGCACAGTGACCTTCGCAGGCGCGCCGCTGGCCGAGGCCGCGACGAGCAAGACGGCGGTGAGAAGCGTTTTGAGCAAATGGTTCAAGAGTTTGATGACGGGTGTCAGACGGCGGCTTTAGAGAGGCGCTTCAAGGCCACTGGGCACTTCAGGCCAGTCGTTCCTCGCCCGAGTAAATGTTCATCCCCTCGCCACGGAGAAAGCCCACGAGCGTCTGCCTGCTCTGCTCCGCAAAATCCACTGCAAGACTGGACGGTGCGGAAACGGCGGCAATGACCGGCACGCGCGCGGCCAGCGCTTTCTGCAAAATCTCAAACGACGCCCGCCCGCTCACCAGCAGGACATGGTCAGCCAAAGGAAACGGGCCGTTGAGGAAGCACCAGCCCAGCACCTTGTCCACGGCGTTGTGTCGGCCCACGTCCTCGCGCAGCACGAGCAGTTCGCCGGTCACGGTGAAGATGGCGGCCGCGTGCAAGCCGCCGGTCTGGTCAAAGGTGGCTTGCTGCGCGGCAAGTTTTTGTGGGAGTTGCAACAGGACTTCGGGCGCGATGCGGAGGGATGAAGTGACCGGCGGAAAGTGCTGGTGAACCGACTCAATCGTCGCCTTGCCGCACAGCCCGCAGCTCGACGACGCGAAGACGTGCCGCGTGAGCTGCTCGAAGTCCACGACCACCGACGGAGCGAGGAAGACATTGAGCGTGTTGCCGAGCTGCGCCGCCTCGCCCTGCTGGCAATGGGCAATCTCGACGATGTTCTCCCGCCGCGTGACCAAGCCCTCCGTCAGCAAAAAGCCCGCCGCCAGCTCTGCATCGTGGCCCGGTGTGCGCATAGCTACCACGACGCTCTG
>JBEBFV010000459.1:0-5135 GCA_040081795.1 Limisphaerales bacterium | reverse complement strand
AGCCCGGCCGACTGCATGTTCAGCAGGTTGTAGTCGAAGTGAACCTTGCCGAATCGCGCCACGCTCAACCCGACCAGCCCCGCCGTCACCACCAGCACGGCCACGGGCCGGTTCAGCCAGATGCGCTCGATGCGCTCGCGGCGGTCCACCGGCGGCGCGATGTGGTCAATGACGTTCTGCTTCCCGCGCAGCAGCAGCACCGGCAGCAGCGTCATCATCGGCACGAGGCACACGATGAGGCCGCCCCCCGCGATGATGCCCATCTCCTGGATGCCCTTGAAGTTCGTGATGCCCATCGCGAAGAACGCCGCCGCTGTCGTCGCCGCTCCGGTGAAAATACCCTGACCTGTGTTCACCATCGCCAGCGTGATGGCCTCGCGTTCCGTCTTGCCCAGCCGCAATTCCTCCTCAAACCGCGCGACTAGGTGCGCGCCAAAATCAATCGCCAGCCCAATCAGCATCGGCGCGAACGTGATGGTCAGGATGTTCAGGTGCCCGACCGTCAGCGTCGTGTAGCCCATCGTGTAAACCAGCCCGACCACCAGCACCGCGTTCGCCTTCAGCGGCCTCCCTGTCTCCGCATAGCCGTAAATGAAGATGATGAGCACCAGCACCAGCGACACAATGGTCGCGACCGTCGTGTCCACCTGCGACTGCGCCATTTCGTCGAACTCCAGCACCGGCTCACCGGTTACGCCCACGCTCACGCCCGTCACCTCGCGTTTGGTCTCCTCCACCAGCGCGCGCAGCCGCTCCACCGCGTCGCCGTTCAGCTCCTCGCGCTTCGCGTGCGCGGTCACGAGATACATCCGCCCGCCGCCGAAGGTGATATACATCTCGCGCTCCGCCTCCGGCCCGCCGCCGAAGAGCGCGCTCACGCCCGGCGACGGTGCCTTGCCAGGCCGCTGCAAGCTCTCCCGCGCCTCGTTCACGATGCGCTCCAGCGCCGGCAACGCGCCGAGCATGGACTCGTTCTCCGCGTTCGTCTCCTGCTTCGCCGTGCGGAACTGGCGGTTGAGGATGCTGAACAGCGAGACGAGGTTCGTCGCGCGGGAGAAGTTTTGAATGAACGGCTGGTAGTCCTTCACCTTCTTCTGCAACTCCACGAGGTCGTCCTGCGGCACGAAGAGCAGCGCCTTGGTGCCCATCAGCTTGAGGTCGCCCTTGTAGAAAACGTCCGTGAACAGGTTCGTCTCCGACTCGAGCTTCGCGCCGAGCCGCTCAACGAACTGCCGGTTCTTGTCCATCCGGTCGCTCTCGACGATGACCACGAGGTCGTCCTGGCCGGGGAACTCCTTTTTGAACGCGAGGAAGTTCTGGTGATACTTCTTGTCCGAGCCGACGAGGTCGTTGCGGCTCGTGCTGAACTCCAGGTGCCGCACCGTGTAGAGCAGGCACACGGCGAACAGCGCCACCTGCGGGTAGAAGAACGCGCGCGGATGCAAATACACCGCGTCCGCCAGCCGGCTGAGGAGGCGTTGGACGAACGACGGGTTGGGCGGTTCAGCGGCCACGTTCCGGGTCGAAGTTCAGGGCGCGGATGATGCACCGAGGCAAGCGGCGGTGTCCATCGGATGCACTCGCAGGCCTAGAGCCACTGAAAGAACTTAAAATAGAGGATGTAAACCGACACAAAACTTACGGCCAGCCAAAGCAAATGCGCCAAGATGACCGCCGAGCAATACCACAACAGCGTCGTTAGTCGGCACTCGGTATTTCGCACGAGCTGTGTTCCGAAGCCAAAGGTGAGAAGCACAAGCACCACTCCGAGGAACGGAACTGCCTTCGTGTTCACGGTTAGTGACGGCCAATACTCGGCCTTGCTCTCGAAGCGCTCAAACTCCACTTGGGCGCAGATTGCTACGAGCAACGCCAGCACCGCCGAGGTGATTGAGAGCGTCACCACGACAGGCATCACAGCTCTCCGAGTGACTGTTTGCTGCTCGGCCATGCTCGCTCAGAATTTCACGTCGCACTCCAACTCCACCAGCCCGCGAAAGTGCGCGGCGTAGGGGGCGAGTTCGCCTTCCTTCGTCGCGGCGCTCACGGTCAGCGAGGCGAGGTCGTGGTAGTCGCTGTAATACTCCGAGCAGTGCATGAAGAGCCCCACACGGTAGTCGCCCTCGACGAGCGGGAAGTTCTTGATGCAGCCCGTGCAGCGGAACGGCTGGTCCGGCGCGAGGGTGAACTGGCCGGTGGGCTTGCGCAGGTCGAGGATGGCCACACGCTGGCCATAGACGCTGTAAATCAGGATGGCGCAGTCAATGAGCTGTGTGCGCTGCTTCGCGCCGAGTTCGAGCGTGAACTCCAGCGGTTGCCCGCTGACGATGGGGTTCGGGTTGAACTCCAGTTGCCGGCATTCAATGACCTTGCCCAGCGGCACGGCGATGTCCGTGCGCGGCTTCTTGATCTCGCCGAGGTAGGCGGCGATTTGAGTGTCGGGGTTGCCGTCGCCCAGCACGCGGCCGCCGCCCATGTGGATAATGCGCCCGCAGAGCGCCTGCACGGCGGCCATGTTGTGGCTGACGAAGAGGACGGTGCGCCCACGGTTCTTCGCCACGTCCTGCATCTTGCCCAGGCACTTGTTCTGGAACGCGGCGTCGCCGACGGCGAGCACTTCGTCCACCACGAGAATCTCCGGTTCCAGGTGCGCGGCGACTGCGAAGGCGAGGCGCACATACATCCCGGAAGAATAGCGCTTCACCGGCGTGTCGAGGAACTTGCCGACCTCGGCGAAGTCAACAATCTCATCGAACTTCGCGCGCACCTCGGCCTGCGTCATGCCGAGGATGACGCCGTTGAGGAAGATGTTCTCGCGGCCCGTGAGTTCCTGATGAAAGCCGGTGCCGACCTCCAGCAGCGAGGCGAGCCGCCCGCGCAGGTAAATCTCGCCCTCGGTCGGCTCGGTGATCTGGCTGAGGACTTTGAGCAGCGTGGACTTGCCCGCGCCGTTGCGCCCGATGACTCCGATGACCTCGCCGGGCTGCACATCGAAGGAGACATCACGTAACGCCCAGAAGGACTCAGTGGCGTCCTCGCTCTCGCCGCGCGCGAGGTTCTTCGCCCAGTGCGTGAGCTGGTCGCGCAAGGTGTCCTGCGACTTGGCCGCGCCGAGCCGATACTGCTTGGAGATGCCGCGAACGCTGATGATGGGCTTGCTCATGCGAGGACGAGGCCGTGCGGGACGAAGGGGGAAAAGTCCGCTGCGTTGCTGGTCGCCAGCTTCGCACCGCTGCGGATGGCGATGGCGGCGATCATGCAGTCAGCAAAGGTGCGAGAGCGGCGTCCAGTGAGATTGAAGAGTTCAGCGGCGAGCTTCGCATCCTCGGCCAGCAAGGGCTCGATGTCCCCGACAAACTTGCGCGCCGATGCTTCCTCGTCGGGAAGCAGTGGGCCGCAGAGATATTCGCCCCATGCCACAGCGCTGATTTCGGGAGTTTCGCCGGCCAGAACCAGTTGGTCGTAACGAGTCTCCTCGTGGGAGGCGGCGATTTGCACCCGGACGAGGAAATTGGTGTCCAGATGAATCATGCCGGTTCAACGACGCGCGTCACGGATTGCGGCCAAACGGGCATCCGCCTTCTCGGGTGTCATTTGCGTGACGCGCTGGAGCTCGCGCAGGGCGGTAATGCGTTCTTCCGGCGTGGGCCTGCTTGGTTTCGTGGCGGCCTCCTTTACCGCGCGGAGCACGGCTTCGGTCGGCGGGACGCCCCAACGGTGGCAGAGGTCCGTGATGTTTGCCTCGGTCGGCGCATCCAGTTCGAGCATCATGGCGTTCATGCCGGGAACATAGCCGCTTTCTCAAATCACGTCAGCAAACGTCTTCTCCGCTCGGCGGAAGTAGAGCGCGCCGCTGACCATCATCACCGCGATGACCGCGATGCTCACCCAGAAGCCCGGCCAATACGGCTCGAACGCCCCGCCCAGCACGCCCCAGCGGAAGCCGTCAATCACCCCAACCATCGGGTTCAGGCTGAACAGGAAGAACGCCGTGTCGCCGAAGCGGTCGCGCACCTCGCTGGACGGGAACGCCACCGGGCTGGCGTAGATGCCCATCTGCACGATGAACGGCACGATGTATTTCACGTCGCGATACCGCACGTTCAGCGCCGAAAGCCACAGGCCGATGGCGAACGCGGCGGCGAACGCGACGAGGAAGAACACCGGCAGGAGTAGCAAGTGCAGTTGCCAGCTCACGCCCGCCCAAAGCATCACGCCGAACAAAATCACCAGCCCGATGGCGAAGTCCACAGCGCCGCTGATGACCGCGCTGGCGGGGATGATGAGGCGCGGGAAGTAAATTTTGGAAATCATGTTCGACGAGCCGACGAGTGAATTGCTGCTCTCGGCCATCGCGTTGGCGAAGAACTGCCACGGCAGCAGCCCGGCGAGCGTCAGCACCGCGTAGGTCTCGAAGTTCATCCCCTTCTTCTCCGAGAAGCCCGCGAGTTTCCCGAAGACGATGGTGAACACGACCATGGTGAGAAACGGCTTGAGCACGGCCCACGCGACGCCCAGCACGGCCTGCTTGTAGCGCACGAGGATGTCGCGCCAGGCGAGGAACCAGAACAGCTCGCGGTAGCGCCACAGCTCGTCGAAGTCCACGGCCACGAGGCCCTTCTTGGGCCGGATGACGCGCTCGTAGTCGGCGAGTTCGTTGACGTGCGGTTCAGGAGCGGTCATGCGGGCACGAGCCTGAACGAAGCGGAGGGAGATTCAAGTCTGGCTGACACCACGGTGCGAGTTTCACCGATTCAACTCCTCAACCTCGCCGAACTTGAGTCGCGCTAGCACAGCTAACGCGGCTTCAAACTCAGGGAACGTGAAGGTGTAGGCCAAAATGTGCTTCTCAGAACCGTAAGCACCGTAGTGCCCCTTGGCTGCCCCATGCACCGCCTTCACTTTGTCGCCAAGCTTCTCACGGATCGCACCAGCCAGTTTTCTGCGAGAATCGCAAACCAACTTGCCCTCAGGGTGATGCCGGAAGTCAATCACGACCATCGAACAGACCATCGCGTTTACCTGGGCATCGTGTTCCCTTGCGAGTTCACCCACCAAGCCAAGCCGGCAGCTCACTTCTTCAGGAGTGCCATTGGCCACGATAGCGATGACGAACTCAAGCTGCTCTTCAGTAA
>JBEBFV010000458.1:0-5136 GCA_040081795.1 Limisphaerales bacterium | reverse complement strand
CATCGCCAAGAAGCTCAACCGCACCGTCCACATCGGGATGCGCCTCAACCTCGACGCCGGCATCTATCCGCAGTGGTCGCGCTTCGGCTTCAACCTCGAATCCGGCCAGGCCCTCGACGCCGCCAAACGCATCGCCCGCGGCGGCCGCCTCAAGCTCAACGGACTGCACTGCCACATCGGCACCTTCATCATGGACCCGCAGGCCTACGCGCGCGAAATCACCAAGATGGTGAAGTTCGGCTACGAGCTGCGCGACGCGTTTGGCTTCGACATGGAGAGCTACGACATCGGCGGCGGCTTCCCGAGCAAGAGCCGGTTGAAGGGCGTTTACCTCCCGCCAGAGGTGGCGATTCCCGGCATTGATGAGTTCGCCGAAGCCATCACGCATGCGTTCTCCGAGGCGCTGAAGCCCGGTGATTTCCCCAAGCTCATCATCGAGTCGGGCCGCGCGGTGATTGACGAAGCGGGCTACCTCATCACCAGCATCGTCGCCGCCAAGCGCCTCGCCGACGGCACGCGCGCCTACGTGGCCGATGGTGGCGTGAACCTCCTGTTCACGGCCTTCTGGTATAAGTTCAACGTCGAGCTGGACCGCGAGGTCGGCGGCATCAACGAGACCACAGTCATCTATGGCCCGCTGTGCATGAACATTGATGCGATTGACGAAGGCATCCAGCTCCCGCCGCTCAAGCGCGGCACGCGCCTCATCTTCTCGCCCGTCGGCGCCTACAACAACACGCAGTGGCTCCAGTTCATCGAGTATCGCCCGAACGTGGTGCTCGTCACCGAGAGCGGTGAGGTGGAAATCATCCGCGAAGCGGAGGACATCACCGACATCACACGCCGCGAGCGCCTGCCGAGGCATCTGGAGTTGAAAAACGGGAAGTGAGATGGCCGCGAAAGGGCACAAAGAGCGCAGAGGATGAAAAGCAACGTCCAACGTCCAACGCTCAACGCTCAAAGTCCGGAGGAGGAGGAGTCTGGGCGCTGGGGATGCGAGTGGGTTAGGGAGAACGCGTCTGGAACTCCGCTCGCTTCCGAAGTTCTCGCCGAGTCACGATTGCCCCTCTCATTAGCACCCGGCTTCAGCCGGGTGTCCAGTCCGGGCGCGAGGGCAAACCGTTTCAACGGTTTGTCCGGCCCACCGGCGGAAACCGTTGAAACGGTTCCCGCCTCGCTCGCCGCCAACACCTGGCTGAAGCCAGGTGCTAATGAGAAGTTCCAGCCGGTGCCTGCCCCGAGCATCGCGAACACCGCCCGTCCGCCTTTGCCCTCCCCGTTGAAAGTTGAACGTTGGACGTTGAACGCTAAACGTTTCCCCATTCCCTCTCTGCGTTCTCTGTGCCCTTTCGCGGCTAAATCCTCCCGATGAAGCCGCTCCTCCACGCCGTCTTCCGCAGCTACGCCGAGGTGTTCTTCCTCCAGGGCGGCATCGTGGGCTTCCTGCTTTTCGGCATCACGATGCTCAACCTGCGCCTCGGCATCGCGGGCTTCGTCGCGGTGCTCGCGGCCTACGCGTTCGCGCGTGTCATCGGCATGGGCAAGGTCTTCCTCGAATCCGGCTTCTACACCTGCAACCCTCTCCTCGTCGGCCTCTCCGTCGGGCACCTCTTCCAGCTCAACGCCCTCGGCCTCTTCTTCTGTGTCGTCGCTGGCGTGCTCACGCTGCTCGTGACCGTCGCAATGGCGAATGTCTTCACCACCTACCTGCGGCTGCCGCTTCTGAGCCTGCCGTTCGTCGTCGTGAGCTCGCTCGTTTACATGGCATCGCTGCGTTACGGCAACCTTCTCGCCGCCGCGGCGCATCAGCCAGCGTGGCTCACAGACGACCTCGGCCTGCCGCTCGCGCTTGCCGGTTTCTTCAAGGCATTTGGTTCGCTGCTCTTCACCCCGAGCGTCGTCGTCGGTGCCGGGCTGGCCGCCTTGATTCTCTCCCGCTCGCGCATCCTCTTCCTGCTGGCCGTGCTGGGCTACTTGGTGGGAACGACTGTCCGCCACTGGATGCTCGGCTCCGCGACGAAGGCCTACACCGACCCTCTGAACTTCAACTTCCTCCTCATCGCGATGGCCGTGGGGGGCGTGTTCCTCATTCCCTCGGTGCGCAGCTACTTGCTCGCCGCCATCTCTGTCGCGCTCGCCCCCATCGTCATGGACGCCATCGCCGGCTTCTGGAGCTACTACGGCATCCCGGCCTTCACCCTGCCCTTTGCGGTTGTGACACTCGGCGTCATCTACGTGCTCGGGCTCGTCGGCAGCCCGCTCATAGCCACGCGCATCGGCCTCACGCCCGAGGAAACGCTCGACAATCACCTCGCCAATCGCCTCCGCTACCCCGGCTCCGAACGAACGCTGCTGCCGCCCTTCGCCGGCACTTGGACCGTCTGGCAGGCCTTCGATGGCGCGTGGACCCACAAGGGCGCGTGGCGCTTTGCCTACGACTTTGTCATCACCGACACCGACGGCAAGACCCACGCAAACAGTGGCGCGAAGCTGGAAGACTACTACTGCTTCAACAAGCCCGTCCTCTCGCCCGTGCGTGGCCGCGTCGTTGCCGCCGTGGACGACCTGCCCGACAGCCCCATCAACGACCCCGACAAGGTCAACAACTGGGGCAACCTCCTCGTCATCGCCGAGCCGCGCGGCTGGCACGTAGAGCTCTCGCACTTCGCCGCGAAATCCCTGCGCGTGAAAGTTGGCGACTGGGTCGAGCGCGGCACCGTCCTTGGCCTCTGCGGCAACTCCGGTTACTCGCCCCAGCCGCACATCCACGTGCAGGCCCAGCTCACCGAAACCCCCGGCGCGGCGACCGTGCCCTTCAGCTTCGTGAGCTATTCCGAGGATGGCATCGCGCACGCGAACGACCTCCCGAAAGTCGGCGGCAAGGTCGAAGCCCTCTATCCGAACAAGCGGCTCGACTCGGTCACGAACTTCGTTCTCGACGAGGAATACCGCTACGAGGTGAGGCGTCGCGGCCAGCCACAGCCCGACCTTGTCCTCAAAGTCCGCATGGCGCTCGACGGCACCTTCTACTTCGACTCTGGCGAGGGCGTGCTCTACTTCGGCCGCTTCGAGGGCACCTACTACGCCTACCGATGTGACGGCTCTGACCTGCGTCTCCGGGCGCTCTTCCTCGCCTTGCCCCGTATGCCGCTGTCCTGCCGTGACGGCCTCACATGGCGCGACCACATCCCCGTCGGACTCGTCGCGTCCGGCCTGCGCGGCGCGCTCGTGGGAGTGGCGAGCTCCGTGTGGCACCGGTTCGCCCGCGTGCGCGTGACCTCGCGCTTCGTCGGCGAGCACCGGGTGGAAACCACCGTGGAGTCCCGCGTGCTCGGCGTGAAACAGAACGGCTCCGTGACCTTCGACCGCAACAAGGCCTTCGCCACCGTCAGCCACGGCGGCTGGGAGCTCGTGAGGAGGGACGATGCGAAGTGACCTCTCAAGTAGGACAGCGCGTCCCGCCTGTCCCTCTGACTTCCAGACCCCGCTCAAGCGGTCAGTTCTGAATGGCAGTCAGGCAAGATGCACTGCCCTACAGGGGCGCTTCATCTTTTGCCTTTTTACTTTTGCCTTTTGCCTTCTCTTACCCGCCGCCGACTACCTTTCCGAAGTCCGCTCCGGCTGGTCCGAATACCAAAAGGGGAACCACACCAACTCCCTCGCCCACTACCGCGCTGCGCAGGCGGAGAAGCCGCGCTCGCTCGAACCCAAGCTCGGCCTCCTGCTCCCGCTGCTGGCCACCGGACAGTTCACCGCCGCCGAAGCACTCGCTCGCGAAATCCTGCGCGAGAACAAGACCCACTACCTCGCCCACCTCCGCCTCGCCACCGCGCTGCGCCTGCAAAACAAACTCCGCGCCGCCGACTCCATCCTCGTCCGCGCGCTGGAGCTTTACCCCAGCGACACCGGCCTGCTCTACGAGCGCGGTCTCGTGAAGCGCGCCCAACACCAACTCGCCGCCGCGCGTTATTTCCTCGGTCAGGCCGAACTCCTCGACCCCGACAACGACGCCATCTTCGCCGCGCTCGCCGACCCGAAGCTCTTCGCCGACCTCGCTGAACTCACCGCGCCAGCCAGCCCCGGCTTCGCGCGCGGCGTTGGCTTCCGGCTTGGTGACACGCCCGCGCGGCTCGATGCGACGTTCTACGGTGGCTGGATTGATTATCAGGGCACGCAGGTGAAGGACTCGGCCAAGCTCTGGGGCCTGGCGACCTGGCTCGGCTTCGGCAAGTCGCACGCCATCGAGACGGCGTTCGACTACATCGAGGTGGACCGCGCGGGCCTGCCGCGCTTGAAGCAGCTCGACGTGACGGCGGCCTACAACAGCTTCGCCGTGGCAGGCTGGCGGCTCCGCGCAGGCGCGCACACGCTGGCGAACGGCGACGCCGCCAGCGACGGCGCGTGGGGCGCGTTCGTCGGCGCAGAATGGCTCGGCTCGGCGAAGTGGGGCGCAGGTGCCGACGTGTTTTACACCAGCTACGAGGACTTCGGCACTGGTCTCGAAGTGCTCCAGCTCTCGCCCAAGTTCGGCCGCGTGCTCGCCACCGGCACGGACTGGACCCTGCGCGCCGACACGCGCGGCTACTGGGTGAACGCGAGCGAGGATGTCGGCTTTGGGCGACGCAATTTCTTCTCCGCCGAGGAACGGCTCACTCTCTACTGGGACCGCTGGACCCTCGCCGCGTTCGGCTGGACAGGCCGCCAGGCTTTCGCGGCACGGGGCGAGGGGGCGACGCTTTTCAATCTCCCTGAGAAGCACACCGCCGGCTATGGTGCCGAGGTGAAACGCTCGTTGTCCGACCGCGCCGCCGTGAGCTTCCGCTTCAACCGCGAGGAGTTCCGCGAACTCGGCGGCACGACCACCTCCGTCGCTCACACTTTCTTAACAATGCTCGGCTACACATTCTGAAGCGCACATGAACACGACCCATCCCCCCCGTGCCGGCGATTTGCAATCGCCGTCCGCCGCGCCCCTTAACACGACGCGCCTCTTCTCCCTCGCCCCCATCGGGGGAGAGGGCCGGGGTGAGGGGAAAAACCGTTCAGCATATCGAGCGCGTGCGAAGTCGAGAGACCGCTTCCACACCGCATTTGAATCCGCCCGCCGCTTTTGCTCCGTAGCCCGCCCCCTCACCC
>JBEBFV010000072.1:0-18400 GCA_040081795.1 Limisphaerales bacterium | reverse complement strand
GACGGTTCGCACTACTGGGTGGCCACGACCATCGTCCCCTTCCTCAAGCCCGACGGGAAACCCTGCCAGTATGTCGCCATCCGGACGGACATCACCGCCAACAAGCATGCGCAGGAGCAGATCCTCGCCTCCCTTCGCGAGAAGGAGGTCATGCTCAAGGAAATTCATCATCGCGTGAAGAACAACCTCCAGATCGTCTCCAGCTTGCTGCGCCTCCAGTCGCGCAGTTTGAAGCATCCCGAAACCATCGCCGCCTTTGAGGAAAGCTGCATCCGGGTCCAGGCGATGGCGCTCGTGCATGAGATGCTCTATGTCTCCAGCAGCTTCTCGGCGCTGGACTTCGTCGCCTACGTGCGAAGCCTCACGGACAGCCTCCTGCGCGCCTACGGCACAGATCCGGCGGTCATCCGCCTGAGCCTCGACATGGACAAGGTCCACCTCGACATCAATCAAGCAATCCCCTGCGCCTTGATCCTCAACGAGCTTGTTTCCAACTCGCTGAAATACGCCTTCACGGGCGGACGCCACGGCGAGATCCGGCTCCGGCTTTACTGCGACCCGGACGGCACCACGCACATGGTGGTCGGCGACGACGGCGTCGGCCTGCCGGAGCGCGTGAACCCGGACAAGACGGAATCCCTGGGCCTGCAACTGGTCAACACGCTCGTCCGCCAGTTGCACGGCACGCTCGAAATCCGCCGCACTGGCGGCATAGAATATGCCTTCACGTTCACGGCTGCGAAAAGCGACAACCACTATGTTCCACCATGAACACCTTGCCCCCCATGCTCCCCACCAGCCCCGCCCGGATCCTGATCGTCGAGGATGAGGGCATCATCGCGCAGGACATTGAGGCCACCCTGGAGAAACTCGGCTACGAGGTGTCCGGCATCGCCGCCGTGGGTGAGGAAGCCATTGAGATGGCTGCCGAACTCAGGCCCAACCTCGTGCTCATGGACATCGTCCTCTGGGGCGGCATGGACGGCGTGGAGGCGGCGAAACAAATCCGCGAGCGGCTGCACATCCCCGTCATTTTCCTAACCGCGCATTCGGACACCGCAACGCTCCAGCGCGCAAAAGTCACGGGGCCGCACGGCTACCTCGTCAAGCCACTGGTCGAGCGCGAGCTGCGCATCAGCATCGAGATGGCGCTGCACAAGCACTCGATGGAGCGCCGGCTGGCTGAACAGCAGCAGTGGTTTGCCACAACGCTGGCCAGCATTGGCGAGGCGGTGATCGCCACCGACACCGGCGGCGGCGTGTGCTTCATGAACTCGCTGGCGGAGAGCATCACCGGCCTGTCGCAGGCCCAGGCCGTGGGCCGGCCACTCGACCAGGTCATGGTTCTCTCCGCCGAAGTCGCGCCCGGCGGCAGCCACGGCCCCTACGCCGAGGCGATGCGCAAGGGGTTGGTCATTGAATGGGCCGGCAACACCGCCCTATTTCCGCGCCTCGGGCCGAGCACACCGATTGACTACACCGCCACGCGCATCCGTGAGGAAGACGGCTCGGTCGCCGGAGTCGTGGTCGTCTTCCGCGACATCACACCGCGCCGCCAGATGGAGGAGGATCGCGAGCGCCTCATCCGCGAGCTCCGGGCCGCGGCGGAGAACGTCAGGACGCTGCGCGGCCTGCTCCCGGTTTGCGCCTCGTGCAAAAAAATCCGCGACGACCATGGCTACTGGCAGGCCGTGGACGCCTACATCGTCAAACAAGGATTGGGCCAGGTCTCGCACGGCATGTGCCCGGAATGCATCCGCAAGCTCTACCCCACTCTCGCCGAGGAAATCCTCGCCGAAATCTCCGAATCTGAATGCCAGCCCGCGCCCGAGGCCCCGGTGCCCACCCAATGGACACCCCGTCCCTGATGGCATCGAGGCAAGCGCAGCCGCTCCGCTGAACACGCAAAATCCGGCGCCATGAGCATCATTGAACTCTTCCTTTCCCCGGAGGCCGTCGCCCGGCGACGCATCGCCGAGGCCGCCCGCACCGGAGCGGGGTCGCTGAACCTCAGTTGCATGAAACTGCGGAGCCTGCCGCCAGAGATTGGAATGCTCCCGAAGCTGCACATCCTGCACCTGTGGCACAACCGCCTGACCAGCCTTCCTCCCCAGATCGGGAGATGCGCGCAGTTGGAGGAGCTTTACCTGTCGGACAACCATCTCATGAGCCTGCCGGATTCGTTGCAGCACCTCTCGCATCTCAAAAGGCTCTACTTGCACGGCAACCCAAAGCTGCACCTCCCGGACAAGCTGCTCGGCCACAAGTGGGAAGCCGTGATGAGCTCGGGGTGCGCTCCGGCTTCACCCCAGCGGATTCTGGAGCATTACTTCCACCGGCATTCGCTTTGAGTCAGGCGGACGACGTCAGAGAGTTCAGGCGGACACGTCACTGGAACCGCGTTTCACGCAAGGATCCCATGGCAAAGTTCTACCCGCGCCGGAGAGAAAGCCGGGCAAATGGGCTTGGCAGTGCCGCTGCTGTTTGTTTCACTCGGCGCACGCATGAAATGTCGCGCTTCCCTCCGCTGGCTGGCCTGTTGGTTTCTGCTCGCTGGCTTGGGCGCGGGCGCGGCGGAGCCTCGCGGGCAGTTCAAGATCGAGCTGCTTTCCAAGGATGCCTCGCAGTCCCTCAACCTCAACACGGGCCTGATGACTGCGCAGGGCGGCGCGCGTGTGCGCTACGAGACGGAGGCGGGCAAGGACGTGGAGCTGACGGCCAGCCGCATCCTTCTCAACCAGGCCACCGGCGAGGCGCAGGCCGAGGGCGCGGTGTTCCTGCGCGGTGACGGCCATCTCTGGCGGGGCGAGCGGCTCGGATACAACTTCAAGTCCAAGGTGCTCAAGGCCGATGAGTTCCGCTCCGGATCGGGGCTGTTCCTGCTCGGCGGGCTTTCGCTGACGGCCTCCCAGACCAATCACACTTACAGCGCCACCGACGCGTTCGTCACCACGGACGACGTCTCGTCGCCCGGCTACCGCATCCGCTGCCGCAGGCTGACCATCATCCCCGGCGAGAGCTTCGAGGCGGAGGAGGCGACGCTCTACATCGGCGACGTGCCAGTGATGTATTGGCCGAAATATTCCCGCAACCTCAAGACTCACGGTGATTACTGGGTGGTCACGCCCGGCTACCGCAGCCTCTACGGGCCTTATGTGCTGGGCACGTATCACCACGCGTTCACGACGAACTTCAGCACCGACCTGCACCTCGACTACCGGCAGAAACGCGGCATCGGCGTCGGGCCGGACTTCAACTACGACGCGGGCCGCTGGGGCCAGGGCGAGTTCAAGAGCTACTACGCCCATGATGACACGGCCGGTGCCGGCCCGACCGGCCGGCCGCTCGACAACGACCGCCACCGCATCAGCTTCTCGCACCGCGTCGAGATCCGCACCAACCTCACCGTCAAGGCCGTCGTGCGCGAGCAGAGCGACGCCTTCCTCATCCGCGACTTCATCGAGCATGAGTATCAGCAGAACACGCAGCCAAACTCCTTCATCGAGCTTAACCAGCTCTGGGACAACTGGAGCCTGAACATCCTCGCGCAGCCGCGCATCAACGACTTCTTCGAGACCGTCGAGCGCCTGCCCGACGTGAAGCTCACCGGCTTCCGCCAGCAGATCGGTGTCACGCCGCTCTTCTACGAGAGCGAAAGCTCCGTGGGCTACTACAAGCACGAGTTCGCCGACAACGCCGCCAACAGCTTCGCCGCGGGCCGGGCGGACACTTACCACCAAGTGCTGCTGCCCCAGCAGTTCTTCGGCTGGCTCAACGTCACGCCGCGCGTCGGCGGGCGCTTCACGCACTACACCGAGACCGAGGGCTTCGGAGCCACGACCACCGAGGCGGACCGGGGCGTGTTCAACACCGGCGTCGAGTTCACCTTCAAGCTGCACACCACGCTGCCGAACAAGGAGATTCCCTGGCTCCAGGCCAAGGGCATCCGCCACATCGTCGAGCCGGGCGTCAACTACGCCTTCGTCCCCTCGCCCAACCGCCTGCCGCCCACGCTCCCGCAGTTCGACACCGAGCTGGCCAGCCTGCGCCTGCTGCCCATCGAGTTCCCCGACTACAACGCGATTGACGCCGTGGACAGCCAGAACGTCTTCCGCCTCAGCCTGCGTAACACCGTCCAGACCAAGCGCAACGACCAGATAGACACGCTGGTCAACTGGGCGCTCTACACCGACTGGCGCGTGAAGCCGCGCGTCGGCCAGGGCACCTTCGCCGACGCCTTCTCCGACCTCGACTTCAAGCCGCGCGACTGGCTCACCCTCACCTCAGAGACGCGCTACAACTTCGACAGCGGCCACTTCCGCATCGCCGACCACCGCGCGACGATCGCCCCCGAGGATTATTGGAGCCTCGCGCTGGGCCACCGCTACGTGCGCAACGATCCGCTCTTCCTCGGCGGCCCCGGCAACAACCTCGTCACGGCCGGCTTCTACTACCGCATCAACGAAAACTACGCGCTGCGCACCCGGCACTTCTTCGAGGCGCGCGACGGCCGGATGGAGGAGCAATACTACACCGTCTATCGCGACTTTCGCAGTTGGGTGGGCGCGCTCACCTTCCGCGTGCGCGACCTGCGCAACGGCTCGCAGGACTACACCATCGGCGTGACCTTCAACCTCAAGGCCTTCCCCCGCTACAAGCTCGACCAGGACCGCGACAACCCGTCCATGCTGCTGGGCGGCTAGCCCTGTAGCGGCGCTCTGTGAGCGCCGGACAAACACCAGGAGCTGCCCAAACTCGGCGGTCACAGACCGCCGCCACAAGGGCTTCGGCTGTGAATATGGCAGCCCGCGCTACTTGGTCCGCAAGAATGCGGCGATGTCCGCAAGCCCTTGCGCATCGAGGCCCATCTGCTCGGCGCTCAACATCAGCGAGCGGCCCAGCGGTTTCTTGGACACGATGCGGTTCTTCGGGACGGTCTGCGTGATGCCGCCGGTGGACATGATGATGACCGGGTCGGCGTCCGCGAAGATGAGTCCGTGGATGACGGAGCCATCTTTCAAAGTCAGCTCGTGGCCGGCGAAGCCGTGCGAAATGTCGGCGCTCGGCTCGATGATGGAACGCAGCACCACGTCGAGCGGATTGCGTGCGGCCCAGCCGGTGAGGTTTGGGGCGAAATCGACGCCCTCGCTACCGACGCGGTGGCAGGTGTAACACGCCGTCGCGATCAGCGCGCCGCGCGTCGTGTCGCCCTTGAGCTTCGCGATTTCAGTGAGGGAGAACGGCTGCGAAACTTTCGGCGGCTCGGGGACGACGATGGAGGTCAGCTCGATTTTATCCGGGTCGTAGATGCCGCGCTCCTTCAAGGCGGCGGCGAGGCCGTGCTCCTTCCAATGATTGTCCTTCCGGTTGAGCAGCCACCAGAGCGCCTCGGCCTTCACGGCCTTGTCGGTCTTCGCGGCGATGTCGAGCATCGCATCAGCCGCAGCCTTTTCTTCGATGAAGGCTATGGCAGTCACCGAACGCTTGCGCTCGACATCGGGTAGCGAGGTAGTGAGCGCGCGGGATTTGAAGCCAGGGATGGCTTCGGGCGAGTGTAGTCGCCACGCCAACGCGGCGAACTCTGGAGAACACTTGAGCAGGTCTGGATGGTTCAGCGCCGCCTTAAGGGAATCAAAAAAATGCGCTTCCTTGCCCTTCGCGCCGGTGCCGAGGGCTTCGAGCATCGTGCGATCGTGGCCATCAAAGCCGCGCGCAAGCGCGAGCAAAGCGTCTTTGCACTGCGCGAAGGGAACATCTCGTAACGACAGCGCGGCTTCGCGGCGGATGGCGGCTGACTTGTCCGCAGCGGCGGTCATGGCGAGGGAAGTCAGAGCCTCCTCACGTCGGCTGCTACCTTCGGCGTTGCGACGCAGCGCGCGGAAGGCGACGAGTCGGATTTGGTCATCCTTGCTCGTGAGCAGCGGCTCAACATCTTTCAAGCCGGGGTAGCCGAGGCGAGAGAGCAGCCAGACAGCGCGCGCTTGGACGAAAGGATTCTCGTCCTTCAAGAGCTTCGCCACAGGGCGATTGATTGGAACCGAGAGCGTTACCCCACGGAACAGAACTGCTTCTTGTGCCGCACCGCGCACGTTCACCGCCGGGCTTTTCAGCGCGGTCACCGCGCCGTCGAGCGTGGTGAGGTCGGTCTTGGGCACCTTGGGTTTGAAGCCCTTCGGCGCGATGCGGTAGATGGTGCCGGCCATCGTGTCGTCCATCGTGGCGTGGCCGCCGACGCGCGGGTCGAACCAGTCCGCCACGTAAATCGCGCCGTCCGCGCCGACCATCACGTCGCTCGGGCGGAAGAGCGTGTGCCGCTCGCGCGTGACCGTGGTCGAGCCGCCGATGAAGTCGCTGCCAACGAACTTGCCCTCGGGGTTGCTGGTGAGGAAGTCGAAGCGCTCGAGCTTGAAGCCCGCGCCGTCCGGCTTCGGGAAGTAGCCGAAGACGGTGTTGCGGCCCGGCTCGCAGCTCAGGAGCAGGCCGCGATATTTCTTCCCCAGCGCGCTGTCCTCGACGAATGCGATGCCCGTGGGCGAGCCGCCGCCATAGACATCGCCGCTCGGCATCGTGCCGGGGTCTTCCTGCCGCCACTCGGCGGTCGGCACGCTCTGGCCGGGGCGACGGTCCGCCTGCCACGAGCGCTTGCCGTCGGCGGAGCAGAAGCCGGCGTTGCCGCCTTCCATCAGGAACGCGACGCGGCACGCGGGCGGGTCGTCGTTGTCGTTTTGGAACACGTCGCCGAATGAAGTCACCGTCTGCTCGTAGCTGTTGCGGAAGTTGTGGCCGATGATGCGCACGCCGGAGCCGTCGGGGTTCATGCGCGCCGCGAAGCCGCCGATCCAGACGTGGCCGTCGTCGGACTTCGAGCCGGCGATTTCGCGCGGGTTCCAGCCGAGGTCGCCGGGGTTGCTGCGCCCGTAGTAGGGGTCGTAGGCGCTGCCGATGCGGAAGGTCTTGCCGGACTTGTCGGTGAACTGCGCGCCGCAGTTGCCGGCGTTCCAATACCACTGCCCGTCCGGCCCGACGGTGACGCTGTGCAGCGAGTGGTCGTGCGCGCGGCCATTGAAGCCGGTGAGGATGACCTCGCGCTTATCCACGGCGGGGTCGAACTTCGCGTCGCGGTTCACGTCGGTGTAAACAATGAGGTCCGGCGTCATCGAGACGATGACCTTGTTGTCAATGACCGCGACGCCCATCGGTGCCTGGAGGAACGGCTCCTGCACGAAGGTCCACGACTTGTCGGCCTTGCCGTCGCCATCCGTGTCCTCCAGCACAACGATGCGGTCGCCGGCGGGCTGGCGTTTGGACTGGCTGCGGTAGTTCACGCCCTCGGCCACCCAGATGCGACCGTGCTGATCCGTGTCCATGTTGGTCGGGTTCTTCAACATGGGCGAAGTGGCCCAGACGGAGATTTCGAGGTCGGGGTCGGAGAGCTTGAAGAGGTTCGTCGGGACGTGCGTGGGCGCGGGGTCGGCGGCGGTGGCGATGGAGACGACACCGGCGAGCGCGGCGATGGTGGAGGCAAGGCAAGGCGATTTCATGTGCGGGGAGGATTCAATACTCCCGTTGGCGGGACGCAAGCCGGACGAAGGGGGGAGGGGACTGGGTGGAACGGCCAACCTGGCCGTTCTCGGCGGCAACTTGCCGCCGAGTTTCGGCACAGGCAACGAACGAAGCAATTGGTGCGCTCCGGGCGCAGCACGAGCGGCGGGCGGGTGGCCCGCCGCAACGGGCCGGTGGCCCGTTCCACTCAGCCTCACTTCGACAGCACCCACTTCACCAGCCTGGCGAAGGTCGGCGTCTGGCCCTGTGAGAGCAGGCCGATACGGAAGATTTTTCCGGCAGCCCAGACACAGATGAGCATGAAGAGCGTGGTCAGCAGCACGCCCAGCGCGATCTCCCACCACGGCGGGCCTGGCGGGATGGCGATGCGCAGCATCATCAGCATCGGCGTCGCCGGCGGGAAGAGCGAGAAGGCGCGGGAGAAGGTGCTGTTGGGCGACTGCATCACTGGCAGCCACACGAAGAAGGGCAGCATCACCAGCATCATCACCGGGAACATGAAGTTCTGCGCGTCGCGAATCTCCGAGCAGGCCGCGCCGACCGCCGAGAAGAGCGAGCCGAAGATGAGCAGCGCGAGCAGTTGGAAGAGCAGGAACCAGAGGAAAATCTGCGGCGGCACGAGGTGCAGGAGGTTCGCTTTCCACAGCATGAACACCGTGCTGCTCAGATAGAGCGTGGAGAGCGTGAGCGACACCAGCACCGTGCCGAACAGCTTGCCCAGCATGAGCTGGAACGGTGTGACGGAGGAGAGAAGCACTTCAGAAATCTTGGCCATCTTCTCCTCCAGCACCGTGTTCAGCAGGCTGGGCGCGGCGCTCATCACCATCATGTAGAGCAGGAACATGCAGCCCGCCGGCACGCCGAAGGTCGCGAGACGGTTTTCCTCCTTGGCCTTCTCGACCTTGCCAGTCGCGGTGTCCACCTTCGCGAGGCCGAGGCGCTTGAGGTAGGCGTTTTGCGAGAGCCTGCGGATGAGCTTCTGGTCCACGCCCGCCTGCTCGAAACGCAGGCGGCGGATTTCCTCGTTGAGCGTGCGCTCCATCCAGTCGGGCAGCTCGTTGAACGTGTGCGACTGCGTGAACCAGGAAATCCCCGCGTCCGCGCCGCCCTCGGGCGAGAGCACGTCCTTGCCGATGACGAGGAAGCCCGTGATGGCCTTCTGCCGCACGCGCTCGGAGAGGACGACGTCCGCGCCCTTGTCGTCGGCCTGCTTGGATTCAACCGCCTCCGGCAGGAAGCGCGGCGAGACCTGCGCGCCGTTTCCGCCGGGACTCTTGTCGAAGATGAACTTCTCGTTGCGCTCCTTCGCCTTCGCGGCGAGCGCGGGGAACAGCACGCCCGTGCGGTCCACCACGGCGACGCGGCGGTCGGTGAGGTCCTTCTTCTTCTGGCCGTAGTATTGCAGCCCGGCGCTGATGGCGATGATGACGGGCAGGGCGAGCACGCCGATGATGAACGCCTTGCTGCGGACGGCGTTCAGGTATTCGGTGACGGCAACGCGCCAGATTTTTTTCATGGGAGAAAATGGGCTTTGAAGGCAGGGCTGATTGGCTACCGTGAAGTCATGCGCGCGACGCCGAAGGTCAAATCCAAATCAGCTCGAAAGAAGGGCAACGCGGCCAATGAAGCTCGTGGTCCGCTCGGGAAGCGCATCGGCGGTTTGTGCGGCGTCTTGCGGTTGGGTGACATCGGTGATGACCCGTGGCGAAAGGCCATTCGCGAACGGAACTGGCGCGATTGAATTCTGCGTCGGACGACTTGCACCGCAGAGGGGAGCTGGAATTTAGCCGGGGGCAAGGCCGCAAGGCCGCTGCCCCCGGAAAAGGCGTTTGAGCCAATCACGCCCCGGCCGGGGCGTAGGAAAGGCCGTGCCCCTCCCGCACCCCTGCCGGGGTGCAAGCAATATTCCAGGCTTTGTCCGGGGGCGGCGGCTCGCCGTTGGCTCACCTTGCCCTCGGCTAAGTTCCTTGGCCCCTCCGGGGCGAACACGAACTCGGACGCTTCAAGGGAGATGGCTTCCATGTCCCTCACGATCCGCCTCCCGTCGTCTTCGGCACCGCCAGCTCCTGCAAGTCCGGCTTTGCGATGCGGATGAAGATGTCGTGGAGCGAGGGTTTGCAGACCTCGAAGTGGCGGACGGTGGTGCGTGACGCGAGTTCGCGCAGGAGGGCCTGCGGGTCGGGGTGGCGGAGTTCTTGCGACTGGCCGAGGTCGCGCACCAACTCGACGCCGGGGAGGCTGCGGAGGAGTTCCACGCCGCCCGCCGTGCTCACACGAATGGTGTCCTCGCCGAAGCTCTGCTGGATGGAGGCGAGCGTGCCGTCGAGCACCTTGTTGCCCCGGTAAATCATGAAGATGAAGTCGCACATCGTCTCGGCCATGGTCATGTCGTGCGTGCTGAAGATGACGGTGGTGCCGGACGCGCGGAGTTCGAGGATGGCAGAGCGGATGACTTCGAGGTTTACCGGGTCGAGGCCGGAAAAGGGTTCGTCGAGGATGAGCAGCTCGGGCTTGGCGATGACGGCGGCGATGAACTGGATTTTCTGCGCCATGCCCTTTGAGAGGGCCTCGACTTTCTTGTCGGCCCACTCGTTCAAGCCCATTTTCGCAAGCCACAGCTTGATGGCCTCGGCGGCGTCGGCGCGCTTCATGCCCTTGAGCGCGGCGTAGTAGGCGAGCACGCGGCGGACGGTCATCTTCTTGTAGAGGCCGCGCTCCTCGGGCAGGTAGCCGATGCGGTCGTTCGCGGCGCGCGTGCTGCGCTCGCCGAGCACTTCCACCTCGCCGGAGTCCGGGTGGAAGATGTGGAGGATGGTGCGGATGGTCGTGGTCTTGCCGGAGCCGTTGGGGCCGATGAAGCCGTAGGTGCAGCCGTGGGGGACTTCGAGGGAGAGCTGGTTGACGGCTGTGTGCGCGCCGAAGGTCTTGGTGACGTTCGTGAGCCGGACTGCGGGGGGCTGCGTTTGGGTGAGCGGCGGCGGAGACATGCGAACGCGGCGAGGTTGGCGTTCTGAGTTCAAAGTTCAAGGTTCAAAGTCCTCGCGCCCGACGGCAGGAACGAGCTTGGGCTTTGTCCAATTCCCGGCTACTCATGGCGCGTGGCAAGTGACTCTCTCTCGGACGCGGCGCTCGTGCTGGTCGGGCACGGCTCGACGTTGAACGCGGACTCCGCCGCGCCGACGCATCAGCACGCGGACGAGCTGCGGCGACGCGGGCTTTTCGCGCAAGTCGTGGAGTGTTTCTGGAAGGAGGAGCCGTCCGTGTGCGGCGTGCTGCGCGGGGTGTTCGCGCCGCGCGTGTTCATTGTGCCGCTGTTCATCAGCGAGGGGTATTTCACGGAGGAGGTGATCCCGCGCGAACTCGGTTTGTGCCAGCCCGGACAACGGGAGTTCCCGCGTGTGCAGCAGCGGGGTGGGCAGACGCTGCATTACTGCGGTCCGGTCGGAACGCATCCGAGCATGACCAGTGTGCTGCTGGCCCGTGCGCGTTCCGTGGTGGAGCAACACCCATTTCCGAAACTGCCCAAGCCGGCTGACACCGCGCTCTTCATCGCCGGACACGGCACGGGGAACAATGAGAATTCCCGCAAGGCCATCGAGCGGCAGGTGGAACTCATCCGCGCGGCGGGCGTGTATGCGGAGGTTCACCCAGTCTTCATGGAGGAGGAGCCGCGCATCGGGGACTGCTGGCGGATGGCGGCGGCGCAGAAGCTGGTCATGGTGCCGTTCTTCATCAGCGACGGGCTGCATTCCTACGAGGACATCCCAGTGATGCTGGGCGAGCCGGCGGCGGTTGTGCGGGAGCGCCTCCGTGGCGGCCAGCCGACGTGGCGGAACCCGACGGAGCGGCACGGCAAACGCTTCTGGTATGCGCCGAGCATCGGCAGCGAACCCTTGCTGGCGGAGGTGATCTTGGAGCGCGTGCGGGAGGCGTATCGGGTGAAATCCGGGGAAGAATAGCGTTGACACTTTTGGAGGCGATACCTTACCAAAGCGGCGCATTTCAGTGGGAAACACGGGCACCTAAGGTCTTATGAATCGGATCATTGCTACGACGGGATTGGCGGCGTTGGGCGCTGTGGCGCTGCAGCCCGCAGCGGCGCAGGAGAAGGACACCAAGCCCTGGAACATCACCGGCACCGTCCGAAGCTTTTACGACGACAACTACCTGACCCAGCCCAAGGGTGGCAAGCGGGCCAGTTACGGCTTGGAACTCAGCCCGGCCGGTGCTTACAAGCTCACCCGGGATCAGACGACGCTTGACCTGAGCTCGCGATACGGGATGCGCTACTACGAGGATCGCAAGGAGAACTCCGCAGACCACAGCTTTGATTTCAACGCGAACTTGGAGCACCGCTTCACGGAGAAGCAGACGCTGACGGTTTCGGACTCGTTCGCCGTCGCGCAGGAGCCTGGCGTCTTGGATCCGGTGGCCACCACCTTCCTGCGCACCCCCGGCAACAACTTCCGCAACAACATTCTGTTCGGATATCGCTGGGAGGAGATCATCGAGCGTTGGGCACTAGGACTGAGTTATTCGAACACTTACTACGATTACGAGCAGGACAACAGCAGCAGCGGCCTGCCCGGATCCCGGTCAGCACTACTGGACCGTGTCGAGCACCTCTTCACTGTGGCAGGAACGTATCGCATCTTCGACGAGACTTCGACTGAGCTGGGGTTGGGCTACTCTTTTGGCGTCACTGGTTCCACCAGCAAGGACGCTCTCGATGCGGCGGGAAATCTGCCCACGACGCGCGACAGCCGCTCGCATTACTTCTTCACCGGCGTGGGCCACAAGTTTACGCCAGAGTTGAAGATCCAAAGCAAGTTTGGCGTGCAATACGTTGAGTATCCCAACGCGGCGAAGGCGGCGCCCGTGTTCCAGAAATCCCAGACCAGCCCCTACGTGGACGCCGCCGGCTCGTGGGATTACCAGCAAAACAGCTCAGTTCAACTGGGCGTTCGGATCGCCCGCAACACCACCGACATCACGACCTCCGTGGATGCGCAGTCAACCACCGTCTATGGCTCTGTGAACCACGAGTTTACCCCGGACTTGAAGGGCAGCCTCCTGGCGCAATACCAGCTCTCCGAGTTCCGCCAGACCGCCGGCGTCCGGGACGTGGCGGACAATGTCTTCACCACTGGCATCAACCTCGAGTGGCGCTTCCACCAGTTCATCTCATTGGAAGGCGGCTACAACTACGACCGGCAGGACGCTGACCTTGCCGGCCGCAGCTACTACCGCAATCGCGTTTACGTCGGCTTCAAGGGAACCTGGTAGGGCATCTTCCTGATTGACGACTTTCTGATTCGCGAGTGAGGCTGGAGCACGACTCTGGCCTCTTTTCTTTTCATCTATGGACGCCGCCCCCCATTCCCCTGACGCCGCTTCCGGCACTCCGGAGCACAAGCTGCACTTCCTCGACTACTGGCGCATCATCCGCATGCGCGCGTTGCTCATCTTCGTTGTCTTCGCCCTCGTCGTGGGCACCACCGCCGTGCTCACGCACTGGATGGATCCCACCTTCATGAGCACCGTCCGCATGGACGTGCAGAAGGACACAGGCGACATCACGGGCCTGCTACAGCAGCAGACACAGGCGGGCTACGACCCGTTTTTCGTGATGACGCAGTTCGAGATCATCCAGTCCAAGGAAGTGCTCTACAAGGTCATTGACGACCTCAAGCTGGTGCAGCGCTGGAACCAGAAATACCGGCTGGGCGAATCCAAGTTCAAGGCCTTCCAAATCCTGAGCAAGCTGATTGATCCCCGGAACGTCCGCAGCACGAGCATCATCGAGATCAACGTTTACAGCAAAGACAAGGAGGAGGCCGCCGAGATCGCCAACAAGATCGCGGATGTTTACAAGGCCAACCGCGACGAGCAGCGCATCCGGCTGGTGGAGGATGGCATCAAGGCGCTTGGGGTGAAGCTGGCCGAGCACAACCTCGCCGTCCAGGTCGCCAACAGCAACGCAAACCAGATCCAAAAGGATAAAGGAATCATCGTCACATATGAGGCGCAGAACACGATCATGACCCTGATTACAGAGACCATGCGTGAACTCGACCGCTCGGTGCTGGAGTTGCGCACGATCTACATCCAAAAGCAGACCCGTTACGACGAGTTGAAGAAACTGCCTGCTGACACACTCAGGAATGCAATCGGCGTCATCGTCAAGGACGAGCTTCTCGACCGTGGATTGGAGCGGCTCAACACGGCCAGGCTTGAATTCGTGAGTAAGAGCAAGGACCTCGGCCCTCTGAACCCGGATTACATCCGGATGCAGGCTGCCATCGAAGAGTCCTCCACCCAGGTGGACAAGCGCACCAGTGCGATGATGCTCGGCCTCGAGGCCGACCTGAAGGCAGTCAAAGCCACCGTGGACGAACGCACGCAGAAGCTGGAAGCCGAGAAGCAGAAGCACCAGGAGATGGGGGAAGGCAAGAGAGTCTACCAAATCGCCTTGGAGGAGTTGGAGCGCCAGAAGCGCCTGCGCGACACCGTCGAGAACAAGATCAAGATCGAGGAGATTGACAAGGCCATCAAGCGCAGCACCGCCGTGACCGTCTGGGATCGCGCCGAGGCCGCCATCAAGGCCGCCTATCCCAAGGTTCCGCTCAACATCGCCCTGGGCGCGTTCGTCGGCCTCGTGCTCGGCATCGGCCTAGCCTTCTTCATTGAGTATCTCGACACCAGCGTGAAGACCATTGACGACGTGGAGCGCGCCCTCTCGGCCCCCGTCCTCGCCGTCATCCCGCAGAACGTCGGCGTGCTTATGGACGAAGGGGCGGACAGCCCGCACGCGGAGGCATACCGTGTCCTGCGCACCAACCTCCTGTTCACCCGCAAGGACGAGAAGGCCAACGCCATCACCGTCGTCAGCGGCGGTGCGGGCGAAGGCAAATCCACCACCGTCCTGAACTTGGCCACCATGTTCGCCCAGAACGGCAACAAGGTGCTGCTCGTGGACTCCGACCTCCGCCGCCCCAGCCTCCACAAGCGCCTCGGCCTCTCGAACTCCCTCGGCCTCACCAACTACCTGCTCGGCCAGAACAAGCTCGAGGAGGTCATCCAGACCACCTCGCAGGCCAACCTGAACTTCCTCCCCAGCGGCCGCCTGCCCAGCAGCGCGCTGGGCATCCTGAACTCGCCGCAACTGAAGGAGTTCATCAAGGAAGTGAAGAGCCGCTACGACTTCGTCTTCTTCGACGCCCCGCCCATCATGGGCGTGAGCGATGCCACCGTCCTCGCCAGCGCGGCGGACCTCTCCCTGCTCGTCATCCAATACCGCAAGTATCCGCAGTCCCTCGCCATCCGCGCGCGGCAGATGGTGGACAAGGTCGGCGGCCGGCTGCTCGGCGTGGTGCTCAACAACATCAACCTCGCGAGCGACGCGTCCTACTATTACTACAGCGGCTACCACTACCACAGTAACAACAACGCCGACGAGCCGGGAACCAACGGCAAGCTGCATGGCAAGGCCGACCGTCGCAACAAGCCCACCGCACCCGGTGTGGACGTGCCGACCATCAAGCCGAAATACTGATTGCCCCGCCCTTTTCGACCCGACACCGTATTGCTCATGAACAACGTGTTGAAACTGATCGCACTTGCCTGCGCCTGCTGTTTGGGACTCGCGTGCGACACGCCCAGCGCTGGCGGTGGCCGCGCACCCGCCGCGCCACGAGGCGTTCCGATGGCCGACTCAGTTGAGACCCTGCGCGCTGGCGACAAGATTCAAGTGCTGCTTGCCGACCTGCCACCGGGAATCATCAGCGCAGAAGTAACTATCTCTGAAGACGGCAAAATCACCCTGCATCTGGATCAAACATTTCAGGCCGCCGGCAAGAGCCGCACGAAACTGGAATCCGAGATTCGCGCGCGCTACGTGCCGAACTTCTACACCAAGATGACCGTGACAGTGAAACAGGAGGACCGGTTCGTGTTCGTCGGCGGCTTCGTCAAGGCTCCCAACCGCTACCCCTACACCACCGGCCTGACCGTGTTGAAGGCCATCTCCGCCGCTGCCGACTTCAGCGAGTTTGGTGACAAGACCAAGGTGACCATCACGCGCTCCGACGGGAGCAAGGAGACGATGGATTGCAAGGCCGCGATTGAGAAACCTTCGCTCGATCGCCCGCTCTTCCCCGGCGACCGCATCTACGTCCCCCGGCGCGGCTTCTTCAACCCCTGATGGTCCAGCTCCGCGTCCTCAACGGCAGCCGCGCGGGGACGGCGCAAACCGCCAGCCGTTTTCCCTGCACCATCGGCCGCTCCAGCGGCGATGACCTGCAGCTCGTCGAGGCCGGCGTCTGGGAAAACCACCTTCAGCTTGATCTCCGCGTTCCCGATGGCTTCCGCCTCAGCCGCCTTGGGCAAGGCCGCGCCAGCGTTAACGGCTCCGAGTTCGACGAGCTTCTGCTCCGCAACGGCGACGTGATCGAGTTGGGCGCGGTAAAAGTGCAGTTCTGGCTCGGCGAGGTCCGGCAGTCCGACAACCGCGCGCGGGAGACGCTCGTCTGGATCGGGCTGGTCGCACTCGTCCTCCTCGAAGGCGCGTTGATTGCGTTCCTACGTTGAGCCACGCTGCTGGCGATGACTACCGGTGATCTTCTCGTCCGAGCAACCGCATGGCTCGCGTTCGCCGCCTACATCGGCGGCACGGTGGCCGGACTTCGCCAGCCTTCCGGTCGCGTCTTCCGACTCGTCTGGCTCGCGGGCGCGGTGCTGCTGCTGGTTCATCTGATCGCGGCGTTTCACTTCAAACACGGCTGGAGCCACGCTGCTGCTTACGTGGACACGGCTCGGCAAACGCGGGAAGTCACCGGGCTGGACTGGGGCGGCGGCGTCTATCTCAACTACCTCCTCGTGATCGTCTGGCTGGCAGATGCGGCCAGCCGCTGGAAACCAAATCTCATTGTCCAGCCGCCCGTGCTGCGACGATCACTGGCAGCCTTCTACGCCTTCATGTGGTTCAACGCGGCAGTGGTCTTTGTGCGCAACCCGATGCGGTGGGTCGGAGCGGTGGCGTTCGTGTTGCTCGCCGTGTTCGCATGGCGGCAACTTCGTTCCGTGACCGGAGTGCCGCTCTCCGATCCGGCACGGTGAAAGCGTTGCTTGCTCACGCCAGCCCGCGTTTCGCCAGCTCCGCGATGGTCCAGAGATATTCGTCCACGAGCTGGTCCACCACGTTTCGCTTCTTCATCTCCGCCGGCATCACCTCCCAGGTGTAAGTCTCCATCTCGAGGTGCGAGCAGAGCGAAGGCGTCTCCTTCAGCACGTCCATCACGCCCTGCACATGGTCGGCCGTCGTGTCGAACAGCGGCGTCGGCGCGGCGTGCAGCGGGATGTGGAAATGGATCCGCCACTCGTCCGTCAGGGCGGGCGGGAGCTTGTTGTGCAAGGCCAGCGCGTCATCCAGGTCCTTGTGCCGCGTGATGCTGCCGTCGGCGGAGCGCGCGATGACCTGGTGGAAATACACGTCGTCCGCGAACGACCGCAGCGCCTGCCGCGCCTCGCTCGTCGGCTTCACCTTCAGCGCGTTGCTCAGGTGCAGCTTGCTCACCTTGATCTTGTGCTGGCGCAAACGGCCCAGCGCCTCGCGTGGCGACTCGTATTGCAGCGCGATGTGGCAGCAGTCGTAGTTCACGCCGAGATGCTCGTTGAGCCGCAGGTCGCCCGGGCGGTCGGCGCGCATCTGCTCGATGAACTCCACCGCCTCCGCGCTGGTTTCGAGATAGCAGAGCGGCTCCGGCTCCAGCCCGAGGTGCAAGGTCTTGCCAGTGCTCCGCGCCACACGCTCGATGTGCTCGACGCACTTCCACAAGTTCTCCCGCGCGGCCCGCACCTGCTGCGTGCTCTTGATGAACTCCTTGAACGACACCGGCACGGTGCTGACGCTGCCCTCCACGCCGCGCGGGACGATCTCGCCGAGCAGGTCGAAGAGCAGGTTCGTGTAGGCCACGCGCTCCGGTGTCGTCCAGTCCGGCGCATAGACCTGCTCCTTCACGCGCGTCCCGTGGAAGCGGCCGTAGGGAAATCCGTTGATCGTGAAGACGTAGCATTGCTCCGCGTCCAGCCAGCGGCGGAAGCCCGCCAGCGTCGCCGGGTCGCTCAACTCCCGCGCCGCGTCCGCGCCCAGCCGAAGCCCAATGGCGTAAGGAGATTTCGTCCCCAGCCGGTCGCGCACGGCCAGCACGTATTTCTGGAGCGACTCGAAGGTCTGCGGCCAGGACTCGCCCCGGTGGATGTTCGTGCAATAGGCGAGGTGGAGTCCGTGCTTCAATTTCATCGCGACTAGGTGTAACAACAAGCCGTGTCTGCCGCCAGACTTTCGCCAGAATCAATCCCATGATCGCCGCCCAGGACAAGCTCTTCGACCTGTTCCGCGACGCGCTCGCTCGCGGCACCTTCGTGAAGCTCACCATCAGCCGCCCGCGCGACCCGGCGGCGGACGTGAAGAACGTCTTCCTCCGCCCCGTGCAGTTGAAGGCCGGCCTTCGCGTCGCCTTCACCTACCGACACGGGACGCGGGACATCTTCAAAAACCTTCCATCCGAGGCCGCGCTCACCGAGGTCGCCAATCTGATGAGCGAGTCGTTTCGCTGCGCCAACCTGTTCACCACCGAGCGCACCGCCGAGCTGACCATCCTCGATGACGATTCCGCGCGCATCGCGGTGCGCAAGCCGGTCCACGACGAGACCCCTTCACTGGAGCACGACCGCACCAAGCCGCGCAGCATCCTGCCCACAGAGGCGTGGCTGCGTGAACTCGGCGTGACGCTGCCGGACGGCCGCGTGCGCGAGGCGATGGCGGACAAATTCCGGC
>JBEBFV010000071.1:0-18409 GCA_040081795.1 Limisphaerales bacterium | reverse complement strand
GTGGTAGGCGGCCACGCCGGTGGGATGAACCCAGAACCAGCAGACGATCTTCGGGTTCGCCCGGAGCTTCACGAGGGTCTTGCGGAAGTTGGAATCCGGGTCGTCCACCTGCTCCGGTGTTTCGCCGCCGTCGGCACGCGGGAAAATCTGCATGGTGACGCGGTCCGTCATGCTGTTGGTGTCGAGGGGGAATTTCAGCGCCACGTATTCGTCGCCGAACTTGTGCTCGTTGAGCCAGTTCACCGTCTTGAGGTGGTCGAAGACCGGCCCGGCCTTCGTGTCCGCCGGCTGCTTGGCGTGGAGCAGGTCATACTTCGCCTTTTGCAGGTCGGTCCAGACGGTCGAGCGCCAGCCGAAGGGGTTGATCATGTAAACCCTGTTGCTGAGGCAGAGGACGCGGTATTCGATCGCGCCCGGCGGGACGGCCTTGGCGATGGGCACGCGCACGTCAATGGGCGGCGGGCCCTTGGGCGGCGGCGTCTTGTCGAGCGCGGCGCGCAGGCCGTCGCGCTCGCCCAGAAGGCTGGACATGGCCGTCTTCTCCGTCGCCTCGACGTCGCGCTTGGCAACGAGATCCTTCTGCAAGGTTTCCAGATCACGGACCTTGATGCCTTTCTGCTCCAGCGTGGTTTCAAAATGCCGGAGGTCGTCCTGCTTGGACTTCGCCTTCTGTGCGACGACCTCCTGATTTGCGCCGGACTTCTGGGCGTCGGTCTTGAGCTTGGCGAGCTGCTGCTTGGCGGCAGCGACCTGCTGGGGCGTCACCTTGGCCAGCTCCTCCTCGACATTGTCGGCGTTGTTCTTCACGCCCAACTGCACGATGACGAGCACCAGGAGCAGCGTGCCGACCACGTTGGTCATGTTGTCCATCATGGAGTCCATGTTGACTCCGTCGTCGAGATTTTGTGAGGAGCGTTTGGCCATAGGGGGGAGCGGTTAGCGGTCAGCAGTCAGCGGACAGCGGGAAGCATTCAGTAACCCGTGTTCAGTGTTCAGTCCGACGGCGCGTGGCTCGCCGGCTGAATGCTGGACACTGACATCCGAACACTGTGCTTCGGTATTCATTTCATGAACTTCTCGAACTCGCTCAAATCCACTTTCCCCTGGCCAGGGATGGGCATCTTGCTGGTCGCGAGCTTGAACTGCTGCTCGGCCCAGCCCGCGCCGCGCACGTAGCTGTTCCAGCCGTCGGTGCGGACTAGGAACAGCACGAGGTGGTTCTTGTGGGAGGCGGTCTCCGCGAGAAAGTCGTTGTAAGCCTTGTCCGCGCCAATGGTGGTGGCGGCGACGCGGAAACGATCCTCCTTGCTGCGGTGGACCACGACGGAGTCGCTGTTGGCTTCCACCACAAATAGCCGGCGGCCCACCGCAAAGCCGCTGCCGCCACCCTGCACGCGGAGTGCGGGTTTGAGCTGCGCCGGGTCAATGCGGCGCTCGGCGAGCTCTTCCTTGAGCTTGGTGATCTCATTGGTCAGGCGTGGCTTCTGGTTGAGCAGGTTGGCGATGACAACCTGCATATTCTTGATCTCGGCCTCCAGCCGGGCGCGCAGGGCGTCCGTGCTGTCGGCGTTCTGCACCAGCTCCTGCAGCAACACCATCCGTTTCTCCGCCTGCTCGATGGTCGTCATCTGGTCGGTGATCGTGCGGAACTCGTTGAGCTGCTTCTGGAGTTCCATCATCTCCTTCGCCAGCGGATTCGTCTTGGCGGCGGCGGCACCGGAGTTGGTCACCTGCATGACGACGAGCACGCAAATCATCACCACCAGCGCTCCGGACAAGCACGCAAGGATGCTCAGGAACGGGAAGAGCGAGACGGTGGGGATGGCACTGGATTTGGCGCGGGCCATGGCTTTAAGAAATGACCAAGGGCCAATGACGAATGGCCAATGATGAATGACGAAGGGGCGGCCAGGAAATGCCCCCGGCACTTGAGCAACCCACATCCCTGCGGCCTGAAGGCCGCGCTCCCACTGCGATTGGGCATTCTCTGGTCATTGGGAATTGCGCATTGGTTATTCGCTTACTTGCCCATGAAGCGGCCGAGGAGCCCGCCCTTCGCGGGGGTGGCCTGCTGGATGACGATGGTCTTGCCGCCGAGGGCGACGAGCGTCTCGTTCAACGCGGCGATGCCCTGCTGGAGCGTGGCCAACTGCGTGTTCGCCGTCTGCATCGCTTCTGAGGAGGCGCGCGACACATCCTGCTGGACGCGGCTCATGCTGGATTCCACCGAGCGGGCGACCGTGGCTTGCGCGTCGGCTGCGGCGCGGTCCAGGCCGCCGAGCTGTCCGGTGACGGCACGGATGCTTTCGCTCAGGGCGCTCAACTGCTGGGCCACTGGGCGGAGGTTGTCTTCGAGGGACTTGGTGGCGTCGCGCTGCATCTGGCGTGTCACCTCCAGCGAATCCTTTTGCGCGGCGCTTTGCTGCTCGCGGCTGCTGCGGTCCAACTGGGACATCTGGCTGATGACGTTCTTGACCGCCTCTCCCAGCGTAGCGAGATGCTGGCCCGCAGGACGCAATGCCTCTTCCAAGGCGCGCGCCGCCTCGCGTTGCATCTGGCTCGTGGCCTCGTGCATGGCGCGTTCCGCGGCAATCTGCTGGTCGCGCGCCTGCTTCTCCAGGCCGGCCACATGGCTCGCCGTGCCTTTGACGGCGTCGCCGAGCGAACTCAACTGCTGCACCGCCGGGCGGACGGTGTCTTCCAAGGACTTCGCCAGATCACGCTGCAGCTTTGCGGTGGTCTCGATGAAGGACGCCTGTCCGGCGGCCTGCTGCTCGCGCGCCTGCTTCTGCATGGAAGTGGCCTCGGTGACGGCGTTCTTCGCGGTCTCGCCAATGGCGGCGAGCTGGGCCACGGCGGGGCGCATGACTTCTTCCATGGCCTTGGAGGATTGATTGGCGGTGTTGCGAATGGAGTCGGCGAGGCTGCGCGAGGCGTCCTCTTGCACGCGCGCGATGGATTCCTGCATGGCCCGCTGCATCGCGGCCTGCTGTTCGGCGGCGTTGCGTTCGAGTGAAGCGACGTGGCCGGCGGCGGTCTTCACGGAGTCGCCGAGCGAGCCAAGCTGCTGCGCGGCGGGGCGAATGGCGTCTTCCAAGGCCTTGGCCAGGCTCTGCTGCAACTTCGCCGTGGTCTCGATGAAGGACTGCTGACCGGCGGCGTGTTGCTCGCGCGACTGCTTCTGAAGGGACGTTGCCTCGGCCACCGCGCTCTTGGCCGTCTCGCCGATGGCGGCGAGATGCAGCATGGCGGGCTTGATGGACTCCTCGATGGCCTTCGAAGACTGCGCGGCGGAGGCTTTGATGGATTCCTCCAGCACTTTGCCGGCGTCCTTCTGGACGTTGGCAACCGCTTCCTGCATCGCCTTCTGGACCGAGCTTTGGTGCTCGCTGGCCTGCTTCTGCAAGGTGCCGACGTGCTGGGCGGTGGCCTTGACGGCCTCGGTGAGGGCGTTGACCTGCTCGACGGCGGGCTTGAAGGTGTTCTCGATGGCCTTGGAGGTTTCACCGATGGAGCTCTTCATGGCTTCGGCAATGACCTTGCTTGAGTCCTGCTGGAGCTTGGCGAGGGTTTCCTTCACGGAAGCATCGAGCTGTGCCTGCTGGGTGGAGGCGACCTTCTCCAGCGCGCCGACGTGCTCGGTGGCTTTCTTCAAGGTCGTGCTCAACGTCTCGATGCTCGTGCCGGCGGACTTGCCCAGGTCGGTCAGGGTCTTGCCCGCCGTCTCGTTGAAGGCGGCGATGGCCTTGGTGAAATTCTCCTGCACGAGCTTCTGATTCTCGGTGGCCCGCTTGTCGAGGCCCTCCGCCTGTTCGCGCACCATCTTCGAGGCGGCGTCCAGGCCGGTGAGGAACTGCGTGTGCGCCCGGGTGATTGACGCGCTGAGCACGTCCGCCAGCGCGCCCATGTCGCCGCCGGCGGTGTTGGAGCCGTCGTTGAGGCGCGGGAGGAAGTTCTCGTTGCAGTAGGCGTCCACGTTGGTGAGCGTGTCCTCCTCGAGTTTCTGGAGGGACGACATCGGCAGCGTTAGGAACAGGGCATACAAAAGCCCCAGCAGCGTGGTGTCGAAGGCCGTGGCGAGACCGCCGGTGACACCGCCCATGGACTTCATCATGATCGATGAGTCCTTGATCGCCTCGGGACTCATCACGCCTTGGAAGTAGCCAATGGCTTGCGAGAGACCGATGACCGTTCCGATGAAGCCGAGGATGGGGATGGCCCAGATGAAAACCTTCACCAGCGTGTAGCTGCCGCCGATGCGCGAACCGTCAATGTTGGATTGATTGGACATCATCGTGGAGACCTCGGCATTGACCTGGCGGGTCTCGAAAAGCTCGAGCGCCTTGCGGATACGATTGACCATGAGGCTGTCCCGGAGCTTCACGGGCAGGGAATAGACGTGCTGGATGAACGAGCTGACATTGTCCTTGGCAATCTCCCGCGCGATGTCCACCGGCAGGACATCCAGTCGCAGCGCGCTCTGCTGGTGGCGGATCTTCAGCAGCTTGAGGACGAGGAATGCCACGCCCCAGCCGAAGAAAAACGTCTCGGCGAACTGCACCCAGCCGCGCTCGTAGAGCAGGCTCTTGGTGTATTTGAAGGGCAGCGCCAGCAGGTAGATCAGCACGAAGATGCCCACGCCGATGCCCAGCGCGATCCAGAGGTTCGGGTTGGTGGGGTCAGTCTCCTTCCAACCCTCGCGTCCGGCCCTGGCGGCCCCGGCTTCACTCCCGGCGCTGGCAGCGGGAACCGTCAGGTTGAGGCCGCAACTGGGGCAGGTGACGTTCGACCCGGCATACTCGGGCTCGACCATCAGCTTCATCGCGCATTTGGAGCAGTGGAATCGGATCATGTTCTGTGTGTTGTGTTGGCAGAGTTATGTCTGACGGGATGACCGGACGGCAATTTCATTCTCATTATTCTTCCGCCGTGGCGTCGCTGCGAACCACCAGCACCGGGCAGGTGGCGCGCCGCACCACGTGCTCCGCCACGCTCCCCAGCAGCGCGCGGGCCAGCCCGGTGCGACCGTGCGTGGCGATGACCAACAACTCCGCCTGCATCACCCGTGCGAATTCTGCGATGGCCTCCGCCGGCTGGCCCGGGCGCAGCTCCGTGCGGGCGTTGGGCAGCCCGCACAGCTCGGCGGCTGCCAGCTCGGCCATCGCGCGTGCCGCTTCTGCGTGGTCGTCGCGCTGACGCTCGGAGGTGTCCATCTTCCAATCCACATGGAATGGCTCGATGATGTTCAGCACAGTCAGCCCGGCGTTCCGCAACTGTGCCAGGGCACGGGCGTAGCGCACTGCCACAAGCGAGGCAGGGGAGAAATCCGTCGTCACCAGAATGCGCTGCCAGCGGGGGTCAGGAGAATTCATGTGGTTTGTCTAGTTCATCGGCTCATTGCCGGCCAGCCAAAGTCAGCACTGTCAGCACGACCAGAAAGTGCGCGTAGGCCACCAGCAAGACAATGCCCTCGCGGCGCGTCAACCGGGGGGCGCTGAACAGCATCCACGTCACCAGCCCCATGAAGGCCAGCATCACCGGGAAGTTAAAGAGCTGCGTGAACCGGTCCAGTTGCACCTCCTGCAATATCGCCGCCGTCCCGACAATGAGCGTGAGGTTGGCGATGTTCGCCCCCAGCACGTTGCCCACCGCGAGGTCGCTCACCGACTGCCGCGACGACGTGATGGCCGTGACCAGCTCCGGCAGCGAGGTGCCGATGGCCACGACCGTCAATCCCACGACGATGCTCGGCACGCCCAGCCGCGCCGCCACGCCCACTGCGCCGTCCACCAGCAGCTTGCTACCCACCACTACAATCGCCGCGCCTACGAGGAACTGCACTGCTGTCCCCGCCTTCGTCTCGAACCACGCCCATCGGCTTTCCGACAACTCCGCGTCAATCGCCACCGCCTCCGCCACGTCGAGCGGCTTGCGGTCGCGCCAATGCCGCGCAAAGTCCCACACGAAGTAGCCCAGCCCGCCCGCGACCAGCAGTGCCCCCTGCGTCCGCGACAAGCTCAGGTCCAGCGTCATCAAGAACAGCGCCGCGCCAAACCCAAACATCGCCAGCAGCGCGAACAGCAGCGCCTTGGGGTTCGCGTCCACTTGCTTCAGCACCGCCGTCACCCCCAACACCAGACCGATGTTGCAGATGACGGAGCCGACCGCGTTGCCCACGGCCAGTCCGGATTCGCCCTTCAACCCGGCCATCACCGACACCACCAGCTCCGGCGTCGTGGTGGTCAAGCTCACCAGCGTTCCGCCGATGACCACGCGCGGCATTCGCAGGAACTCCGCCGTGCGCACCGCAGCGGCCACGAACATGTCACCGCCTTTGATGATGAGGACGAGGCCGAACGCGAGGAGGATGAAGTCTTGCAGCATGGCTCAGTCGTGTCGCTCTCCTCCCCGCCAAAGCAGCCCGCCCAACATCACCGCCAGCAGGCAAAGCACAGAGGTAATCACCGGCACGGGCCGGGAACTGCCCTCGCGCGCCAGATAACCGTCCCATGCCTGCCACGCCTGCCAGCCCAGCGCCACTGCCAGCACCAGCAGCAGCCCCACGCACCAGCGCAAGTTCACTGCCCGCCAAAAAGTCAGCAGGCCGGTGGCGGTGCAAAGCCCGCCCCCGGTCAGCGCCATGGCCAGCAGCCTTAAATCCAGGGTCGGGTCCGCGCGATGCAGCAGCCAGCCCATCACGCCGAGCAGCAGGCCGTAGGCAATCAACTCAAAACCGGCGTCGTGGGAAGTGGGTTTCATCAGCGGGCAAGGCGGCTTGCAGCACGGGACTTCATCGCTCTCCGCCGCGAGGCTACTCATCCGGGTGGGGCCCGCCGAAGTTGTGCGCCAGCGCGATGAGCAGCAGGTAGGTCACCACCAGAAATCCGGTGAGCGTCACGGACACTTTGCCAAAGCCGCGCTCCATCCACATCGTGACCGTGTCAGCCAGAATGACAAAGGTCATCACCGCCAAGGTCATGATTGCACCGGCGCGGATGCGATTGCCCAGCCACGCGAGCACGGCCCAGACGAGGCAGAGGCTGCCTCCTACCAGCCCGGCGTAGAAACTCTTCTGCGTCATCCCCGCTGCCCATGAATGCACCAGCCAGCCCAGCGCAGCGGCGAGGGGCGGGTATAGAGTAAGAGCGAGGCAGAGCTTGCAGTTGAGCACGACAGGGTTCGGGACAGGGACGCGCCCGGACGACCGGTCCAGTCAAAGCTGGCGAATGCTGATGTCGTCAGTGCGCAGTCCAGTTACCCAGTTGGCGGCCCGACCAACTGACAACCTCTGGAGCCTAGCGGCTCCAAACCCTTGCACGCAGTGTGGGGTGAACTCCCCTTTCCTGACAAGCAACACTTCGGCTCGTGCATGTTTTTGTGCGAAACCTATTCTGCTGAACCTCTCGACGCGCCCGGTGCGTTGCCCTACAAACCTGCGCCGATGGAAACCTTGGCCACCGTCTTCTTCGCGCTCGCCGTGCTGCACACCTTCGCGGTGAAACGCTTCGCGCACTGGGCACACCAGTATCCGCCCGGCTCGGTGCGGGAGAACGTCCTGCATTTTCTGGCTGAGACCGAAGTCGTCTTCGGCCTCTGGGCGGCGGCGTTGTTCCTCGGCATCGCGGTATTGCGCGGCTCGGTCGCGGAGGCCGTCGCCTACATCGAAGGGCTGAACTTCACCGAGCCGAAATTCGTGTTGGTGGTGATGGTCGTGGCTGCCACGCGGCCCGTCGTGCGGCTGGCTGAAGCCCTCATCGTCTTCGCCTCGCGCGGGCTGCCCTGGCCGGCGGGCATTTCCTTCTACGTGGCGGCCTTGGTGCTCGAGCCGCTGCTTGGCTCGCTCATCACCGAACCGGCGGCCATGACGCTGCTGGCCCTCGTCCTCAAGCGCCGTTACTTCGACCGAGGCATCTCGGGAAAACTCGCCTACGCCACGCTCGGACTGCTCTTCGTCAACGTCTCCATCGGCGGCACGCTCACCCATTTCGCCGCGCCGCCCGTCCTCATGGTCGCCGCCAAGTGGAACTGGGACACCCCGTTCATGTTTGCGACCTTCGGCTGGCGCGCGGCGGCCAGTTGCGCGGTCGCGACCGCTCTCATGGCGTTCCATTTTCGCAAGGAGCTGGCGGCGCTGACCTTCGATGTGGACCAAAGCGCCCACGTCCCGAAATGGCTGACTGCCACGCATCTGGCGTTCCTCGGAATGGTCGTCGGCTTCGCCCATCACCCGGATGTCTTCTTTGGCGTCTTCGTGTTGTTCCTCGGCGTCGTGACGGCGACGAGCGAGTATCAAGACGACTTGAAACTCCGCGAAGGATTGTTGGTCGGCTTCTTCCTCGCGGGACTCGTCACCCTCGGCTCACTGCAAGCCTACTGGCTCAAGCCGCTCATCCAGAGCCTCAATGGCAGCGCCCTCTTCTTCGGCGCGACCGGCCTGACTGCCCTGACCGACAACGCCGCGCTCACCTATCTCGGCTCGCTGGTGGAAGGCATCTCTGACGAACTCAAATACGCGCTCGTGGCCGGTGCCGTGACCGGCGGCGGCCTCACAGTCATCGCCAACGCGCCCAATCCGGCAGGCGTGGGGATATTGCAGAGCGCGAAGGCATTTGGGGACGAAGGCATCAGCCCGCTGGGCCTGTTCCTTGGCGCGCTGATGCCGACTGCGGTGGCAGTGGTGTTCTTCTGGTTGGTCCGCTGAACCATCCGTCGCCCCTTGGAGACTGGATTTGTTCGTGAACCGACGCTCAATGCATCGCGTCCAAACCACATGAAAACCCAAAGCCCCCACCCGGACCGGGATTACTGGATCGCGACGAGCATCTTCGCCTTCTGCACCTTCATGTTCATCATGGTCAACCGAGGACCGACCGACCGCGGCCCCGAGCTCAAGTTCTGGCTCAGTTACCTTGAGTCGTCCCGGCCCGATCGGAGGGAGCTGGCCGCGTCCCATCTACGCCAGGAGAGCCGGGCCGTCATGCCGCGCCTCTTGCGCATGATGGAGTCCCACGACACCAACACACAGGCACAAGCCGTGCTGGCCTTTGCCGCCATGAACGGCCATGCGCGGCCCGCCATCCCCGAGCTGGCGCGGTTACTAAGGCGTGACACCACCTCCCTCGCCGCCGCGCGCGCCTTGGCTGGCATCGGGCGCTCCTCGCTTCCTACCTTGACCAACGCGCTCTACTCCCCCGTGCGCTATGTCCGCAGCAACGCCGCCCGGGGCATCGGACTGCTCCACGCGGACGCCCGCCCGGCGGTTCCGCTCCTCGTCAATGTGCTCGCGGACAGAGATGAAACCCTCCGGTGGGCCGCCTCGCGCGCCTTGGGCCACATCGCGGCGGAGCCGGATCAAGCCGTCCCCGCCTTGGTGAGCCGCCTCGAAGACCAAAGCCTCGAAGTGCGCAAGATGGCCATCATCTCCTTGGGCAAGTTTCGCGGTGACGCCACAGCAGCCGTCCCGGCCCTGCGCCACAAGGTGCTCTGGTCAAATCATCTGGAAGTCCGGAGGGCCGCTCTAGTCGCGCTGAAGGAAATTGACCCGGCTGGGTCCGTCCCCGACGCTAAAAACTAACCTCGAACGCCGGACAGCGGGGGTTGGTCTCACCGACCGGGCAGTTTTTGATTCGGGCGGTTGCGCGCTGCTTCCGTGGGGTGCTCCACCCCCAACCTTGGGGTTCCCATTCCCCGTTCCAAGGCGTGCGCCGCCCGAATCGCCTATTCTGGAGAGGAGTTCCCGTCCGTCCATCGTGAGTTCTGAGGACGAGTCCTCAAAGATTTGAGACGGACAAAGATTTCCAAGCCCATCTTTGTCCGCCCCGAATCTGTGGGTCCGCTTCGGGCGGTGCATGGAGAGGGAAACCACTCGCTGCTCTCAAGCTAACGAACGCGCTCGGACCCGGCGAAGATTTCGCGGACGACTTAGTTGTCTTCCTCGATGGCGCTCTTGGGCCGGATTTCGGGCAGCGCGGACACCGGTTCGCCCAGCAGTTTCAGGATGCCGCGCAGGTCGTCTTCGAGCGTGTGCTTGGCGGCATCCCGCACGGAGGGGCGCTTGGGCTGGAAGGCCACGGAGTTCCCCGCGCCGCGCAGCACGCAAAGGTCGTTCTCACTGTCGCCCACGGCCAGCACGCGGTCGGGCGTGACGTGCAGCTCGGCGCACAGGTGGTGCAGGACGTTGAGCTTGCAGAGGCGGTGCAGGCGGCACTTGGCCGGCTCGCGCATCGCCGGGGCGAAGGTCACGCGGCCCGTGGCCTTCTCCCGACGGAACCGCATGAGATGCGCGACGGCGAAGTCCGCGAAGACGCGCCGCCGCACGGTCTCGGCAGCGCTATGGTAGCTGTCGGTGACGATGACGACGCGGTAGCCGGCCTTGCGCAGGCCCACGACGGTCTCGACCGCGCCGGGCATGAGCGGGATGTCGCGCGCGACGCGCCGGAACACCTGCCGGGGCACGCCCGCGAAGAGCGCCGCGATGCGCCGCGTGCGCTGGACGGGGGAGAGCAGTTCGTTGTCGAGCAGCGGCTGGAGTGCCTCCTCGCGGCCGGTGGCGCGGGCGAGCTCGATGACGAACCGCCCGTTGAGCAGGGTGCCATCCATGTCGATGAGCGCGAGCCGCTCGACTTGGGGCAGGCGCTTGAGTGCTTGGCCTTGCTTCACGCGCTGCACCCGCTCGCGCTCGCGCGTCTGCTGGATGAAGGACAATCGCAGCCGGCCCCATTCCGCCGCCCGCTCGATGATGGTGCGCGTGACCTGCATGGCCATCTCACCCAGCGCTTCGAGGGACTGGCTCTCGTGACGCAGCTCGCCGATGTCCACCTCGACGATGCGCGCCCGCTCCCGCACCGCGTCAATCAACAGGCCGATGTCCACGCCGTAGTCATTCTCGAAGCGGAGGCGCTTGAGGAGGTCGCGCCGTGCCGCGATGATGCCGCCGAGCGGCTGCGCGAAGTGCGCAAGTTCGGGGAAATACGTTTTGAGCAGGGGCTTGGCGGTCAGGATGGTCACGCGCCCGGCGGCGCGCGTGAACTTCGCCTTCACGAAGTCCGCCTCGTCACGGAGAAGCGGCTCGACGAGCGTGCGGATGAGGCCCTTGCGCAGTCCGGTGAGGTCGCCGTCGAGATACACGAGCACGTCATGCCGCGCGTGCTGCCAGCCTTCCTCCATGCTCTCGCCCTTGCCCATCAGCGCGCTGGTCACGACGCGCGCGCCCGCCTGTTCGGCCAATTCTGGCGTGCCGTCAATCGAGCCGTCGTCAATGACCAGCACCTCGCTCACCAGCCGGTAGGCGCGGGCAAAGCGCACGACCTCCGCGATGGTGCGCGACTCATTGAGGACAGGGATGACGACGGTGACTTTGCGCGTGGGAAGACGCGACGGACGTGACGGTGCGGGAGCCGGGCGGCGATGGAGTTTGCGGGCCATTGTGCATACGGAGTCCGCGCCGCAATCAAGGCGGCGCTGCTAAACCGGATGGCGGCCCGACCATCCGAACTGCCTCCGCAGCCTAATGGCTGCGAACCCTTGGTAACACTGGCATTTCACTTGGTTACACCGGGGCGAGTCAAGCCCACGGCACAAGAATGTTGCCTGTGCAGTCTCGCAACTGATTTAGAATCCCCCGTTGTCCCGTGCGTCAGTTGGCTGATACATTTGCGCACATGAATCCGCACCTGCTGAAACTCGAGCACCAGACCCGCCGCACGTTCCTCCGCAGCGCGGGGCAGTTCAGCCTCGGCGCGATTGCGATGGAGTCGTTGCTCGGTGACGCACGGGCTGATGTCGCGCCCACGGACCCGTCGCGTCCGCTCGCGCCGCGCTCGCCGCACTTCACGCCCAAGGCCAAGCGCGTGATTTACCTCCACATGTCGGGCGCGCCGCCGCACCTGGACATCTTCGACTACAAGCCGGAGCTGGTGAAACGCAACGGCCAGGACTGCCCAGACCAGTTTCTGAAAGGCCGCCGCTTCGCCTTCACCAGCGGCGTGCCAAAGCTCATGGGCACCCCGCGCACTTACGCGCAGCACGGGCACGGCGGCATCTGGATGTCCGATGCGCTGACGAACCTTCCCCGCATCGCGAACGAGGTGACGGTCATCAAGTCCATCACCACGGACGAGTTCAACCACGCGCCCGCCGAGCTGCTGCTCTACACCGGCTCCGCGCGGCAAGGCCGGCCCAGCATGGGCACGTGGGCCACCTACGGCCTCGGCACGGAGAACGAAAACCTGCCCGGCTTCATGGTGCTCATCAGCAGCGGCGTTCAACCCAGCGGCGGCCAGAGCTGCTGGGGCAACGGCTTTCTCCCCTCAGTCTATCAAGGCGTGCAATGCCGCTCCAAGGGCGATCCCGTGCTCTACGTCTCGAACCCGCCCGGCATGGACCGTGAGATGCGCCGGCGCACGCTGGACACGTTGCGCGACTTGAACGAGGTGCAGGCGCGCGAGCTGGGCAGCCCGGAGACGGCCACGCGCATCGCCCAATACGAACTAGCCTTCCGCATGCAGACGAGCGTGCCGGAGGTCATGGACATTTCGCAGGAGCCGCAGGCCTTGCTCGACGCCTACGGAGCGAAGCCCGGCGACGCGAGCTTCGCCAACAACTGCGTGCTCGCGCGGCGGCTCATCGAGCAGGGCGTCCGCTACGTGCAGCTCTTCGACTGGGGCTGGGACTTCCACGGCACGGGCGCTGACACCGGCATCACCGACGGCCTCACGAAGAAAATGGCCCGCACGGACAAGCCCGTCACCGCCCTCATCGAGGACTTGCGCCAACGCGGCTTGCTCGATGACACGCTCATCGTTTGGGGCGGTGAGTTTGGCCGCACACCGTTCCGCGAGGGCCGCACCGCGGCCAGTGCGGTGCTGGGCCGCGACCACTATCCCGATTGCTATTCGCTCATGCTGGCGGGCGCGGGCATCAAGAAAGGTTTCAGCTACGGCGAGACGGACGAGCTGGGCTTCGGCATCGTGGAGAACAAGGTTCATGTCCACGACTTGCAGGCGACCATCATGCACCAGCTCGGCTTCAACCATGAGAAGCTCACGTTCCGCTTCCAAGGCCGCGACTATCGGCTGACGGACGTGCATGGCCACGTGGTGAAGGACATCCTCGCCTGACCCCTCGTAGGTGACGACGTGAGGAGTCTCACTTCAACGCGGAACTCAGAACGCGGAACGCGGAATATCAATTGGAGACTCCTCACGTCGTCTCCTACAACGAACGAGCCATGAACCGCCGCGAATTCCTCTGTGCCTCCAGCCAGCTTGCCGTCCTCGCCAGCGCCAGCGCCGCCGAGTCACGCCCGCTCCCGCAGCAAGCCCGCGACGCGCTGGCGAAGGCGACGCGCTTCATGCGCTCCATCTCCGCCGAGGGCGGCTACCTGTGGCGCTACTCGCTGGACTTGAAGGAACGCGCCGGCGAGACGAAGGCCACCGCGACCCAAGTTTGGATTCAACCACCCGGCACGCCGAGCATGGGCATGACATTCCTCCGCGCCTACTCGGCCACGAGGGACACGCTGTTCCTCGACGCCGCGCGCGCGGCAGGCGACGCGCTGGCGACGGGCCAGTTGGAATCCGGCGGCTGGGATTACCTGATTGATTTCGACCCGGCGAAGGCGAGCGGCTGGCTCCGCCGCAGTGACATTGGGAAAGTCGCGGACGCCGACCGTGCGAAGCGCAAGAACGTCTCCACCTTCGACGACGACAATTCCCAGAGCGCCGTCCGCTTCCTGCTCGCGCTCGCCGACGCGACCAAAGGCTCCGCCGACCCGCGCGATGTCCGCATCCGCATCGCACTCGACTACGCGCTGAAGAAAATGCTGGAGGCGCAGTATCCCAACGGCGCGTGGCCGCAGCGGGCCGACGGCCTGCCGAGGAAGGCGGCGGATTACCCCGTCATCAAGGCGACCATCCCCACGACCTACCCGCGCGAATACACGAAGGAGAATTACACCCGCCACTACACGCTCAACGACAACACGCAGCGCGACTGTATCCTGACGCTGCTCGACGCGTGGCATCGCACAGGCCGCCGCGAACTGCTCGATGCCGTGAAACGCGGCGCGGAGTTCCTCCTGCTCGCGCAGTTGCCCGAGCCGCAGCCGACTTGGGCGCAGCAATACAACGCCCGCATGGAGCCGGCCTGGGCGCGGGCCTTCGAGCCGCCCGCCGCCTGCTCGAACGAAAGCGTCGGCGTGCTGCGCCTGCTCACCGACCTCTACGTTGAGCTTGGGGATGAGCGCTATCTCGAGCCGCTGCCGCGCGCCATTGCGTGGTTCAAGCGCTCCGAGATTTCTCCCGGCCTCTGGGCGCGCTACTACGAGCTTGGCACGAACAAGCCCATCTTCGGCGACCGCGACGGGAAGATTTACTACCGCCTGGAAGACATCAGCGAGGAACGGCGCAAGGGCTACAGTTGGCGCGGCGACTACGGCGTGCAGGGGGCCATCGCCCGCTACGAGGAAGTGAAGCAACGCGGTCGCGAGGCCATGCAGGCGCGGCTCAAATTCAAGCCGCCGACCGCCGAGCAGAAGGCGTCGCGCGCAAAGTCCATGGAGGCGCGGGTCCAGTCCGCCATCGCCGCGCTCGACGCACAAGGTCGCTGGGTGACGAAAGGCGACTTGCGGCGTCGCGACTTCGACTTCGGCGACCGCATCGAGACCAGCACCTTCATCCGCAACGTCGAGTTGCTCGCCGACTACCTTGAGGCTGCGCAGTAGGAGCGTCGTTCTTCTCCCTCTCCCTTTGCGGAGCAAGGGGAGAGGGCTGGGGTGAGGGGTTGCGTGCGTCGGCGTTGGTGGTCGCACCCCTCATCCGGCCTCGGCCACCTTCTCCCCTCGCTCCGCGAAGGGAGAAGGCTGAAGCACCGCACCGCAGACTTGTGCCCCACCGCTTGCTTCCCTAACTTCCGCCTCTCGAAACGAACGAACAACACGACTATGGCACTCCGACTTGGCGACACCGCTCCGAACTTTCAGGCCGAAACCACCGAAGGCCAGATTGACTTCCACCAATGGCTCGGCACCGGCTGGGGCATCCTCTTCTCCCACCCGGCCGACTACACGCCCGTCTGCACCACCGAGCTGGGCGCGGTGGCAAAGCTCAAGGACGAGTTCGCCAAGCGCAACGTCAAGTGCATCGCCATCTCCGTGGACCCGGTGGACGCGCACCACGGCTGGATTCGCGACATCAACGAGACGCAGGCCACGACGATGAACTTCCCCATCATCGCCGATCCCGCCAAGACGGTTGCCGCGCTCTACGACATGATCCATCCGAACGTGGACGACAAGGCCACCGTGCGCTCCGTCTTCGTCATCGGGCCGGACAAGAAGGTGAAGCTCACGCTGACCTACCCGATGTCCTGCGGGCGCAACTTCCTCGAAATCCTCCGCGTGGTGGACTCGCTCCAGCTCACATCGAAGTTCAAGGTCGCCACGCCCGCCGACTGGCAGGACGGCCAGGACTGCATCGTGACGCTCGCGGTGAAGGACGAGGAAATCCCGGCCATGTTCCCGAAGGGTTCGCGCAAGTTGAAGCCCTACCTCCGCTACACGCCGCAGCCGAACAAGTAGGCGAGTGGCGGTTCAGACCAATCAGTTGCCAATCGCCTCGTAAGGGAGTCTGCCAAACCTGAGCGTCCCCAGCCGGTTGGTGACTTCCGTGATGCCGTTGGTTGGCGACCGAACCAGTGCGATCGCAAACATCGAGTGCGAGGGTGAGGATGGAAAATCATCCGTGTAAAGAACGCCTTCCCCTGTGCCTGACCATGTCCAAGTTGGAAACCCGCCGCTTCCAGGGCCAGAACGCCACACGCCCGCGCGGCCATCACTGACCCGCGCGCCAGCCGCATCGTAAAGAGTGAACTCAATCCCGTTCGTGTGGACTACGCGGACGTGAAAAATGTTGGTGTGCAAGGAGTCGGCCTTCACCAGCCAATCATCGGTCTTGAACCTCTCGTCGAAGTTTCGCTGTGCTCCCCTTTTCCAGTCTGCTTTCGCTGGGTCGAAACTCGGGGTCGTGAAGAGGAGACGCTCGCTACGAGGAATCGTCCCGGTGAACTCGCGGGCCATCACGGACCGAGAACGCTTGTCCTCGTAGTAGCGCGTTGACCGCCCCATCAGAGTGTGCGCGAGTCGAGGGCCGTAGAAATACAGAACCCCAGCCAACACCGCCCCGGTCAGCACCACAGCCCACAAAAAAGACGGGCGTGCGCTCACACCATCTCGTAGCTCCACGGCTTGCGCTGCTCGCGGGCCAGCCACTTGTTCGCCTCCGCGTCGCCGGTAAACTCCTCCGCCGTCGGGTTCCACTTGAGCGCGCGACCCAGGCGCATCGCGATCACGCCGAGGTGGCAGACGGTCACTGAGCGGTGGCCAATCTCCACATCGCAGATCGGCTGCTGCCGCGAGCGCACGCAGTCGAAGAAGTTCTTCATGTGGCTGTCGCTGGCGTAAAGCCGCTTCGCCCCTGAAGGCAGGGGCGTGGTGAGCAAGTCACCGTTGCTCGCCTCGATCTTTCCGCGCGTGACGAATATCCAGCCGTCACTGCCCTCGAAGCGCACACCGTGCTGCTGCGCGGTCTTCTCGGTGACGGAGCCGTTCCAGCCGTTGCCGTGCGTGCTGCGCGTGAGCTGCGTCACGCCGTTCGCGTAGGTGTAGGCCACGGCGTATTCGCTCGCCGCACTGAATCCACCCGGGATCATCGGCACCAGCGATTGCCCCTCGACGCGCACCGGGCCGCTGCGCTCGAAGCCCGTGCCCCAGAGCGCGATGTCGTTGTGGTGCGCGCCCCAGTCGGTCATCGTGCCGCCGGAATATTCCCAGAAGTAGCGGAAGGTCTGGTGGCACTTCTCCTTCACGTAATCCGTCTTCGCCGTCTGGCCCTGCCAGAAATCCCAGTCGAGGCCGGCGGGCACCGACACCTTCTCGAACGGCCCCTCGCGTCGTCCGTGCGGCAGCCAGACGTTGACGTGCTTGAGCTTCCCGATGCGCCCGTTGCGCACCAGCTCGCACGCGAGACGGAAATTCTTGTCGCTCCGCTGCTGGCTGCCGGTCTGGAGAATGCGCTTGGACTCGCGCACGGCTTTCACCAGCCGCCTGCCTTCGTCAATAGTGAGCGTGAGCGGCTTCTCGCTGTAGATGTCCTTGCCCGCCTTGAGCGCGGCGAGGTTGACCAGCGTGTGCCAGTGGTCCGGCGTGCCGTTGACGACGATGTGAACGTCGTCGCGCTCAAGCAGCTTGCGGAAATCCTTGTAGAGCTTCGCCTCGGGCCAGGCCTTCTGCGCCTGCGCGAGATTCACGTCGTCCAGATCGCACACGGCGAGCATCTGGCCGAGCGCCGCCGCCTCGCGGGCAACTCCCCTGCCCCGCCCACCGCAGCCGATGAGCGCGACGCCGGGCTTGTCGTTGGGTCCGAGCGGCTTGGTGGCGGCCTGGGCGGACTCGTCGAGGAACCACTGCGGCAGCGTGGTCGCGGCGGCAACAGCGGCGGAGGTTTTGAGGAAGTGACGGCGGGTGTTCAGGATTTGCATGGCGCGAACGAGTTTCGGGTTCGCCGTCATTAACCAACAAGCACCGCGCAGAACCAAGTTGAAAGTGCGGCGCGCCGGGCTTACGGCTTCGCCTTCGCCGCCTTCTCGATCTCCGTCACGAGCGCTTCTGCTTTCCAGTCGTTTCCGATGAAGATCTTCTGCACCTTGCCGGCGGCATCAATCACAACGGTGCGGAGCTTATGGTCGAACAGCAGCGTCTCCGCGTTGCGCGCAAAGGCCAAGCCGAAGCGCTCTGTGATGTCATCAATGTCGATCAGCGAACCGGTGGCAAAAGTCCATCGGCTCAGATCGGCACCGTGCTGCGTCTTCACCCGGTTGGCGTGGTTCTGCAAGACAAGAGGTGTGTCGTATTCCACATCGAAGGTGATGGACAGGAAGTGGTAGTTCGTCGGCGCGTTGGGCATTTCCTTCAACTGTTTAATGGCCTGTGCAAACCGCAGGTTCATGCGCGGGCAGTAGTCCGGCAACGGGCAGCGCGTGAAGATGAAGGTGAGAGCGAGTGCCTGCCCCTTGAACTGCGCGGTGTTGAAGGCTTGTCCCAAATGGTTCGTGAGCGGGTAGCCCGGCAGCGCGTCGCCTTCGTTGAGCACATCCACTTCGCGCACAAGGCGGAATTGCCGACGATTCGGGTCTGCCGCTGGCGCGGGTGCATTGCCCGTCTTGGTCAACTGGTCAATCCAGCTCTCGAACTCCGCAACATTCAGGCGGAAGTGGACTTGGTCGTTCGTGCCGAGGCTCGCGAGCTGGTTGGTGTCCTTCACCTTGAACGGCATCACCATCTTCGCCATGTAGCTAGGGATTTCCTCGTGGTCTATCACGACGGTCCTGCCGTCGGTCTTGAGTTCCTTCACCA
>JBEBFV010000457.1:0-5169 GCA_040081795.1 Limisphaerales bacterium | reverse complement strand
GCTTTCGAAGACCAACATCGCCATGCCGCACATGCCCGCCACCGGCGTCAGCGGCCTTGATCTCTACGCGCGCAACGACAAGGGCGAGTGGAAGTGGGTGCAAGTCACGCGCCCCAGTTCCGCGAAGGTCGAGGCCGTGATCATCAGCGATCTCGCGCCGGGCCTGCGCGAATATGCCGCCTACCTGCCGCTCTACAACGGCATCGAGTCCCTGGACATCGGCGTGCCCGCCGGCGCCAAGTTCGAGGGGCTGGCCCCGCGCGCCGCGAAGCCGATCATTTTCTACGGCACGTCCATCACGCACGGCGCGTGCGCCTCGCGGCCCGGCATGGTCCACACCGCGATTCTCGGCCGACGCTTCGACCGGCCCGTTCTGAACATCGGCTTCTCCGGCAACGGCCGCATGGATGCCGCCGTCGGCGAGCTGCTCGCCGAGATTGATGCCGCCGTGTATGTGATTGACTGCCTGCCGAACATGCAGCCCGCCGACGTGGCCGCGAAGTGCGTGCCGCTCGTGAAGCAGCTCCGCGCCGTGCGGCCCAACACACCCATCGTGCTCGTCGAGGACCGGCGCTTCACGAACGACTGGATCACGCCGGGCAAGAAAAAGTTCCACGACGACAACCACGCCGCGCTGCGCAAGGCGTTCGAGCAGCTCAAGAGTGACGGCGTCACGAAGCTCCACTACATCGCCGGCGACCATCTCTACGGCGACGACACCGAGGGCGCGACCGATGCCTCGCACGCGAACGACCTGGGCTTCATGAGGCAGTCCGACATCTTCGAGCCGGTGCTGCGCGCCGCCCTCAAGCCGTGAGCAGCGTCAGTTGGAAATGCGCTTCGCCGATGATTGCTGACAGGAGAGTTGTTGCCAGCAAGCTCGCCGGACTTCTTGTCGCAGCGCTGTTGAGCGGAGGCTTGGTTGCCGCGCGTGGCGCTGACTGGCCGCAATGGCGCGGGCCGGACGAAAACGGCATCACCACCGAACGGCTGCCGGACAAGCCGGACTTCAACAAGGTGGGCTGGCGCAAACAGGTGGGCACGGGCTTCAGTTCGGTCGCGGTGGCGGAGGGCCGGCTCTACACGATGGGCCATCGCGGGCCAAAGGTGGGCGGGACGGAAACCGTGTGGTGCCTCAACGCGGAGAGCGGCGCGGAAATCTGGGCGCACTCGTATCCCGCGCCGTTGCTCGACCGCTTTTACGAGGGCGGCCCCGGAGCCACGCCGACCGTGCGCCAGGGCCGGGTGTTCACCTACAGCAAGCACGGACGATTGCACTGCTACGAGGCGCAGACCGGAAAGATTGTGTGGCAGCGCGACATGCTGGCCGAGGCGGGCCTGGGTGAGCCGCCGGAATGGGGCTTCGCCTGCTCGCCGTATTTCCTCAACGACCAGACGCTCATCATCGAGGCGGGGGCGACATTCGCGTTGGAGGCGGCGACGGGAAAAGTCCTGTGGCAGGGCGGGCGCTTCACCGCGGCCTATGGCACGCCAAAGGCATTTCAAACGGACGGCCGCAAACTGCTGGCGGTGATGAAGACCGAAGGACTCGCGGTCGTGGATGCGGGGAACGGCAAGACGGTGGCGACCGTGGATTGGAAGACGGCCTTCGACACGACGGCCACGACGCCGATCGTGCAGGGCAACAAGATTTTCATCTCCACGGGCTATGATCGCGGCTGCGCGCTGTTCGAGCTGACCGGAGATCGGCTGCGAAAAATCTACGAGAACAAGCGCATGGCCAACCACATGAACAACAGCGTGCTCGTGGAGGGCCACCTGTATGGCTTCGACGGCACAGCGCACCGGGGCCGCCCGACGGAGTTCGTCTGCATGGAGCTGGCAACCGGCACCGAGAAGTGGCGCGTGCCTCCGAGCGAAACGCTGGGCTGCGGCTCAGTGATGGCGACGACTGGCGGCACCCTGCTGATTCTCAGCGAGCGCGGCGAACTGGTTTCGGCCCCGGCATCCCCGGCGGGTTTCAAGACGACCGCTCGCGCTTCAGTCCTCGGTGGCAAGTGCTGGACGGTGCCCGTGCTTTCCCACGGCCGCATCTACTGCCGCAACTCCCGTGGCGATCTGGTGTGCGTGAACATGGCCGCGCAGTAGCCGTATCGCGGCGACGGTTCGAACACGGATGGAACACAGGCTCTGGCTCCCCCTCTCTTCATCGGAGGAGGAGAAGGCGCGCTCTGTGACGCAGCTCACGCCCCCGCCTTCTTCTTTTTCTTGGCCGGAGTTTCCGGTTGGTCCGCGCCGGGGATGCGCCGGCCCGTGGCCTTGGCCCAGCGCTCGTAGGCGACCGTCAACTCCTTCACCAGCTCAGGCTTCTGCGCGGCGAGGTTCGTCAGCTCCGTGCGATCGGCGGCGAGGTCATAGAGTTCCCAGCGGCGCGGCTTGTTGAGCGTGTCCCACACGAGCTTCCAGTCGCCGCGACGGATGGCGCAATTGCCGGCCCACTCCCAGCACAGCTCGACGGGAGCGGCGCGGCGGCGGCCTTCGAGGATCGGCAACAGGCTGCGGCCTTCGAGCGGCTCGGTGGGCTTGCCATTCAAGACCGCAAGCGGCTTCGCGCTCGCGAGTTCGAGGCACGTCGGCACCACGTCAATGATGTGCCCGACCTGCGTGGTCATCGTGCCGGGCTTGATGCGCCCCGGCCAGCGGACGATGAACGGCGTGCTGATGCCGCCTTCGTTGACCCACGACTTGTGGCGGCGGAACGGCGTGTTCTGCGCCCATCCCCACGCAGGACCGACGGCGGTGTAAGTGCTGACGATGCCCGGCTGCTGCGTGGCGTCGCGCCCGCCCGGCTCCTCCGTGCATCCGCCGTTGTCGGAGAGGAACATGACGACGGTGTTGTCCGCGATGCCAAGTATGTCGAGCGCGGCGAGCAGCCTGCCGATGTTCTGGTCCATGCGGTCCACCATCGCGGCGTAAGTGGCCATTCGCAGGTCTTCCCAATCACGGTTTGCGTTCGTCCACTCGTAGGCTCCCGAGTCCGTGGGCGAGAGCAGCCACTTCGGGTCGAGCAAACCGAGCGCGAGCTGGCGCGCGTGGCGGTCGCGGCGGAGCTGCTCCCAGCCCGTGGAGTATTTGCCGCGATACCGCGCGATGTCCTCCGGCGGCGCGTGCAGCGGGTAATGCGGAGCCGTGAAGGCTAGGTGCAGGAAGAATGGCTTCCCGGTCGCGTGGAACTTGCGCACCGTTCCGAGCGCGTGGTCGGTGAAGGCGTCGGTTGAGTAGAAGTTCGTCGGGAAGGTCTTCACCAGCTCGGCGTTGTGCGCGAAAGTCCGAACCCGCCCGCCCTTGAACTCCGGGTCTGGCCGGGACGGATCGAAGAAGTTGCAGCAGCCGTCCATCAGCCCGTAGAACTCGTCGAAGCCCCGGTCCACCGGACGCTGCGGCGCGCGCGATCCGAGGTGCCACTTCCCGCTGAGCGCCGTCTGATAGCCCGCCGCGCGCATCGTCTCGCCGGCCGTCGGCAGATGCGGCGGGATGCTGTTGCCCGCGCCGCGCGGATACATCCCCGAGAGCAGCGACGCGCGCGTGGTCGTGCACTTGGCGTTGTTGTAGAACTGCGTGAACTTCATTCCCTCGCGCGCCAGCCGCGCCAGGTTCGGCGTGCGAATCTCGCCGCCGTAAGGGCCGATGTCCGAGAAGCCCATGTCGTCCGCCATGATGACGATGATGTTCGGGCGCGGTGCGGCGGGAGAACTCGCGGCGGCCACGAAGAGCGCGGCGATGAGCCATCGGGCAAGACAGGCGGGCTTCATGCAGACAGCCAACCACGCACGGCAAAGCCAGACAAGGAAATGAACGCCGCCGGAATCTCAGCGGCAGAAACCCGCTGGTGGAAACCCGCAGTTGCCGCCGCCCGCTGCCTCGCGCAAGCTGTCCCGCGACATGCCCGACGCGCCGCGAATTCTCTACTGCCACTGCCAATACGCGCAGGTCGTCCCGCCCGAGGTGAAAGAAGCCGTGCTGAAAAAACTCTCCGACTCCGGCGTGGCCTTCGATGCCGTGGCCGACCTCTGCGAGATGAGCGCGCGTCAGGACCCCTCGCTCAAGCGCCTCGCCGACGGCGGACCGGTGAAGATCGCCGCCTGCTTCCCGCGCGCCGTGAAGTGGCTCTTCCACACCGCCAAGGCTGACCTCCCGCTCGACACCGCCGAGGTGCTCAACATGCGCGTGCAAACCGCCGAGGAAGTCTGCACCGCCCTCTTCAACGGCGCGGTTCAGCCAAACCTGCCCAAAGGCAAAGTCACCGGCAGCGATGCCCCGAAGGCCGTCGCCGCTCAACCCTAGACGCCAGACCCCATCCCCCATCCCCTCTCTGTCATGAGCCTCACCACCGCTGCCACCCTCCGCGTCGTCCTCTACGAAAGCGCCGACTCCGCCCCGCTCGCCAGCACCGACCGCTTCTCCGCGCTCACCGCGCTGCTGGAGAAGGGCTTTGCCGTCACGCGCGCCGTCGCAGGCGGACGCGTCGCGCCGCATGAACGCGGGTCCCTGCTCGTGCTCGGGCAATTCGCCGGGTGCACGCCGGAGGCGGAGGGCGTGACCGCCGGCACCACCGTGCGCTTCCAAGACATCACCGGTCTCGACGCCGCGCACATCGCCGAGCGCGCCGAGGCCGTGCAGAGCGAGACCGGCGCGGCACGCCACGGCGAGTGGAAGCCGTGGTTCCCGGTCATTGACTACGACCGCTGCACGAACTGCATGCAGTGCCTGAGCTTCTGCCTCTTCGGCGTCTATGGCGTGGACGAGCAGAACAAGATTCAGGCGCAGAACCACGACAACTGCAAAACCAACTGCCCCGCCTGCTCGCGCGTCTGCCCCGAGGCCGCGATCATGTTCCCGAAATACAAGGCCGGCCCCATCAACGGCGACGTGGTGCAGGACTCGGACATGGGCAAGGAGAAGATGAAGATAGACATCTCCTCGCTGCTCGGCGGCGACGTCTATTCCCAGCTCCGCCAGCGCAGCGACGCCGCCAAGGCCCGCTTCAGCAAGGAGCGCGACGACAAGAAGGCGTTGCAGGAGCGCCAGAAGTGCCTGACCAAGCTCGCCCAAGGTGGCGACATCCCGATGGAAGTCCTGATGAGCCTGCCCGCGCCCGAGGAAATCCTGCGCCGCGCGGAAGAGGCGAAGGCGAAGGCCCAGGCGGCG
>JBEBFV010000456.1:0-5173 GCA_040081795.1 Limisphaerales bacterium | reverse complement strand
CCGCGCGAACGTCTTCGAGATTGCGCGCGTCACCGGCAAGGTCTTCGTCATCTTCCACGTCGCCTCGCTCGGCACCATCCTCGGCGGCGTGCTCGCCACGTGGCTGCTCAATGGCCGTGTGCCGGGCACGAACACCGAGAGCCTCAGCCAGGTCGCGGGCATCATGACCGCCAGCTACATCGGCGGCGGCATCAACTTCTTCGCGGTGAAGGAAACTTTCGGCACCAGCGAAAACCTCACCGGGCCGCTGCTGGTCGCGGACAATTTCATCATGGCTGGCGCATTCGTCGCGATGCTCGGCATGTGCGGCAGCGCGTGGTTCCGCCGCCACTTCCCGCACCCGCACGAGCAGGCCGCCGAGCAGGCCGATGCCGCGGAGGTAGGCGGGCACTGGACCGCGAAAGATCTCACGCTCCTCGACGTGGCCAAGGCCCTCGCCGTCGCCTTCATCGTCGTGGCGCTGGCGAAGAAGCTCGGCGTGCTCATCAACGACGCCCTGCCGCCGTCCTTCTACAGCACGCTGCTGGGCAACCGCTTCGTGCTCATCACCGCCATTGCCGTCACCGCCGCGACGCTCTTCCCGAAACAGTTGGCAAGCATCCGGGGCGCGGACCTGCTCGGCGGATTTTTTCTCTACGTCTTCCTGTTCTCCATTGGCCTGCCCGCCGACCTCGTGGCCGTGATCATGAACCTCCCGATGCTCTTCCTCTTCTGCCTCATCATCGCCGTGGTGAATATGACCTTTACCCTTACCGTGGGCCGTTACTTCCGCTGGAACATCGAGGAGATGGCCCTCTGCATGAACGCCACCCTGGGTGGCCCCGCATCTGCCGCCGCGATGGCCGCGTCGAAAGGCTGGAACAAGCTCGTCCTCCCTGGCCTGCTCGCCGGCATCTGGGGCTACATCATCGGCACCGCCATCGGCATCGCGACGACGAACGGGCTGATGAGCTGGCTGGGCGCGGCGAAGTGAGATGTTGAGTTTCATCGGCTCGACGCGATCCTCCCAGTGCTATGAATTCGACACCCAAGAATGCCCTGCTCCTGACGGTGCTGCTCGCCGTGGTCGCCCTATTCGTCTGTCCCGGTTGCGCCACGGTCCCTGTGCCGGCGAAACGTGATCCGATCGCGGGGCGCAAGACAGGCGATTTTGGGTTCCTCCGCAATGGCAAGCTGACGCGCAGCGATGTGGTGGCAAAGCTCGGCGCCTCAAACTACGATTTTTCTGACATCCGGGTCACAGTTTACTCCATCACCACGGTGCAGCCCCGGGGATTGTTCCTGATCACAGTAGTCCCCGCCGGCACGGTCACGAGAGGTCGCACTGAACTCCAGATCGCCCTCATCGAGTTTGATGAGCAGGACCGCGTGAAGCGTTCCACCATTCTGACCACCACGAAACACCCACGCGAAGCGGCAGTGAACTGGCTGGCTGGAAAGTCCCCGTGAACCTTGAACCTGTGCCGGCGACCGCAAGCCGCCGACACGGTTCAAATCTTCCCCTGAGCGGCGGCGGCCTGGACCTCGCGGTAGCTGTGGAGGAAGAGGTCGTTGTCGGCGACGGTCTTCGAGATGATGGAGCCGAGGCTGCTGAGGTCAGCCTTGTTGATGACGGCGTGGACGCTCTGCTGGAAGGCGTGCATCGGGTTGAGCGTCTGAAGCCGCTCGCTGATGAGGAAGACGACGACGTGGCGGCGGCGGGCCATGGGCATCCACTGAAGGGTGCGGAGCGTGGTGTTTTCCTCGGGGGTGCCGGCGGCGAAGAGTTCCTCCACGACAACGATGTGATAGTTGAGCGCGGTGAAGCGCTTGCTGAAGTCGTCGTGGTTGCTGGCAACGTGGATCTTGAAGCCACACTCCAGCACGATGGTCTGGACGTTGGCGAGGACTTCCATGCTGCTCAGGGCGAGCAGCGCGGGCTTGTCCGAGGGGCTGATGAACTCGTACTCGGCGAATTGCTGGCTCATGGATGGGGAAGGTTGGGAGCAGGATTCACTTCAGTTTCAACGTCAGCGGCGGCGGGGCGGCGACGGGCGCGCCATGGGCGGCGGCGTCCTTCTTCATGCCCAGGTTCGTTACGTTCGTGGTCACCTCGCCGCGCTTCTTCTTGATGTTGTCAATGCCGCGCGAGGTCGGGCCTTTCTTGCTGCAATAGAGCAGCGCGCTTTCCTCGGAGATCAGGTTCTGCTCGAAGGCTTCCATGCACGCCTGGTCAAAGCTCTTCCAGCCGAACGTGTAGCTGGCCTCGATGATCTCGTAGAAGGTCTTGCCCTCAGCCTCGCCCTGGAGGATGGACTCCTTGGTGCGGACGCTGTTGCCCATGATCTCAAGGATGGCCTGACGTCCGCCGCCCACTTTCGGAGCGAGGCGCTGGCTGACGACCCAGCGCAGCGTGTCCGCGAGGCGCTCGCGGATCTGGTCCTGCTCGCTCAGATCGAACATGCCCAGGATGCGGTTGATGGTCTGGCCGCAGTCAATTGTGTGCAGCGTGCTCATCACGAGGTGGCCGGTCTCGGCGGCGGAGAGGCCCAGCTCCACAGTCTCGCGGTCGCGCATCTCGCCGACGAGAATCACCTTGGGCGCCTGACGCAGCGCGGCCCGCAGGCCGCTGGAGAAGCGGTCGAAGTCCGTGCCCATCTCGCGCTGGTTGAACGTCGCCTTCTTCTGCGGATGCACGAACTCGACCGGGTCTTCCAGCGTGACGATGTGGATGGACTTGGTTTCGTTGAGGTCGTTGAGCAGCGCCGCGAGCGTGGTGGACTTGCCGGAGCCGGTCGCGCCGGTGACAAGGACGAGGCCGGTCTTTTCCTTGGAGATTTCCTTGAAGATGGGCGGGAGCTTGAGCTGCTCAAGCGTGGGAATCTGCGTGGTCAGCTTGCGCAGGATGCAGGAGTAGTTGCCACGCTGGGAGAAGATGTTCACGCGGAAGCGCGCCTTCTGGCCGAGGGAATAGGAGGAGTCGCACGAGCCGGTGCGCAGCAGGTCCTCGGTGAGGCGGCGGCTGCCGCCGATGAGGTTCAGGGCGATCTGCTCGGTCTGGAAGGGCGTGAGCCGGTCCACCGGCGGGTTGATGGGCACGGCGACGAGCTGGCCGGAGGACTCCACCTGAAGCGGTTTGTCCACGGTGATGTTGAGGTCGGACACGTCCTTGTTGGAGTCCAACATCGTGGCGAGGAGGTAGTCGAGTTCGTTGGCGCGCATGGGTCAGAGTGTGGTGCGTGATGCGTGATGCGTGAAGAAGTTCCTTCGCGTCCGGCACGCGACACGTAACACGCAACACGCAACACGCGGGAGAAGACAGGGGTGCATGGCAGAAAATCGTTCGCTGCTTCGGCTCAATCCGCCTCGCCGTTTGACCGCGCCTCCTCCTGCTCCGCCGGGGTGAGGAAGCCGAAAAATTTCTTCTTGTCGAGCGACTTGTCGAAGGCGTCCTTGGGCGCGATGCGCTTCATGCGCAGGTGGTCCATGATCGAGTCGTCGAGCGGGCAGTTCCCGAGTTTTTTGCCGACCTGGATCATGCCGGGAATCTGGTGCGTCTTGCCCTCGCGCACCATGTTCGCGACGGCGGTGGTGAAGACGAGGATTTCCAGCGCGGCCACGCGGCCCGGCTTGTCGATGCGCTTGAAGAGGTTCTGTGCCACGACGCCCTTCAGTGCTTCAGAAAGTGTCGCGCGCACCTTGTTCTGCTGGTCGGCGGGGAACACGTCAATGATGCGGTCCACCGTCTTCGCGGCGCTGGGCGTGTGCAGCGTGCCGAAGACGAGGTGGCCGGTGCTCGCCGCCGTGAGCGCGAGCTCGATGGTTTCCAAGTCGCGCATTTCGCCGACTAGAATGATGTCCGGGTCTTCGCGCAGCGCGCCTTTGAGCGCGGAGGCGAAGGACTTCGTGTGCATCCCGACCTCACGATGGTTGATGAGGCAGCCCTTGCTCTGGTGGACGAACTCGATCGGGTCCTCGACGGTCAGGATGTGGTCGTGGCGGTTCTTGTTCGCGTAGTCAATCATCGCGGCGAGCGTTGTGGACTTGCCGGAGCCGGTGGGGCCGGTGACGAGCACGAGGCCCTTGTGCATCATCGGGAACTTGCGCAGCACCGCCGGCAGCGGCGCGTCGAACTTCTCGAAGTCCTCGAAGGAGAGCACCGTGCTGGGAATCTGTCTGAAGACGGCGGAGCAGCCGTATTTCTGGTTGAAGAAGTTCGCGCGGAAGCGGGCGACCGTGGGGATTTCGTAGCCGAAGTCCACGTCGCCGGTTTCCTCGAACTGCTTCACTTTGATTTCCGGCGCGATTTCGTAGAGCATCGCCTTGAGCGCGTCGCTCTCCAACGGCGGGTAGTCCACGCGGCGCAGTTCGCCGCTGATGCGGAGAATGGGCGGGCTGCCGGAAGCCAGGTGCAGATCGGATGCCTTCTGCTGCATCATCAGGTTGAAGAACGCGTCAATCTTGGCCATAGGAAATCGGGTTTATGTTTCGGCGTGTCATAGCGAATAGCGAGGCGGACTGCAAGCCATCGCCGTCGGTGGAGGCGATTCTCCATGAGGAGATCGCGCGCACCGGTCCCCTGCCCTGCGCGCGCTTCATGGAACTGGCGCTCTACCACCCGGAGCACGGCTACTACGAACGCAACCGCGCGGCGGTTGGCCAGCGCGGGGACTTTTACACGAGCGTGAGCGTGGGTGAGCTGTTCGGGCAACTGCTGGCCTTTCAGTTCGCCGAGTGGCTCACCGAACTCGGAACTCGAAATGCGGAACGTGGAATGGCCGCCACGCCGCTCCAGATCGTCGAGGCTGGGGCGCATGATGGCCAGCTTGCCGAGGACATTATGCTTTGGCTGCGGAAACGGCGGCCCGACCTGTTGGAACGTGTGGAGTATTGGATTCTCGATCCCTCGCCGCGCCGGCAGGAATGGCAGCGCGGCCGCTTGAGCATGTTTGGCTCGCGCGTCCGGTGGTTCGCCAACTGGGGTGAGATACAACAGGCCGGCGGCGTGACCGGCGTCATCTTCGCGAACGAGCTGCTCGACGCGTTCCCCGCCCACCGGCTCGCGTGGAACGCGGCGGAGCAGCGGTGGTTCGAGTGGGGCGTGCGGAGTATGGGCGAGCGCTTCATCTGGACGCGACTGCCGGAGCTGCACTCAAACGTCGTCGCGCTCGCGCAGCCCTCCGCAGCGCTGGGC
>JBEBFV010000070.1:0-18453 GCA_040081795.1 Limisphaerales bacterium | reverse complement strand
GTGGCCTTGCCGCCGAGAATCTTGAACATGACGGTGGCGCAGGTGGGGCAGCGGCCTTTGATGGCCTTGCGCCCGTTCTTCATCACCTCTTCAACGCCGTCGGTGATTTCCCTCTTCGACTTGCACTTGACGCAATAACCTTCGGCCATGAGCGGTTCCTGCCATATCGCGACACGCGACACCGCAGTTATGGGAAAAAGCCTACGGGCCGGTGAAGGGAAGCGTCAACGGGGAAATGGGCAGGGAACGGAGGGACCACGGTCGCGGGGCTGAACTGGGGAAGCCGGATCCGCGGCGAAGCACGCGATCCTTCCAAGACTACCGCTCGACTTCAGGAGCGCCCTTTTCTGCCGGGTATTTCATTGCGTGGACGCCGTGCGCCCTGGCCATTCCCCACGGACGCAGGTGCTTTTCGAACCTAGTCACCAATTCGAGCCGCATCTTAGACAGGTATTCGTGGCCGGTGTCCGTGTGGAGGACGCTGCGGAAGTTCTCCAGTTCGCCAGGCAGGCGGTAAACGGCGTCGGGCTTCTTTTCGAGCGTCAGGACGCCGCCGGTCTGCGCGCCGCCGCCCTAGTCGTGGAGAGCTGGCGCACTGTGGGCAACATCCGCTGGCGGCCCGCTTGGAACAGGGACTCCATACGCAGCTTGCCGGAGTTCGCCCAGTCAAACCGGGCCGCTGCGCCGGGCATCTGGGAAGATCGCTGATCGGCGGCGAAGTGGTGGAGGGTCAGCCCCCAACGATCTCTCGGGGGGGCTTGCGGCAACCCCGGCATCCGATCTTTCGCAAGGCGCTGTCACCAAAGAAATCTGTGACTGCGCGGCGCACCTTGGGTATCTTTCCGCACATGAGACCTCTTCAACGACCGGCCCGGTCCGGCTTCACGCTCATTGAACTGCTCGTCGTGATCGCCATCATCGCGATCCTGGCGGGCATGCTGCTGCCGGCTTTGAGCTCGGCCAAGGCGAAGGCGAAGTCCATGCGCTGCCTGAACAACGAGAAGCAGCTCTCCCTCTCCTCGAAGCTGTATAGCGATGACCGCGACGGGCAGTTCGTTCCTTACCGTTCCACCGCCCCGGTGCTGGGATGGAATGGGGCTGATTTCGTGGACCGCAGGAACTTCGTGTTGCAACAGGCGGCGATGATGACGGCCAACGCGGGGCCGAACGCGGCCCTGTTCTGGCCGGACATCCTGCGGATTGCCAGGTATCAGTCGGAAGGAAAGCTGTTTGACTGCACCGCCCTGAGAGATTTCGCGACCAACAACGGCGGCGATACGAGTTTCACGCACACCTTGGGCATCGGCATCAACTATCCGGAAATAGGACAGATCGTGGCCACCTCAGCCGACATCGTGAGGGAAACTTCGGTCGCGAAGCCTGCGAACTGCCTGATCTTTGCGGATTCCGGCGGGATCACCGCCGCCAGTGCAGGGACGAATCCAGATCTCTGGCAGGACGAGGTCGCCTGGGGCACGGTCATTTTCCGGGGAACCACCGCGACTCCCACCACGTTCATGGACACCCGGACCGTGGGGCGGCACCTCAAACGCACTGTGTGCAGCTTTGTGGACGGCCACGCGGAAGCCCGGCTGAACAGCTCACTTGGCTGGGGGTTGGCCCGCACAGACCCCAACGCGATTTGGGCCAGAAGCCCTTGATCCCTTCAAGGCCAGGCTGGTAAGCGCCGCCGCGTCCGCTGCATCCCCAAGAGCGTGAACGCCCGCCAGCCATCGGACTACCCCAGACCCATGCCAGACCTTGGTGCCAACCTGGATGCCCCGCTCATCGAGGCGCTGACCCGGCATCAGCCGACGTTGGAGGCGTCCTGCCACCTCTCGCGAGACCCTGACGCACGATGGGCGCGCGCGGAGCACGGCGTTCACGCCACTTCAAGGTGCGAAACAAAAACAGGCCGGTCATTCGCCTCGCCCCGCCCCGCTGGTCGAGGACGCGAGTTGAAACACGCACTCCGTCACTCCGTTGCACGAGCCTCAGTCGTCGTCGCTGTCTTGCTGCTGTGCGCCCGGCCCGCCCTCGCGGCGGAGCGAGGCGCGAAGGCCGGAACCCCGAACATTCCGCCCGCCCTGGCTCGCGCCGAGGATTTGCTGGTAGTGGACAATGGCACCGTGAAGGTCGGCATTGACCGGGCGAAAGGGGCTTCCATCACCTGGCTCTCCTGGACCGCTTACCCGAAGAACATTGTCAACTCCGCCGACCCCGGCCGGCTCATCCAGCAATCCTACTACGCCGGCCATCGCCTCGACCGCACGACCGACGGTCAGCACAAGGCGTGGAGCCCGTGGACGTGGAATCCCATTCAGGGCGGCGGGGTCGGCTCGTGGGCGCGCGTCACGGAGTTCAAGCGACTCGGCCAACACACGCTCTTTGGCGAGACTGTTCCGAAGCTCTGGGACATGCCGAACGAGGAGGCCGCCGCGCTCATGCGCCAGTGGACCGGCTTCGAGCCGGCGATGCCCGAGGTCGTCGTCGTGCGCTGCGAGTTCATCGCCCAACGCGCGCCCGATGACCGCTGGGGCCCGGCGGCGTTGCGCCCGCAGGAAGTTCCGGCCTGCTACTTCACGCGGAACTTCAACCGGTTCAAGAGCTACCTCGGCGAGGGTCGCTGGCGTGACGAAGCACAACCGCCCGGCCCGCCGTGGGGCAAGGCGCGTCCGCCGCTTCAGGCGATGGCGTGCTTCGCAGCGAACGGCCAGGGCGTCGCCATCTTCAGCCCCTCCGCCACGCAACCGTGGAACTTCGGCCCGCATGCCGGTGGCAACAGCGACAACCCCGCCGCCGGCCCCTGCGTCCACATCGCGCCGATTGACCGCGTGAACCTTGGGCCGAAGTCCACCTACCGCTACCGCTACTGGCTGGCCGTCGGCACGGAAGCCCAACTCGCCACCCGCCTCGACGCGCTCTGGAAAAAGTATTCCGCCGAGCGCGCGGAACTCACCAACCCTTGAGCACCTGCCGGAAGCCATTTCGGAATGTGATTCGATGGAATCGCTGGGGAACCACGACTCGCTTTGACTCCCTCTCCCCTCCTCCGCGGAAGGGAGAAGGCACCGCCGTTGAGCTGTAACCGGCCCTTTGAACCCCACGTCCTTGTTTCGCCATGCCTCCGCTTCGTGAAACCACCCATGCCACTATGAAATCTATCCTGCTGCTCGCTTCCATCGTCACGCTGCTCGCTGCCCAAGGTCGCGCGGCTGAGCCGGGGTTCAAACCGCTGTTCAACGGCAAGGACCTCACCGGTTGGGATGGCAACCCCGCGCTTTGGTCGGTTGAGGATGGCTGCATTACTGGCAAGACCGCCGGGCCGGAGACGCTGGCTTACAACCAGTTTCTCATCTGGCGCGGCGGCGTGCTGAAGAACTTCGAGCTGCGCGCGAAGGTCAAACAGAGCGGCAACAACACGGGCATCCAGTATCGAAGCAAGGAGCTCCCCGAGGTCGGCAAGTGGTCGGTCGGCGGCTACCAGTGCGACATCCATCCCACGCCCGCGAACAACGCGATGTTCTACGGCGAAAAGGCGGGCGGCATCCTCGGGCAGAATGGGCAGAGCGTGGTCATTGACCCCGAGGGCAAGCGCTGGGTCGTCGCGCAGCGCGAGCCGGTGAAGGTGGACGTCGCCGAGTGGCACGAATACACCGTCATCGCGCAGGGCAACCGGCTCGTTCACAAGCTCGACGGCCAGGTCACGGTGGAACTGGTGGACCACGAGGAAGCGCGTCGTTCGCTCGCGGGCATGCTGGCGTTTCAAATCCATCGCGGCCCGGCGATGAAGGTGCAAATCAAGGACGTGCTGCTCAAGGAACTCGCGGACGGTGGTGTGGTGGCCTTCGACAAAGCCGCGTTGCCCGCGAGCGCAGTCCCGGCGGAGAAGGCGAAGGGTCAGTCGAAGGGCAAAGCAAAACAGCAGCCCAAGTAGCCAGTGCTTTGTTGGAAGCCAGCCACATGAAATCGCTCCTGTCACTTGCGGCCGTCCTGCTGTCCGTCGCCACGCTTTCCGCCGCCGTCCAGCCCAACGTCCTCTTCATCCTCGCCGACGACCTCGGCTGGGCGGACACGACGCTCTACGGTCACACGAAGTTCCACCGCACGCCCAACCTCCAACGGCTCGCCCAGCGCGGGATGCTGTTCACGCGCGGTTACTCGGCCAGCCCGCTGTGCTCGCCGACGCGCTCGGCGATTCTCACCGGCCTCAGTCCCGCGCGCACCGGCATCACCACGCCGAACTGCCATGTGCCGCAGGTCGTGCTCGAAGCCACGGCCGGCACCGCCGCACCGCCGGACAAGAAGGCCATCATGCCCAAGCCACCGACGCGCTTGAAAACCGAATACCGCACGCTCGCCGAGTCCTTGAAGGACGCGAGTTATGCGACCGGGCACTTCGGCAAATGGCATCTCGGGCCGGAGCCGTATTCCGCGCTGCAACAGGGCTTCGACGTGGACCTGCCGCACTGGCACGGGCCGGGGCCGGCGGGCAGCTACGTCGCGCCGTGGAAGTTCAAGGACTTCGACCACGACCCCGCCGTGCCCGACCAGCACATCGAGGACCGCATGGCGAAGGAAGCCGTTGCGTTCATGGAGAAGCACCGGGACAAGCCCTTCTTCCTCAACTACTGGATGTTCAGCGTCCACGCGCCGTTTGACGCGAAGAAGTCGCTCATCGAGAAGTATCGCGCGCTCGCCAATCCCGCCGACGCCCAGCGCTGCCCGACCTACGCGGCGATGGTCGAGAGCATGGACGACGCGATCGGCACGCTGCTCGACACGCTCGACCGGCTGAAGCTCGCGGAGCGCACCATCATTGTCTTCACCTCCGACAACGGCGGGAACATGTATAGCGACGTGGACGGCGAGGTGCCCACGAGCAACCGCCCGTTGCGCGGCGGAAAGGCGACGGTCTTCGAGGGCGGCATCCGCGTGCCGTGCATCGTGCGCTGGCCGGGCATCACGCCCGCCGGCTCGCGCAGCGACGCGATTGTGCAGGCGAGCGATTACTATCCCACGTTGCTCGACGGCCTGGGGCTGAAGCCCGCGCCCGGTCAGCGCTTCGACGGCATCAGCATTCTCCCCGCGCTGCGCGGCCAGCCGCTCGCGCGCGAGGCCACGTTCACCTACTTCCCGCACGAGCCGGGCGTGCCCGACTGGCTGCCGCCCGCCGTCGTCGCGCACAGCGGAGATTGGAAGCTCATCCGCATCTTCCACGGCGGCGAGAAGGGCGCGCATCGCCACCTGCTCTTCAACCTCCGCGACGACCTCGGCGAGCGGAACAATCTCGCCGCCCGCGAGCCTGCCCGCGTGCAGCAGCTCGACGCGCTCATCGAGAAGTTCCTCGCCGAAACCAAGGCGGTTGTGCCCATCGCCAATCCCAAGTTCGACCCCGCGAAGTATCAGCCCGAGCTGGAAGGCAAAGCGGAGCCGAAGGTCAAGGGCGCAAAGAAAGCCGCCGCCAAAGCGCCCGCGCCCGCGCCTGCCGCCGCGAAGGCCGATGCCGCCGACCCGTTGCAAGGCTGGAAGGCCCGCAGTTGCAGCGCCACGGTGAAGTCGGGCGTCGTGACCGTGACGGGGCAAGGAGCCGCGCCGTTCCTCGGCGTCGGTGCGGGCGTGAGCGGCCCGGCCACGGTCAAGTTTCGCGCCCGTTCCGCTGGCGGTGGCCCCGGAAAAATCGAGTGGCTGCCCGGAGCCGCCGCGAGCGCTGATGCGAAGTCCACGCCCTTCACCCTCGCGCCAGGCGACTGGCAGGAAGTCACCGTGAGCATCCCCGCGACCGGACCGCTCGGCATCGTCCGCCTCTATCTGCCCGCGCAGAAGCAGTCGGTGGAATTGGACTGGGTCGAGCTTAAAGGGGACAGCAAACCAAAGCGCTGGGAGTTTTGAACCGAGTGCATTCGTGTTCCGTCGGATTGTTCGATGTCACGCCTCCACGAGCCTCGTCTTAAGCGGAAAACGCAGGTGTTGCTCCGTCCAGCCAACGCCATTTCCGTTTTGTTACTTGGCAGTTTTTGGATCCAAGCAGCGGAGCTGCGGGTGCCGGTGAGTTTCCCCACCATCCAGCAGGCCGTGGATGCGGCGCGTCCTGGCGATGTGGTGCTCGTGCAGGCGGGGACTTATCGCGAACGGGTTCGGCTCAAGGACCGAGTCACTTTGCGCAGCGCGGGGGATGATGCGCCGGGGAAGCTTGGCCTCTCGCGCGCGGAGGCGACGATCATTGATGGTGGAGGCAAGGCGGACGAAAACCCCGGCGTGGCGATGGCCGAGGGTGCGGTGCTCGACGGGTTCACCGTCACAGGCGTCGGCCGCTACGACGAGGCAGAGTGGCAGAAGCATTTCGCCACGCGTGGCAACGAGCAGGCGCATGAGCACATCGGCGCGCCGGGCGTGGCGGGCGTCAGCATCCGGGGCGTGAACTGCGAGGTGCGCGGGAACATCGTGCATCACGTCGGCTACACGGGCATCGCCATCACCGGCATGGACGGGCGCGCGTGCTCGCCGCTGGTTGTGAGCAACGTCTGCCATCGCAACATGGCGGGCGGCATCGGTTCGATGAACGGCTCGACGGCCGTCATCCGAGGCAACACCTGCTTCGAGAATTTCTACGCGGGCATCGGCCACGAGAACGCCAGCCCTCTGGTGGAGCTGAACCGTTGCTTCGGCAACATCCGCGCCGGAATCGGCATCAGCGAGGGCGCATGTCCGACGGTGCGTTCGAACCTGTGTTACCAAAACCGCCGCGCTGGCATCGGCATACGCACGGGGGCCAGCACGCGGCCGGTCGTCGAGCGGAACGATTGCCGCGACAACGGCATGGCGGGCATCGGCGTGGAAGAGGAGGCCGAGCCGGTGCTGCGCTTCAACCGCTGCTTCCGCAACGCGCTCGCGGGCATCGGCGCGCGCGACCATGCGCGGCCGGTCATCACGGGCAATGAGTGCTTCGAGAACGGCGAGGCGGGCATCGGGCTGATGACGGGGCGCGACACGCAGGTCAGCAGCAACTATTGCCACCTGAACAAGACCGCCGGCATCGGCCTCGCGGGCGGAGGCGCAAATTCTGTCGTGCTCACCGGCAACCGGCTCATCCAAAACGCCACCGTCGCGGTCGGCATCAACGCTGGCTGGACCGTGGCCTTGAGCGGCAACGATCTCTCGCGGACCAATGGCATGCCGCCGCTCGTGATGGTTGCGGAAGGCGCGACGGCGGCGTTCACCAACAACACGCTGCGCGGCGGCGGCGTGGCGGCGGTGCGCTGCACGGGCACGCTTCGCCTCATCAACAACCGGATCGAGGGCACCGCCGCGCGCCAGGCCGGCCCGCCGAACTTCGGCGTGTGGGCGCTGCCCGGCGCGACGGTGGAGATGACCGGAAACACCGTGGGCGGCTGGCGGCACGCGCTCTTCGGCGAGGGGGCGAGCATCGTCGCCCGCGACAACTCGGTGGCGGATGCGTTCGTGGCTGCGTTCAGAATTCGCGGTCGCGCCGGCCAGACGACCATCTCCGGCAACCGCGTGACGGGCAAGGACGTGAGGGAGTTGCTGGTCGAGCCGGACGGGAAGTGACGACGGCCGTCCTTTGAACCGCCCGGTCCAAGGAGTCCCAGGCGCTTGAGTCCGCCGGGCGGATTGATAATGTCGCGCGGTTCTCCGGTCTGCGGCTCTGGTTGGCTATCCATGCGTGGCCAGATGGCTGGCAATTGGGAAAAACTGGCGTCCACCGGGAATGGAAACATGAAAGCAAAACTGAAAGTTGCGCGATCGAACCAATGCTCGCGTCGGCGACTGGCGCTGGCCGCCGTGCTCGCCTGCGCCGTGACGTTTGTCCTGCCCCTGTCGGTGGCCCACGCGGCAAGCGTCGGCCTGTGGGACACGGGCGCACCCCTGACTGGAGCCGGCGTCCCTGCGAACCGAACGGGCTGGAAGGCTGTGCCGACTGAGTTGTTCGCATTTGAAGCGGAGCCAGCCAAGGCGGCCTCGGACCCCGGTTACTCGGGCCGCGAATACGATTTCAAGAGCGACGTGGTCGTGGAGAACCAGAGCATTGTCGCCGTGTTCTCCGTGGCGCGCGGGAGCGTGAGGATTTACGCGAAGGCCGGGCCGTTGATCGCCGAGGCTGTCCCGTTCGTGCCGTCACCCATTCGCCGTGTCGCCATTGTGCGCAATGCCGGGGACGAGGTCGTGCTCGAAGTCAGCTACACAGTCGCGGGCGAGGCGGCGGTGTTCTCGTTTGGCCGCAGCGACATCGTGGAGGTGAAGCCGGCGGGCAAGCTGAAGGGGTTGCGGCTGCGCAGTCCGATGCAATATGGCGTGCTGCCCGCCTTCATCGGCGACGACCTCATCTACGATCCCGCGGCGTTTCCCGAGGTGAAGTCACTGGCGGTTCCATCGGAAAATCTTTTCGTGGGTTTGCAGCCCGGCGGAGATCGGATGCTGGTCGTGACGTGGCCGAAGGGGCGGCAACAAGTTCAGCTCGGCCTCAGCGGTGCGGCGGACAAGCGCAGCATCGAGTCGCTCGACATCCAGAGCGACGGTCAGAGTTTCTTCCTCGCGTCGCTGGCCGCGCCGGGCATCTGGCATCGCGAACAGTTGAAGGCGGGCTTTCTCGAGAAGGACGTGGCGCTCGACTGGAAGCGGCCGTTCCCGGCGAAGTGGAAGACGCAGTTGTTCGAGGGCGGCACCCGGGCGACGTATGCGTTCCGCCAGGCCAAGGGCACCGTCTGGCGCGGCGTGCCCGGCTCGTATGATTTCCCCGCGTGGTTCGATGGCGAGACAGCCATGATGCGTCTCGGCAAGAAGGTTCCGCCGAAGGGTGACGCGCTCATCTATTTCATCGAGGCGCGGGAAACGCCGCTGGCGGTCACGACGCCGGTGGACATTCTGAAGGCGACGCTCGGCCGTCCCATGAGCGAGGAGATCATGGATCCCGCCGGCCGCAAGTTGCGCACGCATCATCGCCGGGGCGGCGACGGAGTGCATCGCGCATGCACCTGTGGCTACACCGAGGCGATCGAGGCGGTGTTCAAGGCTCGCGAGGAAGCCGGGAAGAAGGAGTTCATCGCCGCGGCCCTGGACGACATGACTTTCTTCGTGCGCATGCATCTGGAGCGCATCGCCGAGTATCAGCGGTTCGCCGGCGACCTGACGAAGCACCTGCGGGCTAGGGCGCAGACCTCGCCGGATCTCAAGCCGTTTCTCGACAACCTCGAACAGCTCGTGCAGCAGATCCCGCAGGAGTGCGAGGTCCAGAAGGAGAACATGAAGTCGCTGGACCACGCCGCCGACCTTGTCCGCCAGACCATGGCGCTGACGAGCAAGTCGGACCCCGAAAACTTGAAAGCCTACATGGCTCTCTACAAGGCGTGGCGCGCGATGGGTGGCGCGCAGGATTACGTCCTCGCCCAATGCCACACGGTCACGCGGAAAGTTTTTCAGGAGGCCGGCTACGGCTGTGCTGAACTGCCCAAGGCCGTCGCGGTGGCCGAGGAGATTCGCGCCCGCTGCCGTCAGGTGCTCAGGAATGCCGACGGCTACGAGATCTGGGCGGATTATTGAGCGGCGACTGCGAACGTAGCCTTCTTTCCCGATGATGAAACGACTCTTCTCCCTGCGTTGGCTGGCCCTGCTCGCCGTCGTCTTCGCCGCGTGCGAACCGAAGCCAACTGGTCCACCGCCGGTTGCACCGACGAAGGCTGCGCCCGTCACGAAATCTGAACCGGCGCAATCGAGCGCGCCCACCGCGTCCGCCGCGCTCGTGCCCATCCCCGCCGGCAAGTTCATGATGGGCGACAAGGACGAGGTGGACGCCCCGCCACACGAGGTCAGCGTGAGCGCCTTCTTCATGGACAAGCACCTCGTCACGCAAGACCAGTATCAGAAGCTCATGGGCGCGAACCCGTCGCGGTGGAAGGGCGGGCAGAATCCCGTGGAGCAATTGCGCTGGTCCGACGCCGTGAAGTTTTGCAACAAGCGCTCCGAGGCGGAGGGCTTGAAGCCCTGCTACGACCTCGCGACGCTCAAGTGCGACTTCTCCGCCGATGGCTACCGACTGCCCACCGAGGCCGAGTGGGAATGCGCCTGTCGCGCCGGCACGACGACGCCTTACTTCTTCGGAACCAGCCCAGCCAAGGTCGGAGACTACGCGTGGTTCGACAAGAATGCCGGCGGCAAGCCGCGCCCGGTCGGCCAGAAGCAGCCGAACCCGTGGGGCCTCTACGACATGGCCGGCAACGTCTGGCAATGGTGCAACGACTTTTACGAAGTGGAGTATTACGCGAAGTCCCCCAAGCAAGACCCGCCCGGCCCCGCCGAGGGAAAGAATAAAGTCCTGCGCGGCGGTGCGTGGCGCTTCAGCGCGGACAACTGCCGCTCCGGCTACCGCTACAACGAGAACCCCGGCTCCGCCGATGTCTGCTTCGGCTACGACATCTACGGCTTCCGCTGCGTGCGGCGGGCGGCGACAAAATGAAGGCCGCACTTGGTCAGGCATGAGCACTGAGGATTCCAACCTGCCTGAACCTCCAGATGGGCGGATTAGCTGGGCGATTTTTCTGCTGGCGAGTGTCGCTACTAGCCTTGTTTGCGGTGGCCTAGTGCCGTTCGGGTTCCTGCCTCCGCTCGCGGGTGGCGGGTGGTTTTGGGCCGGTCTCGCGTTCGGAATTGTAGCCGCACTCGTCGTGAATCTGGTTCGACCACGCTACGCGAGCACCACTGGACGATGGCGAGCGTTCTACAATTTCCTCCTCAAGCAATTACCGCCACCAGACTGATATGGAGCTCAACGAGGTTCACCCGGCACAACAAACGCGGCGCTCGCCCCCTGGGTGTGGTTGCGGCCCCGCTCCCCGGGTGATTGTGCCCTGCGGCGTTGCGATGAGCTGACCAAGCGCCGCCATGCTGTTCCACACCTGGACCTTCTTCGCGTTCCTGCTGGTCGTGGTGCCGGGCTTCCTGTTGCTGCGCAAAACACGGCTGTGGGTTCCGTGGCTGCTAGTCGCGTCCTACGTCTTCTACGGCTGGTGGAACCCCTACTACCTCATCCTGATCCTCTACTCGACGGCGCTGGACTACGTGCTCGTCGCCTTGATGGACCACTGCCCGCGCGAACGGCCGGCGGCGGACTTGCGCGCCCGGCTGCTGCGCCCGCAGTTCGACGACAGCGTGCTCAAGATCGCTTTCCTTGTCGCGGGTCTCGGCACGCTGGCCTTCATCGCCATGGCCGTGGCCGGGTTGCCCACGCTGCGGCCGACAATGGCGGCGCTGGCATTCATGTTCGCGTTGATGGCGGTGGGCGCGTGGTTCGCGAGCCGGCAGGTGTGGCTCTGGGTAAGCCTCGTCAACAACCTCGCCATCCTCCTCTTCTTCAAATACGCGCAGTTCCTCGTCGAGAATTGCAACGCGCTCCTTGCCCACTTCCGGGTCGCCGCCACGCTGCCCGACCCGGGGACGTTCATGCCCTTCGGCGCGGCCTACGTGCTGCCGGTGGGCATCTCGTTCTTCACCTTCCAGTCGCTGAGTTACACGATTGATTTCTACCGGGACGAAATCCATCGCGAGCGCAGCTTCATCCGGTTCGCGACGTTCGTGAGCTTCTTCCCGCAGCTCGTGGCCGGCCCCATCGAGCGCGCGTCGAACCTCCTCCCGCAGTTCAACCAGTTCCCCGTCATCCGCGCGCGCGACGTGACCGACGGCCTCTCGCTCTTCCTCGTGGGCCTGTTCAAGAAACTCGCGCTGGCCAACTACCTCTCCTACTACGTCGAGCGCGTCTATGACAACCCCAAGGCCTACGGCGCACCCGCGCTGATCCTCGCGACCGTCGCCTTCGCGTGGCAAATCTTCTTCGACTTCAGCGGCTATACGGACATGGCGCGCGGCATCGCGAAGGCGATGGGCTTTCAGCTCATGCTGAACTTCAACAATCCCTACCTCGCGACCGGCTTGGGCGACTTCTGGAGCCGCTGGCACATCAGCCTTTCAACGTGGTTCCGCGACTACCTCTACATCCCGCTTGGCGGAAACAAGGAGGGCCTTCTCAAGACCTATCGCAACCTCTTCATCACCTTCTTCATCTCCGGCATCTGGCACGGTGCGGCGTGGACGTTCGTGATCTGGGGCCTGCTCCACGCCCTCGGCATCCTCGTCACGCGCGAGCTGGAGCGCACAGCGTTCTACTGCGACCGCGTGCCGCGCCTGCTCAAGCAGCTCGGCGTGTTCGCGTTCGTGTGCTTCGCATGGATATTCTTCCGTGCCGGCTCGCTCGCCGACGCGCTGCTGATCGTCCAGCGCATCTTCACCGCCGGCTGGTCCGATCCGGAAATGCCGCTGCTCATGATCCTCATCGTCGCGCTGATCTGGCTCTACCAGATGGCCTACGAATCCACGCTGCGCCCGTGGCTGCAAACGGACTTCGCCCGCGTGGGCGGGGCGATGGCCATGATCCTCTACCTGTTCCTGTGCGCCTCCGGCGGCGGCGCGTTCATCTACTTTCAATTTTGAAACACGACCCGAATTTGGACCACAGAGACACGATGAGCACAGAGGAAAACCAACTTGAGTTTCTTCTCTGTGTTCATCGCGTCTCTGTGGTCAATCAGGCCCTTCCACTCCACCACCGCTGACATGAAAGCCCAAGTCCCCAAGGTCGGCCTCGACACGGTCTTCGTGAACGAGCTGCGCTTGACCGGGCGGCAATGGCTGCTTGTGGGCGGCATCGTGCTCGCGTTCATGCTGCTCGCCCCACGCGTCTGGCAGGCCGCCGAGCGCTTCGACACCGGGCCCGACTACCGCCTGCCCTACGCGCTAAGCAAGGACTACTGGCTCTACGAACGGCGGCTCGGCGAACTCCCGGCCAAGAGCGCCGTGGTCATCGGCGACTCCGTGGTCTGGGGCGAATACGTCCTCCCCGACGGCACGCTCTCGCACTTCCTGAATCAGGCCGCTGGCTCACGCGACGCCTTCGCGAACGCCGGGGTCAACGGCCTCTTCCCGCTCGCGCTCGAGGGCTTGGTCGAGCACTACGGCGGCGCGCTGCGGAACCGCAAAGTCATCCTCCACTGCAACCTGCTTTGGATGAGCAGCCCCAAAGCCGACCTTTCGACCAAGAAGGAAGAGCGCTTCAATCACTCGCGGCTCGTGCCGCAGTTCTCCCCGCGCATCCCGTGCTACCGCGCCGACGCGAGCGAACGCCTCGGCGTCGTGATGGAGCGGAACTTCCCCGTGATGTCGTGGGTCAACCACCTGCAATGCGTGAGCTTCAATCAGAAGAGCATTCCCGACTGGACGCTCGAACAGAGCGACGGCGAACCGCCCGGACGCCCCAACACCTACAAGAATCCGCTCGCGCAACTCACCCTCGACGTCCCCGCCGCGCCCGTGATTGACCCCGAGCGCGGCCCCGCGAGCCCGCGTCACAAGCCGTGGTCCACGACCGGCGACGGCACCACGCGCTTCGAGTGGGTCACGCTCGATTCCTCGCTCCAGTGGGCGGCCTTCCAGCGGCTCACCCAACTCCTGCGCGCGCGCGGCAACGATGTGCTCGTCGTGGTCGGCCCCTTCAACGAGCACCTGATGGCGGAGGACAACCGCGCCGCCTACCGCCAGCTCCGCAACGGTGCCGCCGCGTGGCTGAAGGGAAACCAAATCCCCGCCATCGTCCCCGAACCACTGGCCAGCCCGCTCTACGCCGACGCCAGCCATCCGCTGACCGAGGGCTACCGTGCGCTCGCCGGACAGCTCCACCGCGACGCGGCCTTTGAGTCATGGAAGAACCGCCGGTGAGCGTGCGAGCCGCTTTGCCCGGCGAATTTCCTTCACGCAATGCACCGCTCGTTGCGTCCAAGCTCGCGTTGATTCTCAGGCTACAACTCCCATGACGCTACGACTGACATTGGCTGCCGGAATTTGTCTGGCACTGCACGCAACCAGCGCCCCCGCCGCCCCCGCGACGCCCGCGCCCGAGGGCGTGGCTTTCTTCGAGCAGAAAATCCGGCCTGTGCTCGTCTCCACTTGCTACGAGTGCCACTCGGCGGAGGCGAAGGCCAAGGGCAAGTTGAAAGGCGGCCTCTTCCTCGACACCCGGGCTGCGTTGCTCACCGGCGGCGACGAAGGTCCCGCGCTCGTTGCCGGCAAGCCGGACGAGAGCCTGCTCATCAAGGCGCTGCGCTGGTCGCGCGAGGACTTGCACATGCCGCCGAAGAAGAAGCTGCCGCCTGAGGTCATCGCGGACTTCGAGAGGTGGATTGCGATGGGCGCGCCCGACCCGCGCACCGGCGAGGTGGCGAAGGCGCGTCGCGAAATCAGCATCCCGCAGGGCCGTGACTATTGGGCCTTTCGTCCGCTCAAGCCGGTGACGGTTCCGGCGGTGAAGAACACGGCATGGGCGAAGACGCCGGTGGACAGGTTCATTCTCGCGAAGCTGGAGAAGGCGAAGATCACGCCGAGCAAGACGGTGGGTCGCGAGCAGTTGTTGCGGCGCGCGACCTTCGACCTCACCGGCCTGCCGCCGACGCCGGAGGAAATTGTGGCCTGGGATGCTGACTCATCGACGACTGCGCTCTCCTCGGTCGTGAACAAGCTGCTGGCGAAAGCCACCTACGGCGAGCGCTGGGGCCGCCACTGGCTCGACGTGGTGCGCTATGCCGAGAGCAACGGCTACGAGTTCGATGCCTTTCGTCCGGGCGCGTTCCACTACCGTGACTGGGTCATCCGCGCGCTCAACGACGGGATGCCTTACGACCGCTTCATCCGGTGGCAGCTCGCGGGTGACCGGCTCCAGCCGGACTCGGTCGAGGGAGCGAGCGCGGCGGGCTTCCTCGTCGCGGGGCCGTATCCCGGCCAAATCACCGCCAAGACCATCGAGCGCATCCGCTACGACCAGCTCGACGACATGGTCTCCACCATCGGCAGCGGTTTCCTCGGCCTCACGCTGGGCTGCGTGCGCTGCCACGAGCACAAATACGACCCCATCCCGCAGACCGACTACTACGGCATCGCCGCCGCGCTCGCGCGCACGGTGCACGGCGAGCTGAAGATTGACCGGCAGCACGAGGAGACGCAGCGCAAGCTCGCCGCGCACAAGCTGGCGGGCGAGCCGTTGCTCGCGGCGCTCAAGCAGTTTGAGGCCGCGCAGTTCCCCGCGCGCTTCAGCAAGTTTCTTGAGACCGAGCCAGCGAAACAAACCAACGCCGCGCCGTGGCAGATGTGCGACGTGACTTCCGCCGAGGCTCTGGCCGCGTCGCTCGAAGTCGGGACCAACGGCGTCGTGCGCTACCTCGGCAACAAGGCGAAGGACGACACCTACACGGTGAAAGCCACGACCTACCAGCGCGGCCTGCGCGCGCTGCGCTTGGATGCGCTCGCGGACGCTGCGCTGCCCGCGAAAGGCCCCGGCCTCTCGGACAACGGCAATTTTGTCCTGAGTGATTTCAAAGTCACCGCGCGGCCGCTTGATGCGAAGTCGAAGGAGAAACCCGTCACGCTCAAGCTCAAGGCTGTGGCCGCGTCGTTCGAGCAAGTCAGGTTTCCGCTCGCAGCCGTCACGGACAATCGCGCGAACTCCGGGTGGGCCATCGCGCCGCAGTTCGGCAAGGACCACGCGGCGGTCTTCAGCATCGAGGGCGAGCCGGTGGGTTTCGAGGGCGGCACGGAGCTGGAGTTCCAAATCAAGTTCACCGGCTTCTTCGGCATCGGCCGGATGCGGCTGGGCTTCAGCAACGACAAGGCTCCCGGCACGCTGGCGCAGGCGAAAGAGGAACAGAACTTGCGCGAGTTGCACACGGTGCTGGCCACGACCGGCGGCGCGCTGAACGAGACGAACCGCGCCGCGTTGTTCCGCTGGTATGCGAAGTTCGACACCGAGGCGCAGCGGCTCAAGGCCGTCGTGCGCGAGCACGCGGGCAAGACGCCCAAGCCCGACCTCGTCCCCGTGTATTCCACGAAGGCCGGTGGGCAGGACGTTCACCTGCTGCGACGCGGCGAGGTGGACAGCAAGATTTCCAAGGCCGACCCGAATTATCTGCAAGTGCTCAACACCGCCGCCGCCGGCGCGAAGCGCTGGCTCCCGAAGCCCGAGGCCGACCCGCGCATCGCGCTCGGCGACTGGCTCACGGACGCTCAGCACGGCGCGGGCAGCCTGCTCGCGCGCGTGATGGTGAACCGCGTCTGGCAACATCACTTCGGTCGCGGCCTCGTCGCGACGCCGAATGATTTCGGCGTGCAGGGCAAGCCGCCGACGCATCCCGAACTGCTCGACTGGCTCGCGGGCGAGTTCGTGCGCGGCGGCTGGCAGCTCAAGCCGTTGCATCAGCTCATCATGGCCAGCGCGGTCTATCAGCAGGGCGCGGAGTTGAAGCCGGCGAATCTCAAGGCCGACCCGGAGAACAAACTCTGGTGGCATCGCCCCGCGCGCCGTCTGGAAGCCGAGGCCATCCGCGACGCGCTCCTGACAGTCGGCGGCCGGATGGAAGACAAGCTCTACGGCCCTAGCGAGACGAACTACGAGTCGCCGCGCCGCAGCGTTTACCTGCGCGTGAAGCGCAGCGAACTCATCCCGTTCCTCACGCTCTTCGACGCGCCCGAGCCAGCCGCCAGCGTCGGCGAACGCGGCGCGACCACCCTGCCCACGCAGGCGTTGGCGATGATGAACTCGACCTTCGTCCGCGACATCGCCGACCGCCTGACGAAACGCGTGCTGCAGCCCGGCACTGAGCCAGCCGCTGCCATCGCGCAGGCCAGCCGCATCGCACTCGGTCGTGCGCCGACTCCCGCCGAGCAAGCCCGCCTCGTGAAGTTCTACGAGCAGCAGCTTGAGATGCTCGGCCCGCCCTCCGCCGACGCGAAGGCCACCGCCGCGCAAACCACCCGCGCCCTCACCGAAACCTGCCTCGTCCTGCTCTGCATGAACGAGTTCATCTACGTGGACTAACCTCCAAGTTTTAGCCACTGATGAAACACGGATTAAACACGGAGAAGAGTTTTCTGCCGCCGTTCCCCATCCGTGTTTCCTCCGTGTTCAATCCGTGGCTAAAAAGCAGTCTCCTTCTCTGATTTATGTTCGGCCAATACGCTCCCAACGAACTCGCGCTCCCCACACGCCGCAGCTTTCTCCAACGCGCCGGCCTCGGCCTCGGCTCCGTCGCGCTCGGCACGTTGCTGCACGAAGCCAAATCTGCGCCGGTGAATCCGCTCGCCGCGCGTCCGCCGCTCTTCCCCGCCAAGGCCAAGCGCATCGTGTGGCTCTTCATGACTGGCGCGCCGTCGCAGGTGGACACTTGGGATTACAAACCCGAGTTGCAGAAGCGCAACGGTGAAGTCCTGCCGGGCAGCGACCCGAAGACCGGTTTCTTCACCACGAGCGGCAAGATTCTCAAGTCGCCCTTCGGCTGGAACCAGCATGGCCGCTCGGGCGCGTGGGTGTCCGACATTCTGCCGCACCTCTCGCAGCACGTGGACGACATGGCGTTCATCCACTCGATGCACCTGCGCGCCAACAACCACGCGCCTGCCTCGATGGAACTCATGTGCGGCGTGGACCGGCCCGGCCTGCCCAGCGCGGGCGCGTGGGTGACTTACGGTCTCGGCGCGGACAACCAAAACCTCCCCGCCTTCGTCGTGCTGCACGAGACGCGTCCGCGCGGCGACGACCAGATTTGGAGCGCGGGCTTCCTGCCGAAGACCTACCAGGCGCTCACGCTCGACGCCCGTCGCAAGGAGGCGATTGACAACCTCGCCCGCGCGAAAGACGAGTCCGAAACCCAGCAGCGCGCGACGCTCGACTTGTTGGGCACGCTCAACCGCGAGCACGCGACGGCACGCCCCACGCAGGCCGACTTGCTCTCGCGCATTAACTCCTTCGAGCTGGCCTACCGCATGCAAATGGCCGCACCCGAGGCGATGGACATTGCGAACGAGTCTGCCGCCACGCGCCAGCTCTACGGCGTGGACAAGAAGGAGACTGAGACTTTCGGTCGCCAGTGCCTCATCGCGCGCCGGCTGCTGGAGCGCGGCGTGCGCTTCGTGCAAATCTTCGCCGGCAGAGGCACCGGCGGCGACGGCAGCGTGAACGACGTGCCGTGGGACGGGCACAACAACATCGAGACCAATCACCGCTCCTGCGGGGCCGCGACCGACCAACCCGCTGCCGCGCTGCTCACGGACCTCAAGATGCGCGGTATGCTGGAGGACACCATCGTGGTCTGGGGCGGGGAGTTTGGGCGCACGAGCGATTCACAGGGCACCGTGGGCCGCGACCACAACCCGAAGGGCTTCACCATCTGGCTGGCTGGCGGCGGCGTGAAGGGCGGCGTGCATTACGGCGCGACCGACGAGTTCGGCTACAAGGCCGTCGAGGACAAAGTCCACGGCAACGACCTGCACGCGACCATTCTCCACCTGCTCGGCATGGACCACGAGAAACTCACCTACCGCCACAACGGCCGCGACTACCGGCTCACC
>JBEBFV010000455.1:0-5180 GCA_040081795.1 Limisphaerales bacterium | reverse complement strand
GAGCGTCCGCGCCCGCATCACACCGCGCACGAAGGCGATTCTCGCGGTGGACATCTTCGGGCACCCGGCGGAGTGGGATGAACTGCGCGCCATCGCGAACGGGCACAAGCTCGGGCTTATCGAGGACGCGGCGCAAATCCCCGGCGGCAAATACAAAGGCCGCTGGGCTGGCGGGCTTGGCGACATCGGCATCTTCAGCCTGAACTACCACAAGACCATCCACTGCGGCGAAGGCGGTGTGGCGGTGACGAACGACGACCATCTCGCCGAGCGGCTCCGGCTCATCCGCAACCACGCGGAGACGGTGGTGAAAGCGCAGGGCGATGCGCGAAACTTCGGCTTGATCGGCTTCAACTACCGCATGACGGAGCTGCACGCGGCGATTGCCAGCGAGCAGTTGAAGAAGCTCGAAGCCTTGACCGCGCCGCGCATCGAATACGCCGGCATCCTCCAGGAGCGCTGGGGTAAAATCCCCGGCCTTCAGCCCGCGACCTGCCAGCGCGACTGCCGACACGTCTATTACGTGTTTGCCACGCAATACGAGGAGGCGCTCCACGGCGTGCCGCGCGCGAAGTTCCTTGAGGCGGTGAAGGCCGAGGGCGTGGCGCTGGCCGGCGGATACGTCGAGCCGCTTTACTTGCAGCCGATCTACCAGCAACGCGTGATGCACTGCGGCCCGACCTGTCGCAGCTACGACGGCCAGGTCAGCTACGCGCGCGGCCTTTGCCCGACGACCGAGCTGATGCACTTCAGCCGGCTCTTTTACACGCCGCTCATCCACGCGCACCTGTCGCGCGCCGATGTCGAGGACGTGGCGCTCGCCGTGGAGAAGGTCATCGCGAACATCTCCCAGTTGAAATGAGCCAGGCCCAGCCCGCAGCCAAGCGCGTGGTGCTCCTCGTGGACAACCGCCGCCGCGACCTGCCGGTGGCCGCGCTCATCGCGCACCAGTTGGAAGAGCTGGGCCTGCAATGTTTCCTGGAGCCGCTGGAGGCGTATCGCGGCGTGCTGGCCGGACACCGCCCGCACCTTATTGTCTTCAACCACATCCTCGCCAGCCATCTGGAGAAGTATTCGCAGCGGCTCGGCCAGATGGGAGTCCGCACCGCCGTGCTCCTCAACGAGGGCATCCTCTACGACGAGGGCGAGATGAAATACAACGCGGGCCGTTTCCACAACGACGCGCACATTGACCACTACTTCTGCTGGAATGAGCCGCACGCGCAGGCGCTCCGGGCCGAGGGCTTCGACAAAACCACGCGCATCGAGGTCATCGGCGTGCCGCGCTTCGATTTCTACAAGGAACCGTGGTCGCGCGTGTTCTACCGCCGCGACCCAACCGAGAAGCGCGAACGGCCAAAAATCTTGCTCTGCACTAACTTCGTCTGCGCGCGCTTCCAAGACCTGCCGAAGGAGGAGGGCGACAAGTTCTTCGCCGCATGGAAGGACCGCATCCCGCTGCACCGCGACTACTGGACGGCCATCGGCGCGCAGCACCGCGCGCGGGCGCGGGCCTTCGAGTTTCTGGACGAGCTGGTCGCGGCGGACGAGTTCGACATTGTCCTGCGCCCCCACCCGAACGAGGAGCAGTCACTTCACCACGCGTGGTTCGACAAGCTGGACGCGCAGCGCAAGCGCCACGTCCACCTCGATCTCGTGACCAACATCACGACGCAAATCCTCGACTGTGACCTGGAAATCTCCTGCGAGACCTGCACCACCGCGCTCGAAGCGTGGATGGCCGGCAAGCCGACCGTCGAGCTGACGTTCGAGAAATATCCGCTGTGGTTTCATCACGACCACGGTTCGGCCAACGAGTTGTGCGGCGAGCCCAAGGCGCTCGTTCCGCTGGTGCGAAAGCTCCTGTGTGAGTTCGACCCTGCGAAGCTGCCCGCCGCCCGCGTCGCGCATCTGAAGAAGTGGTGCGACCGCACCGATGGCCAGTCCTGCCGCACGCTCGCCGGCATGATCGCCGATGCCGTGAAGGCCGCGCCGGAGCCGGACTGGACCAAGCTCACGGCCGATGACAAGCGTCGCGGCCTCAAGCTGAAGAGCCTTCAGTCCGTCGGCCTGCCGTATCACTTCAACCCGTTCCTCCCGCTCAAGCGCATGCTGCGGCCGCAGAAATACGCGGTGAAGACTTTCGCTTACAGCAAGTCCATCCGCCCCTCGGACGTGGCGGAGATGCGCGCGCACATTCACGCGAGCCAGCAGGAAACTCCCGCAGCGAAATGAGCTTAACCCTCACCAGCCGAATCGCCGAACTGACTGGCCCGCGTCAGTTGATTTTCCGCGAACAACCACTCTCTGCCAGCGCGCTCAAGGACAACGAACTGCTCGCCGAGACCGTTTGCTCGGCGCTCTCTGCCGGCACCGAGGTTGCCGCGTGGCGCGGCGACCCGCCGTTGCGCCCCGGTCCCGTCTATCCGCGCCTCGTCGGCTACTGCAACGTCGCTGAAGTCGTCGCTTGCGGGCGAAGCGTGACGCGCTTCAAGCCCGGTGCGCGCATCCTCACCTTCCAATCCCATCGCAGTGCGTTCGTCTGCCGCGAGGACGAGGTCATCGCTACGCTGCCTGTGGGCACCGCGCCCGTTCCGGCGTCCGTCACCTACCTCTTTCACCTCGGCTACAGTGCTCTGCTGCGCGGCGGCTTCACGGCCGGCCATCACATCGGCGTCATCGGCCTCGGCACGATTGGGCTCGGGACGGTCGCCCAGGCCGTGAGCTTCGGCGGCAATGTCCACGCTTTCTCCGACCAGGTGGACGGGCGCAACCTCGCACTCGACCTCGGCGCGCTCGACGCGTGGCCCAAGGACTTGACCGACACGCCCAAGGCCGTCACCGCGAAGGCCGGAGGAGCGGGGCTGGATCTGGTCGTCACCACGTCGAATCGCTGGGAGGACTGGGCGCTCGCGTTGCGGCTGGCGCGCAAGGGCGGGACGATTTGCGTGCTGGGCTTCCCCGGTCGCACGCAGCCCGCGCCGCCGTTCAACCCGCTCGACTCGCAGTTCTTTTACGACCGGCAATTGACCATCCACGCCTGCGGTCAGACACCGGACCTCGATGTCTCGGCGCACGATCTGCGGTTCACAGTGAAGCGCAACTGCGAGTTTCTCCTCCACCAGATCGTCGCCGGAAAACTCCCGGCACGCCGGCTCATCAGCTCCGTCCATCCGTGGGAGAAGCTGCCGGATATCTACGACCAGCTCGCGCATCGCACCGGTCACGGGCTGACCAGCGTGCTCCAGTGGAAGTGATCCCATGAGCGCCGCCCCGGACAAACTGCGCGTGGCGCTCGTCGGTTGCGGGCGCATCGGCGCGCACACTCCACCGCACGTCCGGGCGACCTGTCCGCCTGGCTGGCTGCCGCTCAATCACGCCGAGGCCATCACCACAACGCCGGGCTTGGAGCTGGTCGCCGTTTGCGACACGGATGCCGCGCGCGCCGAAGCCACGGCCAAGAAGTTCGGCGCTTCGCACTGGTTCACAGACTATCGGAAGCTCATCGAGGAAGTCCGGCCAGACTTGCTCTCCATCGCCACACGCACCGCCGGCCGCTGCGACATCATCGAGTTCGCGGCTCTTCGTGGCGTGCGCGGCATCCACGCCGAGAAGCCGCTGGGCCGTTCGCGCGTGGAATGCCAGCAAGCGCTCCGGGCTTGCGCAACGCATGGTGTGAAACTCAGCTACGGCACCACGCGCCGCTACATGGACGCCTATCGCGAAGCCAAGCGGCTGTTCGCCGAAGGCAGCTTCGGCGCGCTCCAGCAGATCACGTTGGAGTTCGGTCACAGCGCGCTGCTCTGGACTCATCCGCACTCCGTGGATCTCGCAGTCTTCTTCAGCGGCGCGCGTGAAATGGAGTTTGTCCAAGCCACCTGCGCCATTCCGCCTGAAGCCGTCACCGGCCACGTCGTGGACGCCGACCCCAAAGTGGAAAGTGCTTTCATCCAGTTCACCAACGGCGTCCGCGCGACGCTTACTTGCGCCGGCGGCTTGCACGCGCATCTCGCCGGCGCACACGGCACGCTGACGGTTGGCGCGGACGGCTCGTGGCTGGATTGGAACCGCAAGGCGACATCTGACGATGCCTACCCGCTCATGCACCAGCGCTGGCGGCCGAGCGCGAGCTTGAGCGGCGCCCAATGCGCCTTCTCGGAACTTGCCGCCGCCGTCCGCACCGGCAGCGCGCTCGGCGTCACGCCGGAGGAAATCGCGCTCGGCTGTGACATCCTCTTCGCAGTCGTGTGGTCCTCGCTTCAAGGCGGCAGGCGCGTTTCACTCGCGGAAATCCCCGCCGACCTGACCATCACCGGACGGTCCGGCGATCTCTTCGCTTAACACAAGAAGCTCGGCGGCGATGGAAACGGGGAGCAACTCGCGTCTCTTCCCGTCCAACGCTCCATGCGCGCCGCGACCATTCTGGATTCTCCGTGTTTCACCCGATGACTTCTCACGCATGAATTGACTAGGCTCCGCCCGAACCCGATCTCTCCCCATGAAGCCCCTCGCCTCCTCCCGCCCCCTCCTGCTCGTAATCCTGATCCTAATCCTGCTCCGCCTTGCCCCCGCTAGCGCCCAAGTCCTCCTCAACGTGGACTTCGGCGTCGGCGCGGCAAGCGGGAAGCTCGGGTTTGCCGCGACGGGCCTCGCGACGAATGATTTCTGGAACCTCCACGCGCACTACAGCCCGCGCTTCACGCCCGGCCAGCCGACCGTGTCGGACCGCACTTCCTCCGGCCTCAAGTTTTCGGACAAGTCCGACTCGCCCGTGTCCGTCGTCGTGCAGAACGCCCCCGGCGTCTGGGGCAATGCCTCGGGCGACCCGATGTTCGACTCGTTCGTCTTCGCGCAGAACGGCTCGAACATCGTCGTGACCGTCCGCGCGCTGGAGGCGGGGCGCTATCACTTCTACCTCTATGGCCACGCCGAGCCCGACGCGACGGCGGAGCAGAACTCCGTGTTCAGTCTGCGCTCGGGCACCAACACGCTCGGCCCGCTCACCTCCGCGCCCGCGCCCGGCTGGAAGGCGTCGCTCGGTTGGCAGGAGGGCCGGCAGTTCATCGTCTTCCGCGATGTGCCAGTCGAGGCGGGCAAGCCGGTGGTCATCGAGGTCGCGCCGGGGCCGGGCGGCGTCGCGGTGCTCAACGGCCTCCAAATCATCTCGCGCGGCTCCAGTC
>JBEBFV010000454.1:0-5210 GCA_040081795.1 Limisphaerales bacterium | reverse complement strand
CCTGATCCTAATCCTGCTCCAACTCTCCCCCGCTAGCGCCCAAGTCCTCCTCAACGTGGACTTCGGCGTCGGCGCGGCGAGTGGGAAGTCCGGGTTCGCCGCGACTGGTCTGGCGACGAATGATTTCTGGAATCTCCACGCGCACTACAACCCGCGCTTCGCCCCCGGCCAGCCGCCCGTGCCGGACCGCACTTCCTCCGGCCTCAAGTTCTCCGACAAATCCGACTCCGCCGTGTCCATCGTTGTCGCAAACGCCCCTGGCGTCTGGGGCAATGCCTCGGGCGACCCGATGTTCGACTCGTTCGTCTTCGCGCAGAACGGCTCGAACGTCACCGTGACCGTCCGCGCGCTGGAGGCGGGGCGCTACCACTTCTACCTCTACGGCCACGCCGAGCCGGACGCGACGGCCGAGCAAAACTCCGTCTTCACCCTGCGCAGCGGCACGAACACGCTCGGCCCGCTGACCGCCGCGCGCGCGCCCGGTTGGAAGGCGTCGCTGGGCTGGCAGGAGGGACGGCAGTTCGTCGTGTTCCGCGACGTGCCGGTGGAGGCGGGCAAGGCCGTGGTCATCGAGGTCGCGCCCGGCCCCGGTGGGGTCGCCGTGCTCAACGGCCTGCAAATCATCTCGCGCGGCTCCAGCCCGCCCAAGACCATCGGCGTCGCCGCGCTGCCGCCGCCTGCGACTTACACCAACCTCATCGTCCGCGAGGTGCGCTACGACGGGAAGGTCACGGACACCGAGGCGCGCTTCACGGCGACGGTCGAGGTCGAGTCGCTCACGACGAATGAGGTCAGCGCGATTCTCTTCGAGGGCGACGTGGCAGTCTTCGCGCCGGAGCTGCCGGCGGGCGTCCGCTTGACCCGTGCCGGCGACTTGCAGTCGCCGCCTTTCGCGAACGATGGCTCCGGACGGCGACTGCAAGTCGCCGGCACGCGCGCTGGTGTTTACCGCCTCCACTGCGCCAAACCCGGCGTCCACACCCTCAAGCTCGAAGTCATCGCCCGCATCACCAAGGCCGAGCCGTGGAACCAGATTGCGTTCAACGGCCCGCCCGCGTCCGTTGCCAGCCTCAAGGTGGAGGGCAGCGCCGGCGTGGAACTCGAACTCCTCAACGGTGCGCTGCTCGAAGGCGCGACGGCGAAGGCCACCTCCTCCCTCCTCGGCGTGGTCGGCGCAGACCGCGTCGTCTCGCTGCGCTGGCAGGGCAAGACCACGGAGATTGCGCGCAAGTCCCTCATCACCGTGGACACCGCCGCGAGCGCGGTGGTCTCGCCCACGGTCATCAAGTTCACCACGCAGCTCCGCTACGAGCTGCTTCAGGCCAGCGTCTCGCGGCTCACCGTCGGCCTGCCGCCGGGCCACACGCTCACGCGCGTGCAAGGCGACGGCATCCGTGACTGGTCCACCGCCAAGTCCACCGCCACCGCCCGCGTGCCCACCGATTGGTCGGTGCTCACCGTGGACTTCGCCAAGCCCGTCGAGAAAACCTACGCGCTCACGCTCCTGACCGAGGTGCCGGTCGAGACCACGCCCGTCGGGGTGAACCTCCGCGTGCCGCAGCCGCTGGACATCGAGCGCGAGGCCGGCACGTTCGCCGTCAGCGCGGATGACACCGTGGTCGAGGTCGAGTCGACGACCGGCGTGCGGCAGGTCAACGCCAGCACCGGCACCCTCTTCGCGTGGCGCTTCAACGCCCGGCCCTTCAGCATCGCGGCCCGGCTCAAGCGCATCGAGCCGGTGTTGGAAACGGCCGCGCGCGTCACAGCGCGGCTGGAGGAATCGCGGCTCGTTGTCAGCCACGCGCTGAACCTCAGCGTGCTCAAGGCCGGCATCTACACCGCCGAGCTGACCTACCCGACCAACTTCAACGTGACCGACGTGCGCGGCGCGAACGTGGAGGATTGGAAGGCCACCGCCGGCAAGCTGAAGGTAAACTTCACCCAGCGCGTGCTCGGCGTGCATCGCCTCGACCTCACGCTGGAGCAAGCCCACAAGACCTTCCCCGCGCAAATCACCGTGGACGCCGTGCGCGTCACGGGTGCGACGAAGGAGACCGCCTTCATCGGCGCGGCCTCGGCGGCGGGCATCCGGCTCAAGACCGACACGCTGACCAACGCGCGGGAGATTCCCATCGCGCAGCTCAACCAGCGCGCCGGCGACGAAGCCCTCGCCTTCACGGCAGATGCCCCCGACTGGAAGCTCGCCCTCGCCACCGAGCGCCTGCCCGCGCGCGTCGTGGCCGAGGTCTTCAACCTCGTCACCGTGGGCGACGGCCTCGTGGGCGGCAGCGCGACCATCCGCTTCGGCATCCTCAACCAAGGCGTGCAGGAGTTCAAAGTGCGGCTCCCGGCGCATTGGAAGAACGTCGAGTTCACCGGGCCAAACATCCGGCGCAAGGAGCAGACGACTAACATTGTGATTGCCGGCACTTTCGTCACCTTTCGAGGCGGCAGAGCGATTACCAACACTGCTCCGGCCGGCGGCTTCGACTCGTCATCCGTTTGGACCATCTCCCTCCAAGACAAAGCCTGGGGCGGCTACACGCTCGTCGTCACCTACGACTACCAGTTCGACCCGAAGAAGGCCGCGCTCGACCTCGCGGGCGCGCATTGCGACGGCGTCGAGCGCGAGACTGGTTCCGTGGCCGTGACCGCCGCCGCGAACTTGAAACTCCAGCCCAAGCCCGCCGCCGAGCCCTTGCGGGCCATTGACCCGAGCGAGCTGGCCGAGACCGACCGCGCGCTCTGCACGCGGCCCGTGCTGCTGGCGTGGCGCTACACCGGCGGGGACTTCGCGCTCACGGCGGACGCGGCTCGATACGACGAGGTCCGCCTTCTCGACGCCGTGGCCGACCGCACGCAGCTCACGAGCGTCGTGACCGAGGCGGGCGAGATGCTCACGCAGGCCAGCTTCATGGTGAAGAACAACGACAGGCAGTTCCAGCGCTTCGGCCTTCCGCCGGGGGCCACGCTCTGGGGCTGCTACGTGAACAACGAGTCGAGCAAGGTCGAGCGCGACGGCGAGTGGCTGGTCGTCCCGCTGCCGCGCGGTGCGAACCGCGACGAGGCCTTCGCCGTGGACCTCGTTTATCAGCAGAAGCTCACCGCGCTCACAGGCTGGCTGCCGCAGCGGGTCCAGTTCCAGGCCCCGACCAACGACGTGCCCAACACCTACGCCGAGTGGCAGCTCTTCGTCCCGTCCACCAAACGCGTCTCCAGCTTCGGCGGCACCATGAGCATCGCACGGGGAACAACGTATGAACTCGCAGACGCGTGGCGCGCTTTCGTGGCTTACTACCGAGTGTTTTTGCGGAACGAAGGCGGCGGCGTGCTTTTCTTTGGGGGAATCGTCGCGTTGATTTACGGGGCCATCGTCACGGGCCGGCGCGGTGGAGTTAAGGCGCTCATGCGCTTCGGTGGATTCGTGGCAGTCCTCGCCGTGCTCGCGGCAATGTCTCTGCCGTCATTCCACAGTAGATACAAGTTGATGGATAGTTTGGGTGGTGATGGAGAGACCTTGACTCGTGGGGAGGGCCGCGGGGGGAGAGCAGTCTACGCTGAATTAGCGGCCGATGACCCGAGTTCAGCGGTGGAACTCGCCCTCACTAAGGGCCAGGCCAATCTTGTTGAAGAGGCAATTCGCAGCGAAAGCGCGTTAAACCTACCGTCAGCCAAACAGCCTGCACTCGCATCCAAGCCTCAGCGTGAATCTAGCGATGTGATGGCCCGCCAACTTTCGGCCCAGGTAGACAAGCTTTCCGAGTCGCGCAAAGAGGAGTCGGCTGGCAGACCTGCGGAAGCTGGCCGCGCCGTGCGGTTCAAGTCAGAGAACTTGGCGCTTTCCGAGCGCAAAGCCGCTGCCGGACCAGTGCCCATGACACCGCCTTCAGCGACAGCACCCGTTCCAGCGCCCGCCACAGCGGCTGGGACGCTCTCATTCGCCGATGGAGACGCAAAGAACTTCTCAGTTCCGGGCATTCAAAACTCAATCCAAGTTGACCGAAGGGGAGGTTTAGCTGGGCAAGCCGCAGCTCAATTCGCCACGACAGACGGAACTGGTGCGCCTCAAGCTTCGCCCGCCGGAGCTTTCCAACTCGGCGCGCTTGCCGTTGGCGGGTTGAGCGGTGGCGGAGCCGGAGCGCCGGGTTGGGGGTTTGCCAACGCCTCCGGCGAGGCCGCGCAGGTGGCGGCGGGGATGCGGTCCATCCGGATTGACATTCCGCGCAGCGGGCAGGCGCTCACGTTCACCAAGGTGCTCAATCTCAAGTCTGAGCCGCTGGGCATTGAGCTGTCGCTGATGCCGCTGGGCAAGTTCCGCGCGGCGCAGTCCGCCGGGCAGCTCGCGCTCTTCGTCGGCGGGCTGCTGTGGGCGCTCCTCTGCTGGCGCAGCGCGGAGCGCAGCAGCTTCGGCATCGCGCTGGGCATCGCGCTCGCGCTCGCGGGCGTGGTGTGGCTGGGGCTGTCGGCGCGGACGCTGCATTGGGTTCTTATCGCTGCCGTGCCGTCGGTCGGGGCGCTTGTTCTTGGCTGGCTCGCGTGGAAGTGCTGGCCGAGGCAATTGCCGATTGCCGATTGCCGATTGCCGATTGCGGTGCCTTCGACGCCCTCGGCTCCGACTGCACCATCGCCTTCGACTGATTCCAATCCGCCAACTTCCGGCGGCTCCGTCCCGCCCGCTGCGGCCCTCCTGTGCCTCGTCGGCTCACTGCTCGCGCCGAACGCGTTCGGCCAGGACCAATCGGCAATCGGCAATCGCCAATCGGCAGTCACCCTCCAGTCCGCCACCTACACCGGCACGCTCCGCGAGAAATCCGCCGAGTTCACCGCCACGCTGGTGCTCAGTTCCACCGGCACGAACCAGACCTTCACCCTGTTCGGCGGCGATGTGGCCATTCAGAGCTTCACCGCCAAGTCCGGCGAGGCGCGGCTGGTGCGCGAAAACGGCTCCGCCCGCGTCTGGCTGCCCAAGACCGGCGCGGTCACGGTGGAACTCAAACTCCTCGCGCGCCTCGAGGGCGACGTGACCAAGCGCCGGCTCGGCTTCGGCCTGCCGCCCGCGCTGGCCAGCCAGTTCAGCGCGGTCATCGAGGAGGCGGACGCGGATGTCGAGTTCCCCAGCGCCGTCGCCTTCAAGCGCCCGCCCGCCGGCAAGCAGACACGCGTCGAGGCCATCATCGGCAGCACCGACCGCGTGGACCTCGCGTGGACGC
>JBEBFV010000453.1:0-5211 GCA_040081795.1 Limisphaerales bacterium | reverse complement strand
GGCGTGCGAACCGGGCGGGATCGACGGCGTAGCGCGCGATGGACGGGCTGGTGGCCTGAAGATACGTGTCGTCGTCACGCGAGATGACGGCCACATCCTGCGGGATGCGCCGGCCCCGGCGCATCAGGTGCATCATCACTGTCAGCACATGGGCCGGGCGCGCGACGACGTAGGCGGTGGGGGGGCCGGGCTCCCGCAAGTCGTCGTCCAGCAGGGAGCAGAGATGCGCAGCGGTGCCATCGTGCCGCAGCACGCGAAGCTGCGTGTCGCGCCCGGTGCCCAACGATTCACGCAACCCCTCCTCGCTGGCGACATCGCCGGCGGCATTCCTCTGCGGCAGCACCAGGGCGATCCGCTGATGTCCCTTCCGCAACAACAGGCCGCCCGCGTGCCGACAGACGGCGCGATGGTCCGCATCGACAGAAGGCAGGGCGATGCCCGGGCAGGAGGATCCCAGAACCAGGCAGGGCAGCCTCTGGCGGAAGAACCATTGCTGGGTCGGCTCCGCAGAACCGACCAGCAGCCATACGGCGGCGGGGCGGGCCTGAATGATCTGCTGGAGCGCACGCGCCGGATGGGCCGAGAAGCAGCGCGGGATTACATGCAGCTCCATCGAGCAGCCCGCGTTGGCCAGTTTTTCCCGCAGCACATCCACCAGCACAAGCGCCTTCTGGGACATCGCCTGCAACGGCGAAGGGGACAACACAGCCACCATGCCTTTCACCGCGCCGGGCTTTGCCATGGCGCGCTGGCGCCGAATGCGGCGGCACTGGCGTTGAGAGACATCGAGCCAGCCCGTGCGCTGCATCTCCTCCAGCGCCGCCCGCAAGGTGCGGCGGCTTACTTGCAGGCGCTCGCACAGCTCGCGCTCGCCGGGCAGATGTTTCTGCCAGTGGCCGCCGCGAATGCCCTCGCACAGGCTGTGCATCGTCTGTGCGACGAGCGAGAGGCGCCTTGGCAGTGCTGGGGCTTGGGCGGTTTTGGCTGTCATCTGGTCCCGCAAAGTGACCAGCACCTTAAGGTTGTCCCCGGACACCGGCAAGGTAAAGGTAAGGGCATGGTCAGTAGAACGAACCGCCTCGGTCAGGCAGCCAACTGATTCCCGCCATGAAATCCAGGTCCTCCTCCGCCTTCACCCTCATCGAACTCCTCGTCGTCATCGCGATCATCGCGATCCTGGCAGGAATGCTCCTGCCGGCACTGTCGAAGGCCAAGGACAAGTCGATCGGCATCAAGTGCGTGAGCAACAAGAAGCAAGTCACGCTGGGGATGCTCCTCTACGCGGGCGACAACGACGACCAGCTTCCGCACTTCGCCTACAATTTCCCCGCGCCTTTCACCAACTGGTGGTGGATGGCCATCAGCCGCTACATCGCCGGCACCAACGTGACCAGCACGACCACCGCCGCCGGCGCATTCGGCGGGCGCGATTTGGAATGCCCCCGGGTCAGACATCTCAATAATGCCGCGACCTACAGCATCAACTACGGCGTGGTGTTCCGCTACCTGGCGCCGTCCCTTGGAGCACTCGGCTCCGGTTCCAAGCGGCTGGCGGTGATTCCGCCCACCACCTACCTGCTGTTGGACGCCACCAACATCGTTTACTCGCCTGCCAACTGGACCTTCAACACGGACTACGACGGTGATGGGGTGGTGGATGGGCATAGCGCACTGAGCAACCCCTATTACAACGGCCTGTCCGCGTCCCATGGCATCTCAGGGACCACGCAACGGAACCCGGCTGACAAGGCATCGATGGGGTTTGCGGATGGCTCCGCCCGTTTGGTTACGCGCATTGAATTCGTCCGAGGCACCAACATGTGGGGCGGACTGTAGGTCGATTCCCTGCGCCATCGGAGAACGCTCCCCTCATGTCAACCCGGCTCCTTCTCCTCGCCCTGGCCTGCACCGTGATTTGCGGTTGCCGGCGAAAAGCACCGCCCACGGAGGCTGCCGCCCCTCCCGCACCCGTAGCTATGCCGCGCAATGAGCCGGGAGCCACGGTGAGCCTGGAGCAATTGAACCAAGCCCTCAAGGTGCACTACGAGGTGAGCCCAGTCGTGTCCGATGATTTGACCGTCCTGGTCCGCGCCAAGATAATTCCCTCCGTGCCCCCGCCGCCGCCCGGCAAGAGATACTTCGTGGACAAGCAAAAGGTGGAAGTGCGGCTGGTGAACCAGTAGGCGCAGGCGGCAAACAGGGGCGGATTTCCTTCCTGCAACCACCACCAGAAACGAGCACACTCCGACCGGTGAAACCAGAACTCATTGCGGATTGCCAGTGCGTGATTGGCGAGGGGCCGCTCTGGCATCCGACCGAGAAACGCGTTTATTGGACCGACATTCCGGCGGGAAAAATGTTCCGCCACGATCCAGCCACAGCCCAGCATGAGCTGTTCTTCGAGGGGGAGGTGGTTGGCGGCTTCACCATCCAGGCTGACGGCGGCCTGCTGTTGTTCATGGCGCGCGGCGCCGTGAAGATTTGGCGCGATGGAAAACTCACGACGGTGATCGCAGAAACCCCCGGCGAACTCGGCTCTCGCTTCAATGATGTGATCGCCGGCCCGGCAGGCCGGGTGTTCTGCGGCACGATGTCCTGCGAGGAGCACGCCGGCTCGCTCTACCGGCTCGACACTGACGGACGGCTCACCAAGCTGCTCGGCGGCGTGGCCTGTTCCAACGGCCTGGGCTTCACGCCCGACCGCCGGCACCTTTACCACACCGACTCTTTGAAGCGTGAGATTTGCCGCTTCGACTACGACGTGGCGACCGGCGACATTGCGAATCAACAGTTGTTCGTCCGCACTCCCGAGGGCGAAGGCCTGCCCGATGGGATGACCGTGGACGCCGAGGGCTGTGTCTGGTCCGCGCGTTGGGACGGCGGCGTGCTCGTGCGGTTCGCGCCCGATGGGAGCGAGGAGCGGCGCATCACATTCCCGGCGAGAAAGGTCTCCAGCGCCAGCTTCGGCGGTGACGGACTTGCCGACCTGTATGTGACGACCGCTGGCGGTGACCAGCGGGCAACGGAAGGCGCGGGCGCGGGCGCGCTGTTCCGGTTGCGGCCCGGCATCCGGGGGGTGCCCGAGTTTTGTTCGCGCGTCGGCCTGTGAAATCTTGTCCGTGACGTGACCAATCCCCTACCCTGTGTTGTGCGCCCCGCAGGCTGGATGTGTCGCCATGTTCAACGACGCCAGCTTTGAAGCCGGCGCGCACTGATGCCTGCTCTCAAAATGACTGACCGCTACGCCAATTCCAGAAAGCTCTTCGAGCGCGCAACCCGCAGCATCGCCGCCGGCGTGAACAGCGGCATCCGCAAGATGGAGCAGCCCGTGCCGCTCTCCTTCCAGCGCGGCGCAGGCCCCCGCGTGTGGGATGTGGACGGCAACGAATACATTGATTTCCAAATCGGCCAGGGCGCGCTGCTTTACGGCCATGCTCCCGCCGGCATGGCCGAGGCCATCGCGGCGCAGGCCAGGCTCGGCACGCATTGGGCCGCCCAGTCGGAGCTGGAGATCGAGGTCGCCGAGCGTTTGCAGGCGATGATTCCCTCCGCGGAGCTCGTGCGGTTCAACAACTCCGCCACCGAGGTGGTGCTCTCCGCGCTGCGGCTCGCGCGCGGCCACACGGGGCGTCCGCTCGTCCTCAAGTTCGAGGGCCACTACCACGGCTGGGCTGACGAAGGGCTGGTCGGCTTTGCGCCGCCGCCCGACAACTGGGGCACGGACGAGGCGCCCACGCGACTGCACCCGAGCCAGGGCGTCATCCCCGAGGTGCTGGAGAAATTCGTCGTAGTGCGCTGGAACGATCCCGGCCACCTGCGCCAACGCGTCGCGGAGTTCAAGGGCCAGATTGCTACGATCATTTTCGAGCCCGTGCTCTGCAACACCGGGTGCATGGAGCCGGTGCCCGGCATGATCGAGACCATCCGGGATCTCTGCGACCGCGAGGGGATGCTGATGATCGCCGACGAGACAATCACCGGCTTCCGCTTCGGCCCCGGTGGAGCGCAGAGTCATTTCGGCTTCGTGCCCGACCTGACGATTCTGGGCAAGGCGGTCGGCGGCGGCGTTCCGTTTGCCGCGCTCGTGGGAAAGCAGGTGGCGATGAGGAAGATCATTGAAGGCGCGGTCGTCCACGCGGGCACGCTCAACGGCAATCCCCTCTGCCTAGCCGCGAGCAAGTGGTGTCTCGACAACATCGCCGAGCTCGGCGACCGGCATCCGCGCGAGGTCACCGCACTCGGCCAGCAGATGATGACCGGACTGCGCGCAATCGCGGACCGCCACGGCATCCCGCTGCGCCCGCAGGGGCCGGGGCTTGTCTTTCACACCGTCATGCTCAAGGCCGGCGCAGCGGAAGGGACCATTCGTGATTACCGCGACCACGTGCGCCGCCATGATGCCACACGCTGGACACATCTTCGCCGCTGCCTGCTGGACGAGGGCGTGCGGGCCATTGAACGCGGCCTGTGGTTCGTCAGCCTCGCCCACCGGCAGGCCGATGTGGCCGAGGCTTTGCAGAAGGCGGAACGCGGCTTCGCGCGGCACGCGAGCGAGTGGAAACCCGTGTGAAGCCGGCCATGAATCACCCGCTCGTCTCCCACCCTCGCGCCGCCGGCACGCCGGCCTCACACCTGCCCTTCAGCCCATCCGTCGTCGTGGGCGATTTGATTTTCGTCTCCGGGCAGGCGTCGGTGGATGGTGCGGGCAGGATCGTGAGCGACACCTTCGATGGCGAGTTCCGCCGGTCGGTTGAGAATCTGCGGCTGGTGCTCGAATCCACCGGCAGCGACCTCGCGCACGTCGTGCAGACGCGCAACTACGTCCGCGATGTGGAAGACCTGCCACGCTTCAATGAACTTTACCGGGAATGCTTCTCGGCGCCGTTCCCCGCCCGCACCACGATCACCGGCTGCCTCCCGCCCACGCTGCGTTACGAAATCGAAGCCACAGCGGTGAGACGCCCCAACCCACCATCATGACCTCCGAGAACCTCCTGAAATCCTCGCTGGCACTCGCCGCCAGCCTGCTGGTGACTGGCAGCGGACGCGCCGCGGACGCGCCGCTGGACATCGGCTCGCGGCGCGAGCTGTTCGTGGACCAGCATCTCATCGGGCGGCTCGACCGCGTGAGCCTGCACCTGCACGAGCCGCGCGACGAGGGGGCCGTGCTGAAATTCGACGAGCCGTGGGAAGGTCTTCACTCCGGCTATT
>JBEBFV010000452.1:0-5212 GCA_040081795.1 Limisphaerales bacterium | reverse complement strand
TCACTATGCCTTACGCAACCTCCCCTGTCTCCGTCCCCCAAGTCTCAGATGCCGATGTCGCCGCCATTGACGCGATGCGCACGCTCCACGCGCAGCTCCGTGTGGAGATCGCAAAGGTCATCATCGGCCAGGAAGCCGTCATCGAGGAACTGCTCATCGCCATTCTCTCGCGCGGTCACGCACTGCTGATGGGCGTGCCCGGCCTCGCCAAGACCACGATGGTCCACGCGCTCGCCGAGGTGATGAGCCTCCAGTTCAACCGCATCCAGTTCACGCCCGACCTGATGCCCAGCGACATCACCGGCACGGACATTCTCCAGGAGACCGACCAGCCCGGCAAACGTGCCTTCGTCTTTCTGAAAGGCCCGCTGTTCTCGAACATCGTCCTCGCCGACGAAATCAACCGCACGCCGCCCAAGACGCAGTCCGCGCTGCTCGAAGCCATGCAGGAGCACAAGGTCACGGCCAGCGGCAAGGTCTTCAAACTGCCCGAGCCATTCTTCGTGCTCGCGACGCAGAATCCCATCGAGCAGGAAGGCACCTACCAGCTCCCCGAGGCGCAGCTCGACCGCTTCATGTTCTTCATCCACGTGCATTACCCGAGCATGGAGGAGGAGCGGCAGATCGCTCGCGCCACGACCGGGAACGCGCCCGCCGCGCTGGAGAAGCTCATCACCGGCGAGCAGGTCATCGCGTTTCAGCAGCTCATCCAGCGCGTGCCCGTGCCCGACCACATTTACGACACCGCCGTGGACCTTGTCCGCATGACCCGCCCCGCCGATGAGTCCGCGCCCGCGTGGATAAAAAAGTGGGTGACGTGGGGTGCCGGCCCGCGCGCCGTGCAATACCTCATCCGTGGCGCGAAGGCCCACGCCGTCCTCAACGGCAGCTACCTCGTCCGCATGGAAGACATCGAAGCCGTCGCTCAGCCCGTCCTGACGCACCGCATCCTGACCAACTTCCAGGCGCAGACCGAAGGCATGACGAGTCCGAAGATTATTGAGCGGCTGCTGGGGGAGCTGCGGGGGAGAGAGGGCAAAACTGCGAAGTAAGTTTGCTCTCAGCCATGAGCGCATTTCGCAAATCAGTGCTGGTTGGAGGAGTGGGAACCTTCCTTGTCGTAACTGCGCTGTTTTCAATGATTGTGGACTCGTTCCTAGCCGTGCTTGAGGCGCGTTCCGGGACGCCCATCGCACAACCAGGCGGCAACCATCTTGCGAGCGTTACGTTTTTATTTGGTGTGCTGCCGCTCGCTGTCCCAACGCTGATTGGTCTTGTCGGTTTCGAGTGTGCTTTCGTGGCAAAGCGTCTTGGTGCGCCTCCAGTTGCGGCTTGGGCCGCAGTTGGCCTGATGGCGGGAATGCTGACAGCGCTAGTCGCGATATGCTGGCTGAGAGCATTGCTCCTCGCGGAGTTGCTGGGGTCGCTGACTCTGGACCGCAGCGGGAGAGTATGTGGAGCTGTAATTCAAGCAGCGCTTGGCTTCTGGCTGTTGCATTCGAAGCGTTTCGCCGTTGCTGACAAGTCGGAAACTTGACGGACTGAGGACACCGGCAGACTCTTTCGCCATGAAGATCGCCACCCCGAAAAAGACCAGCCCGGCCAGCCGTGTGCGACGCGCGTCGGCTCCGCGCACCTCTCGACACAAAGCAAAGCTGCCGGACTTCATGAAGAACCTGAAGGCCGCCTACGGCAACTACACGTTCGACCGGCTGCTGGCCAAGGTGGACAATGGACTTTGATCCCGCCAGATACCGTCTGCGGCAACCGGTAAACCACGCGGCCGCATGACGCCGTATCTGGATTTCACGTTTCTCGCGCGGCTCCTGTTTCATGAGCGGGCCAGCCGGCAGGCCGTGGAAACACTCAACGCGTTTCCACCGCCGTTCCGCCTCAACGACCTTCACGTCCTCCAGGTCGAGAACTTCGCCCGCCAGGCTGAGGACCATGATGCGCGCGCGATTCCGCTGGTGAAGCGCGGCCTAGGCTGGTGGCGCAACTACCATACCGAGCTTGTCTTCACGGTCGGTTCGATTGAGTGGAAGCCTGCGTATGCCCGCGCCATCGCCGTCACTCGGGAATCGAACGGCTGGCACGGCAATCCTTCCGCCACGCTGCACCTAGCCGCCGCCGAGTTGGCGGGCGCGACGCACCTCCTGAGCTTCGACAATCGTCAGCGGGCCTTGGCGGCCAAACGCGGATTCACCGTTTTGCCCGAAACAATTGAGTGAGCACCCCCGACACCAAACCCCACTCCTTTCTCGATGCCGCCGTGCTCGCCCAGCTCGCGCACCTGCCGCTGGTGTCGCGCTTCGCCATGGAGGGCAGCGTCTCGGGCCACCACAAAAGCCCTCACCGCGGCTCCAGCGTTGAGTTCGCCGAGTATCGCAGCTACGTGCCGGGCGACGACCTCCGCCGCCTCGACTGGCGCGTGCTGGGCCGCACCGACCGCTACTACATGAAGGAGTTCGAGGCGGACACGAACCTCCGCTGCTGCCTCATCCTCGATGCCAGCGCCTCGATGGCCTTCGCGGGCAAGTCCGGCCCGAGCAAGTTCGCCTTCGCCCGCCAGCTCGCCGGCACGCTCGCCTACCTCGCCGTGCAGCAGGGCGACGCCGCCGGCCTCTACTGCGTCGGCGAGAACGCCACGCCCGAGCTCCCGCCGCGCCGCAACCCCGCGCACCTTCAGGAAATCCTCAACGCCCTCGAAACCCTCGAACCACGCGGCCCCACCACCCTCCTCCGCGCGATGCACGACCTCGCCGAGAAAATCCGCCGCCGCGCGCTGGTCATCGTGTTCTCGGACTTCTTCTGCGAGCTGGAGCCGCTGCTGGGCTGCCTGCAACACCTGCGCTTCCAGAAGCACGACCTCGCCGTGTTCCACCTGCTGGACCGGATGGAGATGGAGTTCAAGTTCGACCGCCCGCTGCGCTTCCAGGATTTGGAAAGCCCCTTCAGCCTCGTGACCGAGCCGGCGATGGTGCGCGACGAATACCTCCGCGCCTTCGACGCCCACCGCGCCCGCCTCCGCCAAGCCTGCCTCGAATTCAACGCCGACTACCGCGAAGTCGTCACCGACCAGGAGCCCGGCAAGGTGCTCGCGGACTTCCTCAACGAGCGCGCGCACCAAGTCGGTGCGCACTGAGCCAGCATCACCGATGTTTTCCGCACGCCGTTACAAGGCGAGGCGAGGGAGAATCAATCAGCCAGCCGTTTCAGTAGTCTTGAAATTTGGGCCACTGATTTTGACAGAACGTCTCGCTCGTTCTTGCCCAACTCGCGAGCTTTCCTCATTCGCGCTCGAATCTGCCGCTCAAGAATGATGAGGTTCGCACTGATGGACTTTGCCTGCTCGCCAAAACTCAGTTCAGGGAATTTCTTGCTGTTGCCTTTGTGTCTTTTCATACAGTGCTTGGCTAGTTGATGAACCGCTCCATTTCTGAGGTCATTTCCTTCAGTCGGCGCTCTCGCTCTTCTACCGCTGCTTTGGCCTTGGTGGCTGATTCAGTCTTGTTGGCTGCATATTCCTTGGCGTCGCTGAAAAACTTCTTGAGCGCGTTCAAATCAATGATTTTGAGAAACAATTTGGCCTCCGCCTCGTCAACGTCTCGGTTTATTTGCACGAATGTATCGGCATGCACATCGTTCCCCATGAAGTCCGCGATAATGCGCCATGTGTGATTTGCCTTGGAGTCATAATTCCAAACCGCCAAGTGTCCTGCTTCCATTCGTGACCGGCCGTCGTCCGGTGGTTGGTATGCGAGTTTTCCCGTAGCCTTGAGTTCTTTGAACACCGCGACGGTTTGACTGACATTGAAGGTGTTCGTGCCATACCTTTCATGCAGTAGGAGTATCGCATTGAGGAACACGAGCGACTGCTCCGGATATTTTGGTTTTTCAAACAAGGATAACCTTGGGGCAGCGGGGGCAGGCCCCATGAGCAGCTTGAAATAGGCCTGAGTCTTGGCCGAGATAAGCTTTCGGCTGAAGCTTTCGTCGGGGTCGCTGGCAGGCAGCAAAAAGAACGGTCTAAATTGTCGCTCCGCAACTCCACCGGAAGGCACAACTTTGATGGTGTGGTAGAGGAGGGTTTTCTCGAAGTTGAAACCCATGCCCTCAATCACGTCCTTTCCAAGCATCACAATGGTCCAACCGTTCACTGCACCTGCCTCCAGTTGTTTGTCGGCTTTCTTGGCATAGGCCGTCGAAAACTTGTCCACGTATTCCTGCGTCATCGGCATTCGCTTCTCGTTTTTTCCGACGGCTTGCTCTGACTTCTGTGCCTCCGGTTGATTCGGAGGCTTCACCGCAGGCGGGCTTTCGACTGCCGATTGGGTTTGAGTCGTAGGCGCAGTGGGTTGGTTGTCATTCTTCTTGGAGCACCCGACTAACAGGCAACCGGATAGAGCGGCGAGAGGCAGGAACAGTAGGATTTTCATGGTAGGAGCCTTTGCTTTGCGGTTCCGACCTTGCCAAAACGAAAAGGGGCGTGACTACTCACGCCCCATCACAGGCACTGGCATGCCCTCAAAAGAACGCTTTCGGCACGCCCGAGGGGGCGTGCTTCTAGCGCTGTTGTTTGAGATGAAACTGCCAGTTTCGTGATGGACAGCGACCGAAGTCCGCAAATTGTGTTTTTGTTGTTGCTACATTCTTTCTTCTGACTGAACGAGGCGGATTGAAACAGAGTTCTGACGTGCGGCAAGCAAAGTCTTCGCCTGCGGCGAGGGACTCAAAATGCGTTGCTCTTTGATTCCCAGCGCAAATACAGTCGCGGCACGTAACGCCTTTCCAAATGGACAAGACCTACATCGGCATCGTTTGCGGGGGCAAAGTCCGGTTCCTTACAACAACGCCGCCTCCCGACGGCACGCAGGTTGAGGTTTTTCCGGTGAACGATGACCTAACACACGACAAGGAAGCGCTCCGTTTGGTGAAGACGGCTTGTTCGCGTGAGAAATGGTCGCCGAAGCTGCTCGCAGAGCTTCAGCGCAAGTTCAATTGCTCGCCAACGGGTGAACGAAATCGTTGAGATGGACCGCCATTCCGCATTCCGCATTCCGCGTTCCGCGTTCCCATGACCTTCCTCCAACCCTTCCTCCTCTGGGGCCTGCCGCTGGTCTTGGTGCCGGTCATCATCCACCTCATCAACCGCCTGCGCCACAAGCCGCAGCCGTGGGCGGCGATGATGTTCCTGCTCCAGGCCACGCGC